>DASYGR010000022.1:0-5069 GCA_035999525.1 Terriglobales bacterium
TGCCATTATAATGCACCGGACGACGCAGACTCGCACGGATGATTCTTGTTATCCAATGAACATTGCATGTTTAGGACGTTCGCTGGTCAACGTATAGCGAACGAAATCGAGGTGGGCGAAATGGAGGTAATCAGTGGAAACTCGCCAACTTGGTAACAGCGACTTAAAAATCAGCATCCTCGGAATTGGCGCCTGGGCAATCGGCGGCAGCGGGTGGCTGGGAAGCATGGGTCCCCAGGACGAGAGTGACTCCATCCCCGCGGTTCATGCCGCGCTTGATCGCGGCCTCAACTGGATTGATACCGCCGCACTCTACGGCCTCGGCCATTCGGAAGAAGTAGTTGCGCGGGCATTGAAGGGACGGTCACCGCGCCCCTACATCTTTACCAAGTGCGAGCGGGTGTGGGATAGCAAAGGCCAGGTTGGGGCGTCATTGAAAGCCGCGTCTATCCGCCGGGAATGCGACGACAGCCTGCGCCGCCTGCAAACCGACGTCATTGACCTCTACCAAATTCACTGGCCGGAGCCGGACGAAGATATTGAAGAGGGGTGGACCGAGCTGGCGCGGCTGAAAGAACAAGGCAAAGTCCGCTACATTGGAGTCTCGAACTTCAACGTTGCGCAAATGAAGCGTGCCGAGGCTATTGCGCCCATCACGTCGCTTCAACCTCCTTATTCAATTGTGACTCGCGAAATAGAGAAGGAAATTTTGCCATACGCCAAGAGTCACAACATCGGAGTCATCGTTTATTCGCCCATGTCCGCCGGGCTGCTCACAGGTTCGATGACTCGCGAGCGCGTGGCAAATTTTTCCTCTGAAGACTGGCGTAAAAATCTTCCCAACTTTAACGAGCCTCTGCTCTCACGCAATCTGCGTCTGGTAGAACGCTTGCGGGAAATCGGAAAACGGCATAATCGTACCCCGGGAGAAGTTGCAATCGCGTGGACGCTGGACAATCCTGCTGTAACCGGAGCAATCGTCGGATTTCGCAGTCCACAACAGGTGGGAGGAATCATGGGAGCATCAGAATTCCGCCTCAGCAAAAGCGAAATGGCGGAAATTGACCAGGCACTGAAACAGGAAGCAGCCGCATAGTCTTTAACCGCACCCAAAGGGACGGATCAAAACAGCTCGAGCCATAAGTCTTGGTAAGATAAAAACGAAGATCGCGCCCCGCACGGGAGCCGATGCCTCTAACCTTCGAACGCAATTAGCGCGCCGCTTGCCGCCGGTAGTTCGATCAAAGCAAGTCCGTTCTCCACGCTCAATTTTTCTTCTTGCGCGGCAGACCATGCGCCGCTTGCGCCCACGGGTGATCCACAAAAGGTCGTGTCCGTTGTGTCATCCACTCGCGGCGCGTGCAGGCGAAGCGCAGTCACCCGTTCCGTGCGCTGTCCCGATTCAATTGTCAGCCGAACGCTGCGGTCCAAATTCTTGTTAAAGACTGCTACTTTAATTTTCCCTGAATCGCCGCGAAGACCGTAAGCCGTCAGCAAAGGGGCCTGCTCCAGGCCGTCAAGTTTGCTCTCGATAAGCTGACCAGGCCCGGCCTGAGCGAAGAGCAACATGCCGTAGTAGATTGGCCTTGCCAGGAACCCGTTTTCGCGGGTTCCGGCGATGGGCGTGTACCAGCCATAGCCGCCGCCGTGAAAATTGATTCCCATGCCGCCGTCGGACGCCAGTTGATACATCAAGTCCGCGCCCCAGAGCGCCGAAGCAAACGTATCGCTAACCCCGGCCTTGCCTCCCTGATAACACGAGTTCGTTTCCGCCAGCCGAAATGGCAATCCCGAGTCATGCACGGTCTGATTCATTCCTTCAAACTCGGCCTCAAGCTTGGGATTCGGCTTCAGCAGCCTTTCAATCGTCATTGAGGGATCCGTCGGCGGACCTTCCGCATAGTAATGCTGCGAGAGAAACACCGCTTCGTTCTTGAATTGTTTCGCAAAGGGCACCAGCCACTCATTGTTGTAGGCAGTATCCGGCCCCGCGAATGGCGCTTTCGAAACTCGTTCACGAATAGCCTGATAAAAGCGCTGCCACTCTTCGGCGAATTGCTTGAAGTCGTAATCCGATTTGCGGATTCCGTTCCGAAAAAAAAGATCAGGCTCGTTGCAAAGCTGAAACGCGATCAACTTGGGCCCCACGGCGTCCATCACGTAGGAAGCTTCGTCCGCCGCTTGCTCCGGCGTCCCCGTTCCCATGTTCAAGCCGTAAATGAGTTTCCATCCGCATGCGTCTAGGAAATCTTTCAAATTCCGGATAGCAAGCGGCGTAATATTCACCGGCGCAGGCGCTTTATGCCCAGTGTCCGGACCAACAGCCAACGCGTAGGCGATGGGATTCGTCTTATCCTGCTCGCGAAGTCTTTGATTCTCCGCCGTGTCGGCTTTGCTCGCCCCCTTCCCAGCCCAATGCGTGAACTCGCTGGTGTTGCCGCCTATCCGCAAGACTCCAGATCGCCCAAGCCTCTGGATAAATCCAGCCAGCTCCGTATTGTCTGCGGAAAAGAAGTGTGGATTGCCCAGTTGAGCCGACTCATAACTCAATCCAGTGAAGTCGTCGCCAATCCTGTTGCCGAGCCGGTCGGGACGCAGTGTCAGCCGAACCGTGGAAGCAGGGTTAGCCTCAGCGAAAGCGGTGGGAAAATTGAACGGCAAAGAAAGACCAGCGGCAGAGGCCGTCGCAGAGAGACGAATAAAATCCCGGCGATTCATGACAGAGAGATTGCACCACATAAGGCAGGAAGCGGCAACTCTCTGTCACTTGGGCGCGTCGCCGGTACAGAATCAAGGAACCGAGTGCCATTGCGCAGTCGAACTGTTAAATTATCGGTAGCTATGCGTCTTGTCATCAAAGTCGGCACCAGTCTTATTGCTCCGCGCGGTAGCATTGATACCGTCCGAATGCGAGCGTTGGTTGATCAGCTCGAACCCTTGCAGCACGAATATTTGATCGTCACTTCTGGCGCCATTGCCTCGGGGATGTCGAATCTGGGACTCAGCAAAAGGCCATCTACCGTCCCCTTGATGCAGGCGTGCGCCGCCGTGGGACAGAGCGTGCTCATGAATACCTACGAGCGGCTTTTCTTCGGCAAGAAAGTAGTCGCCCAGCTGTTGCTTTCCAGTGACGACTTCACTTCGCCGGTTCGCTACAAGAATTTGCAGAACGCGCTGCACGAGTTGCTTAAGTTGGGCGTGGTGCCGATCGTGAATGAAAATGACAGCGTTTCCGTTCGTGAGCTGGTTGGGGCGTTCGGCGACAATGACGAATTAAGCGCACTGCTTGCGACTGCGGTCAAGGCAGATTGGCTACTTTTGCTTACCGATGTGGACGGTTTCTACGTCCCGAACGGCAAACGGTCGCGTCTCCTGCGTACCGTGCGCAAGCTGACCCCACAAATGGAAGCGCTTTGCAACGGCAGAAGTGAACTAGGCACGGGAGGCATGCGCTCGAAATTGCGCGCCGCAAAAGCTGCGAGCGAAGGTGGAGTGAACGTTGCGATCGTAAATGGGCGTCATGCCAATGCGATTTCAGCAGCCATTGCACGAAAAATCGGAACCTATTTTCCTCCCCAATGAGGGATTTTCTTAGTGGCAACTACAATCAATAAGCCGCTTTCGTCTCAAGATAAGCTCCTGCGTGCAAAGGGCGCGGCGATCCGGCTCGCCCAACTTTCTACCCAGCAGAAAAATACCATTTTGCTCGCCATGGCGGATGCGATTGATTCCAACGCTGAAAGTATTATCGAAGCCAATCGCAAAGATGTTGACTCGTCCGGCTTGACCGGCGCCATGCTGGATCGCTTGTTGCTGAATTCCGAGCGGATTGCGTCCATGGCACAGGGCATGCGAAATGTCGCTGCGCTGCCCGATCCGGTTTATGAAATCTTGGCGGAGTGGACTCGTCCCAACGGCATTCAGATCCGAAAACTCAGAGTGCCATTGGGAGTCGTGGGAATCATCTATGAATCCCGTCCAAACGTGACCGCCGATTCGGTCGCCCTCGCATTCAAGACCGGAAATGCAATCGCGCTTCGCGGCGGAAAAGAGGCGGCTCACAGCAATCAGCGGATTGTCGAAATCCTCGCCGGTGTCCGTGGAGTTTTCGACGGTGTAATTGAATTGTTGGATTCCAGCACTCGCGATTCCGTGCGCGAATTGATTACAGCACGTGGCCTTGTAGATGTATTGATTCCTCGCGGCGGCACGGCTCTCATTTCCTATGTTGTCGAGAACGCAACGGTCCCTGTAATTGAAACCGGTGCAGGAAATTGTCACATTTTCGTGGACGAGTCGGCAGATTTTGAAATGGCGGATAAGATCGTAATTAATGCCAAGACGCAGCGGCCATCGGTTTGCAATGCAGCTGAAAAGCTCTTGGTGCACAAAGAAATTGCGGCGGAGTACATTCCCCGCATCGTGAAAAAGCTGATCGCGTCGGGCGTGGAAGTCCGCGGCGATGAGGAGACTTTGAAACTGTCTCCCGGATTACACGTGGGCGCAGCGCAACCCCAAGACTGGGGAGAAGAATACTTGCGCCTATGCATTGCAATTAAAGTGATCGCTGACGTGGACGAAGCAATCTCACACATCAACCAGTATTCAACCAAACATTCAGACGCAATCGTCACCAAAGACGAAAAGAATGCGCGGCAGTTTCTGCGCGCTGTTGACTCAGCCGCAGTTTATTGGAATGCTTCGACGCGATTTTCCGATGGCGGCGAATTTGGTTTTGGCGCAGAAATGGGCGTCAGTACCCAAAAATTGCACTGCCGTGGACCCTTTGCGTTGGCTGAATTGACGTCTACGAAGTACGAAGTGATCGGAACCGGACAGGTGAGATAGGTTCGCCGTCACCTCCACACCTTCACTCGCAAAAGATCGAAGTGGTGATCGTAGGTCCATACTTGAAGATCCAACCGCAGCGAAAGAGCGGCGACAGTTGCGTCAAACAGTGTGATGGGCTGGTCAGCCAATACGCCGACTCTTATTGCGGCTTGGCGATAATCTTCCACTGAGGGATTGACCAGCGCAGCATTAGCCATGTCGCCCAGCCAGCGCGAAGC
>DASYGR010000041.1:0-4777 GCA_035999525.1 Terriglobales bacterium
TAACGAAAGCCTCCTACAACGCAATCCGCGGTGCGAATGCGTTTGATCTTTACCATCGCGGTGCGCTCGCCCGAGCGGTAAGGCTCGTCGAGGCGCTTGGCGACGATTCCGTCGAGGCCCATTCTTGCGAGCTCGTGCATCCATTTTTCGGCTTGTTTAGGATTTTTCGAAGCCGGCGAAAGGCGAACCATACCATTCGTGGGTAAATCCGCGAAGAATTCTTCCAGCTTTTGTCTTCGGTCAGACAGCAAGATATCAGTCAGTAATTTTCCGCCGGAATCAACGAGCAGATCGAAACACATCATGGTCGCAGGAGTTTCCGTCGCCAGTTTGCGAATGCGCGATTGTGCTGGATGAATGCGCATCAGAAGATTGTCGAAAGAAAGATGACTTCCAGAAAAGATCACGATCTCGCCATCTAAAACGAACCGCTGGTGAGGAAGTGCGGACAATGCCGCTACCATCTCAGGAAAATAACGTCCCAATGGTTGGCCAGCTTTTGATTGCAATAGCACCTTTTTGCCTGCGCGAAAAGCCAGACATCGGAAACCATCCCACTTGGGCTCGTAAAGCCATCCCGGCCCCTGGGGAACCTCGGCGACGGACTTCGCTTCTGCTGATGGATAGGGAGGTTTAATTGGTAGGGCGATTGGAGGAAATGTCTCGGCTAAATCCTGGGCTGGGATCGCAGCCGCCTTTACACGGGCGGTTTTGGCTAGCCCGGTTTTTGGCAGACGCTTTGGCACACTGCTTCGATGCAAGTGCGGCGCTGGCCGTCTATGCACAGAACAACACATCGCAAGGTATGTCTCTACTTAAGAGCCTGTGGGCAAATAGCGGGATTCGATCAATGCATCGCCTGTGCTACACTATTTTTTCGCAATTCAGTTTTCGCAATCCGATATTTATCCGCCTCATGCTGCTTTCGAAAGAATATGTGGGCTATCTGGCCCGCGAAGTCACCAAGAAATTAATTGCCGGTGAGTTCATCGAGACCAAGGCTGTGCCTGCGGTTACGGAGAAGGTGCACGCCGCAATCCTCGAGGAATTGTCCCTCGAGGACCGCATCAACGATGAAGTGCGCGTGATCCTGGAAGCGTATTCCGAAGAAATGAACAAGAGCGGCGCAAACTATCAGGAGATGTTTCGCAAGGTTAAGAACGAATTGGTGCGCAAGTATAAGGCGGTGCTGTGAGGTTGAGCCGCGATAAAGTCAATAAGGTTGCTCACGGACTCACGGACGCGCTGGCTGAAATGGACGAAGTGGATTTCGTGGAAGATCGCAACACGCTTCGCCTCGAAGTGCGGAAAATTCTCGAAGAGTTGCTGAATCACGAGGAAAGGATTGATCTAGCCGCCCGGCATAAGATTGAAAACCAAAAACGCACAATCCTCGAAGGCAGCCAGGAGTGGGACATCCTCTACAGGAAGTATTACAACGAAGAAGTGAAAAAGCTGGGCATGTAGTACTCGGGATCCTTCAGTGTCTTGTTGTCTTCCACTCCAACTAACGTTCCGTCCTCGCAACCGGTCACGGTTGCTCTTATCCAGTGGTTCGGCTCATGCTTTCCCGACACGCGAAGCGTCAAAAAATTGTCGGTCAATGCCTCGGTGAAATCTGACTCTGCGGCTGCCCGCATTGCGTTAAGTGTGATCGCCTGAAGCAGCTTACCGATGAATGACTTCATGAAGACTCGCTTCTTTTCGTCTGCTACTTGGCGCAGGATTCGATTTCGCTCTCGTGCAACTTTCACCGGAACTTGATTCGTCGTTGTTGCTGCGGGAGTTCCCGGACGCGGTGAATACGTGAACACATGCAGATAAGTGAAAGGCAAAGTTTCGATCATTTGCCTCGTTTCTTCGAAATCCGCGTCGGTTTCTCCTGGGAAACCGGTCATCACATCGGCGCCTATCGCCGCATCGGGGATTGCAACCCGGATTTGTTCGATCTTCTCGCGATAGTGCCAAGGGCGATATTTGCGATGCATGAGCCGCAAAATCCTATCGCTTCCGGATTGCATTGGGACGTGAGCGTGTTTCGCAATGCGCGGAGAACCGGCCATCATCGAGATTAGTTCCTCGCTCCAATCCATCGGTTCGACCGAGGAGATACGAAGCTTTTCCAGCGAAGTTTCGGCGAGAATCGCGCGTACTAGATCTTCAAAACGGGGTGCGTGGCTTTTAGCAATTGCGTTGAGATCGCGACCCCAGCGTCCCAAGTTGATGCCGGAAATCACTACTTCGCGATATCCGGCCTCAACAAGCATATTCACTTGTTGCAGAACCTGTTCCAAAGGTAAAGACCGGCTTTGCCCTCGAACATATGGAATCACGCAAAATGAACATCGGTTATTACATCCATCCTGAACTTTGAGGTTTGGGCGCGTGCGGTCATTGGCGGCGTCAAAAGCGGGAGCGGCAAGCAGTTCGGTATGAGCAAAGATGTCGGAGACGAAAAGGCGGGCGGGTGAACTCTGCAAGTTCGAGATCGAAATAAACTCGGAACTGGCGGAGGGCCTCAATGGGCGATCTGCAAGAGCAATTTCCGCGAGACGATGTTTGTGGGAGTTTCCCACAACTTGATGTACTCCCGGAAGGCTGGCAATTTCATCTGGAGCTCGTTGCGCGTAGCACCCAGTGACAACAATTTGGCAATCCGGATTGTCGCGGTGAATTCTGCGAATAGCCGAACGGGCGTCCTGATCGGCTGAGGCCGTAACCGTACAAGTATTGAGGACGATGATTCCGGCGTGCTCAACAGAGTCGGCGGTCTCCAAACCGAGGTGACGGAACTGTTGTTCGATCGCTGCGCCGTCGGCTTGCGCCGCGCGGCATCCGAAATTCTTGACGTAAAAACTGGCCACGGAAAGATGATACCGCAGCTGCTGAATGAAGAAATATTCGTGGGCGGAACTCTTTGTTAAAAGCGCGTGCTAAAGTAAAAAATTTGCTTGACAAGACCCCACAAGGCCCTATAAATAAATATCTGTCGAAGATTTATGTCGGCATATCTTAAGAAGATTATCTAGAAGGTGAATCTATGAAAATTGAACAGATTGAGACACAGTTTGCCCAAAAGTTGGACAATCCCCTTAAGCACATACTGCAAGAACTCCAGTATCTTGTCCCCGACAACTATCGCTCACGCGTTTCCTTGCTAGACGCGAGCGGCAGGAAAAAGCGCAGCAATGCATCAGCAGACAATTGGTCGCCGGAGTCTGGAAGAATTGAGATTCGATTCGAGCCGACGCGTCCAACGCCAGAGCAAGCGGGTACAGCGAAACCCGCTATCAGAAGTGAAGCCGGCAGTTCGACAGCGCAGAGCAGCTCCAAAGGGCCTGATGGGAATATCTCTCGCACAACCGCTTATTTTCATCCGGCTGAAATTGACTTGTTGAAGGTTTTGGTTAAGGTCCTCGACCGCGCCGAGTCAAAACCGGGCTGGAAGTTTGTGACGCTCAAGAAGTTCCGGGACGAAGTTCTTCCTTCAGAGGACATTCCTTCAATTCGGACTGATGTTGAGCGCCAGAACGTGATCCGTTCGGCGATAGACAAGAGATTCATCCTCGTCGGAAGAGTTCCAAATCCAAAAGCGCCGGAATTTCCGGTAACTACAATTCGCGTAAATCGCCTGATGCCAGAAGTAAAAGAGATTTTGGGAGGCGGCGATGCGGATTTGGATTTCCATCCAATAGAAATCAAGGGCGAACCTCTTTCCGCTACGATCATCCGTGAAAGGCACCGGTAATTGGCTCTCTACTATCTCGACACAAGCGCACTAGTAAAGCTCTACGTGCGTGAGCCAGGGACAGAGCAGGTTTTACGCCTCGCGAATGCCAAAGGCAACCAGCTTGCTATCTTGACCCTGGCTCAAGTGGAGATACGTTCAGCCCTGCGACGGCGGGAGCGCGCAGGAGAAATTGCCAGCAGCATCGTTATCCAACTACTGGAGCGATTTCAACGACACCTAGAAGCGGTCTTTCTCAGACAGCTCGTAACTGAAGCCATGTTCGACATGGCGTGTGCGTTGGTGGACTCGCATGGTCTATTTACATTCGACGCTGTTCAATTAGCAGGATACTTGTCGCTAAAGACTTCTTCAGGCGCAAACGTCCCGACTTTCGTTTCTGCTGATCGGCAGTTGCTGCAAGCAGCAGAAGCAGAGTCCGTACCCGTCTTTAATCCGTGCTCTGTGTTGGGATAATCCCTAATTAAATGGGCCGGCAACCAAGAAGCGGTGACAGTTCCTTGGCTATCGGCCCACTCGATCCTGAGCTGGATCGGAGGTGATACTTACATGTTAGGCCTCATACGCCGGAAGTCAAGACATCTTTGCTGACTTTTAAGGCCAATCCATAAATCGGAACTGGTACAGTGTCCCGATTTGAAAGACCCTCGAACACGCGCGTTAAACGAACGTTAACGCTACGGTTCACGGCTGCGACACGCGACGCTCATTCGTCATACACTATGAGGACTATGAGCGATCCGAGAAATCGTAAAGCTGCGCATAATTCTACGAAAGAAGCCACTTCGAGTGACGCATTGGTGGTTTTCGGAGTCATGGGCGATCTGGCAAACAAGAAGGTTCTTCCTGCTCTATATCAGATGGTAAAGAGCGGAAATCTCAATGTTCCAATCATCGGAGTAGCGAAGGCCGGCCGGTCGGACCAGCATTTGAAAGAACGCGCTCGCGACAGCGTGAAACAGCACATTGCTAAAGTTGACGAAGCCGCGCTGACGAAATTTCTGGGGATGCTTCGCTATGTTGGCGGCG
>DASYGR010000084.1:0-2662 GCA_035999525.1 Terriglobales bacterium
GCGAGTTCGTCAGCGACCGCCTCGATGCTCGCTCGCAAAACATATCTGTGGGAATCACGTTGCCGCCGATAATCATGCATGGGTTTCATTCCGGCAACGCCAATCGCGACTTCGGTCAATCCCCCACGCCATGGACGGCCAAAACTATCCGTAATGATAACGGGAATAAATATCCCGATGCGTTTCTTTAATTCGCGATGAATCAGCCTCGCGGATCCGTCTGGGTCGCGCGGAAGAAGCAACGCGCTCTGTCCGCCATCCACATTCGATACATCCACTCCACTGTTCGCGCATACCAATCCGTGTTGCGTCTCAGTAATCAGAACCCCTCGCTTGCGACGCACAATCCGTTTGCTTTGAGAGATCGCGACTTCGGTAACACGCGCATCTAGATTGTATTTCTGGGCCCATCTACGCGAACTGGCTGACGATTTGACGCCATCCAATTTCACCATTTGTCCTTCGGCCTTGGATACGATTTTGTGTTTCACAATTAGAATATCGCCGGTTGTGAACGACACCTTGTGATTTCGCATTGCTTCCAGCAGTTTTCCTGCGACCGAATCCCCAGCCACAATTTCACCGTCAAGCGGGATCGGGATGATTCGAATCTCGCGAGAACGGTTGGAAGATTTCATTGGTCGTTGGCCGCGATAGAAAGTAGTCTCAAATCCCATTGACGTGCAAGACGCTGCGATCTCGACTGACCCGTCGCGGCTGCGAGTTGTTGCAAATCCGATGGCGTGTCAATGTCATGAGCAATTCCGGGAAGCGACAATACGACGCACGGTTTTCCCGTGTCGCGCGCGGCAGCCAGGTGCGGCACGAAGCTGTCATTCCCGAAACGCAGGGGAAAAAGTCGGCACGGACTACGAAATGCTGCGTTGGTGCCGCGCTTGTCCGAAGAAGGCACGAGAACGGTTCCTTCCACTGGCGCGGACTGAATGATCAAATCAAGCTCCGAGACTCTAACCAGAGGAATATCTCCAGGAATCACCAGAGTGAATTTCGACCCGCGTTGTTCGCAGAATCGCGTAGCTATTTCGATTGCGTCCGACTCACTGTTCGCAGCGGCATCGGGAATCACATCAAAATCGAAACTCCGTGCAAGTTCCCCCGCGAAGGCATCACTTGTAACAATTCCAACCGGAGGCCGATTCGGCCAAGAACTGAGTGCTTCCAGAACATCAAGCAGCATTGCCTGTGCCAACTCAGTGCGCGTGGATTGATCAAGCAATGCGGCGAGCCGCTTTTTGGCATACTTCAAATTCTTGACGGGAATCAGAATCATCGTTGATTCGATCCGGCGCAGGCGGCCATTTGAGAGAGAACTTCACGTGCGAGATTTACTTTGTCGGCGGGGCTTCGCATGAGGATGTTGGTGGAATGGACGTGAAGTTCCGAGTGCCGCAATCGTTTGCCTCGTTCATCATCGGCCACATCAACCACGAGGACGTCCAGGAAATCCTGGTAAGCCTGCGCAACGCCCGCGATAGAGACGGGCAATCCCTCAGACGCCATGAGATTTGCGGCAGGCCCGGACACTGCTGCATCGCCGACAATGGGACTCACCGCAATGACTTGCGCCGATGTGTCACGGAGCGCTTGCCTGATTTCTGCAATCGCAAGAATCGGACCAATGCTTGTTACAGGATTACTAGGCGCAAGGACGACGGCATCAGCAAACAAGATTGAGTCGAGCACGCCCGGTGCGGGCCGCGCCTGTTCCGATCCGGCAAAACGTACTGCGATGACTTCATCCTGAAAGCGGCGCTTTACGAAATATTCCTCAAAACTAAGATCGCCAGCAGGAGTTTGGATTCTGGTTTCGATGCGGTCATTGCTCATGGGAAGCACACGCGCTGAAACTCCAAGCTTGTGGGCAATCTCCGCAGTCGCTTCTGCCAGAGTTTTCCCTTCGCCCATTATTTTTGAGCGAAGTATATGCATGGCTAAGTCTCGGTCGCCTACTTTGAACCAATCCGGCTCACCATATCGCGCCATCGTCTGCAGGCATAAAAATGTATCGGATTGCACTCCCCACCCGCGCTCTTTGCTTAGCAAGCTTGAGAGAACGTAAACGATAGAATCAATATCCGGCGACACCGCCAGCCCCCACAAATTCAAGTCATCTCCCGTGTTTACGATCACTGTGAGTTCATCAGGGGATATGACCTGTCGCAAACCATCTATGAATTTCGCTCCGCCGGTGCCTCCGGTCAGCACGGTGATCATGCGGCGCTCCTGGCATATCCTTCTGCATTTGCGCCCGCCAGGACTTTTTCCCTAAGTAAGCCGGGCCTGCCCGTGGCCGCCGGCAGAAATTCTGGATAGACCGGAAGACGTTGGCGCAGATCGTATCCCTTCGCTTCCGTTCGCATTCGTAATTGGTCGAGATGCGGCCATGGTTTTTCTGGATTTATAAAATCGGGCGTCAGCGGCGAAACTCCGCCCCAATCGTTGATGCCCGCATCGAGCAAGTCTTCGTAATAAGGCGTAGACAAATTGGGAGGAGCCTGAATATTCATGTCCGGCATGAGCAACCGTGCGACCGCAATCGTGCGCATCATATCGCCTTGCGAAGGTTCAGGTGAATTTCGCATCAAAATGTCTGGCTTGGCCCGGAAATTCTGAATGATGACTTCCTGGATATGTCCGTATC
>DASYGR010000159.1:0-6272 GCA_035999525.1 Terriglobales bacterium
GTCTGTTGGTGTGCCTTGGAATGATCAATTGCCGCCAGAATCGCTTCGACCAGGTCGCTCACGTGAACGAAGTTGCGTTTAACGGGATTGCCATCGGGATCGAGCATAACTGGCACTGAACCATTCTTCATGTACCCATCCGCGATTTCGGCGCCCACCAAGTCTCGCCATCGTGGGCCGCCGAAAACGTCGTCGCCAAAAGAAAGCGAATACTTGAAGTCATCTTTTTCCATAATCCAGGGTGCGCGAAGACAACATCCCGGCAGGTCATACTGAATGAAGTATTGTTCCAACATGACTTCTTCAAGAACTTTCGACAGCGCATAGCAGCCGGGATAAGCGCTGTGCTTCTGCTGCTCTGTGACTGGGACGGGATGCGGATAAAAGAAGTGGCCGACCGCACCATCGCCGCCTATCAGAATCATCTGCTTAAATGACGAACTCGCGCGACACTCCTCCAGCAACCAGAACAAACCCTTGACCGTGACGTCCATAATTTGCTCGGGAGTCTCTTTGCACGTGGCGCAATGCAGAACATGCGTGACTCCGCTGGCGGCCTTGCGCACCACTTCCCGGTCAGAGATGTTGCCAGAAACTACCTCAAGTCGCTCGCCAGGTTGCAGTTGGCGCTGATGGCATAAGGCGCGAATGACTACGTCCTGATAATTATTGGACTGAAGAATTCGGTTTATAAAGTTCGATCCCACTTTACCCGTTGCGCCGGTGACGAGAATACGCTTCATAAGTCTCGTCAGTTTACGCTGCCGAGGAAGCGATTGGCATGTCGCGTTGCTTGATCGCGCCTGCGTTTTTTGTTTCAGTCGTTCCTGGGGATGAAGTCGCCGCGGGATTGATTCGCCATGCCCCACTCATCCGTACATGTACGGAATACCGCACAACCGGTCCTGATTCCACCTTGGACTATCTACCCAAACCCTCGAAAATGAAGTTGAGGGCACTTCTTGCGAATAAGACTTCTTCGCTCCGCGATTGTTTTCAAGACAGCCTTGCTGCTTTTGTTGTTGGCAGGCTGCGGAGGCGGCTCGTCCGCACCTGGCGGGTCGCTCACCACTTCCGGCGGCGGCAGCGGCGGATCCGGAGGCGGTGGAGGGAACGGCGGTGGCGGCGGAGGAACTCAGTCCAGTGCTTGCAGCGCCCTGGCGGTCGGTCAGGGAGCGTCGCTGAATGGCTTTCGTCCCTTTCCGGCACCCGATCTTCGGAATCAGGATATTTCCGCATCGCCGGTTGACCCGAATTCCAGCGCCATCATTAGCTTTATTGGCCCCAGCATCGGATTGCATCCTGACTTCGGCGCGGGTCTGTATGCGGGATCGAGCATCGGCATTCCATATACAGTCGTGAGTGGATCGCAGGCTCTGGTCAACGTTAATTTCACCGCGTATGGAGATGAGAGCGATCCCGGTCCCATGCCGATTCCCGCCAATGCAGCGATTGAAGGCTATCCCAACCCGGGCAGCGGCGACCGGCATGTGCTGGTGCTCGACAACAGCAATTGTTTTCTATATGAACTCTACAATTCGGTTTCGAATTCCGATGGCACGTGGAAGGCGGATTCGGCAGCCGTGTGGGATCTTGAAAACGACGAGCAGCGCCCCTGGACATGGACCTCGGCGGATGCCGCCGGACTGCCAATCTTCCCCGGATTGATTCGCTACGACGAAGTCGCCAGCGGAAGCATTCAACATGCCGTTCGATTCACTCTGCCACAGAGCCGCGCGGCCATTGTGCCTCCCGCATCGCATTGGGCGGCGAACTCCACTGGTCAATTCGCTGCACCCATGGGAATGCGTTTACGGCTCAAAGCGAGCTTCGACATTTCTCAGTTTTCGCCGAATGTTCAAGTCATTCTCACGGCGCTCAAGCGCCACGGCATGATCATGGCCGATAACGGCAGCGCAATGTATCTCAGCGGCGCTCCCGATGATCGCTGGGATAACAGCGATCTGCACAATCTTTCGCAGGTGCCTGCTTCCGCTTTTGAAGTGGTACAGATGAATCCCATCTATACGGCGGCGACCGTTCCTCAGGGCTCAGTCCCAACTGTTACCAGTTTCACCGCCAGTGCAACAACCGTGAGCGCGGGCACGCAAGTGTCGCTGAGCTGGCAAGCTTCGGGCGCGTCCTATTATGTCGTGTCGCCACAAGTGGGCGCCGTCAGGGGCAATACGGTGACGGTTTCTCCGGCGCAGACGACCGTCTATACCCTCTACGCAACCAATCAATATGGCCGGGCAAGTTCCTCGGTGACCGTCACGGTGCACTGATGAAGTGGGAGAGTCTATAGCGGTCAGTTTTTGACGCTAACGTGGGTCGCACATGCCGACACGGTTCCAGGTTGCCGTTCAAAAAACGCGGGAACCCTGGGGCACCGGGCAAGGTATGCTCTATCATCCGGGAATGACTAAACGTTGGCCTTCGATTGTTGACCCACACCGTGCAAAAGAAGCGAAGAGTATCGTTGCTCAATGCTTCAGAAACGGCCCCATCGAAGACGTGCACGCCGGAATCAAATGCCCAACGTGTTCGGGCGACAAGAAGTATTCTCATATCACACAAGGTGAGATGAAGTGCATCATGAAGAACGCGGTGAATAAGGTCTACACTCTGCTTTGGCTGAAAGACGCATTCCAGAGAAGTACCAGACCTTGATCGAGTTTGGTTCGCGCTACGCAAGCGAATGGGATGAACCGAAGTTAACTTCAAAGGCTTGACTCCTTGCGAAAGCCCTCCGGAGGCTGTTGCAGGGTCAAATGCGCCATGGTGACGGCACTAGGAGAAGCGTTTTTAACGATTTACGGGGATTTTTGGTCGTCTAGGCTTATATGCTTCGCGTTGTTAGTGACGGCCCAAGTTAGTGAGACAAAAAAGACCGAGATGTGGATCCCGAACGCCTGCCGGAGACTACAGGCTAGATTCGTGAGCCGATCTGGGTCTGGTCTGGTACGGTGTGAAGCTTCGACAACTTAGAGGGTTCAGTCTCGCCCTCCGCAAATTGCAGTAAACCATCGGAGATGGCTTCCAGGCTTGCGTTCGAGCGTTCCAGCACCATCATCAGGTATTTCCGGGCGACCGGGCGGTCTGCCGGGTGTACTAACTTCCACCAGCGTTTCACGGACTCTTGCACATCACCCCGGGTCTTTGCATCCTCGACCAGAGCGTCAATCAGTTTGTAAACTTTGCTCTTTACGGCCTGATACGAAATTGAAACTTCCTGACCCATAGTTTGTCCCCAAAATTCTAAGGCAATATCGGGGCCAAACTCTTCTTCCTAATCTTGCCAATACTTAGCGTCGAACCGAGATAATATTAATTCAAGTTCTGGGAGGAATGAAAACCATTAATATGAATTAACGTAGAGGAAGCGATTTTTTCCAGAAAATATTCTGGTGACAATTCAACGGTGACGCTGCCGCGGTCTTCTGCAGTGGCTGATCTTCCGAGAAAAGCTGTCACGCAATCTATTTCACTCCCACGGGTTATGCTTGATGGACGAAGTTTGGATGGAGGAGGCGCTGCTCGCGGCGCGGGAAGCGCTCAGCATCGGCGAAGTACCGGTAGGAGCGGTCGTTATTCTGGAAAATCAAATAATAGGCCGCGGGTGGAACCGCAATCTCAGTGATCGCGATCCCAGTGCTCATGCCGAAATCATCGCGATGCGAGAGGCAGGCGCCGCGATCGGGAATCACCGTCTGATCGGCTGCGAACTGTTTGCTACAATTGAACCCTGCGCGATGTGCGCGGGCGCGATGGTTCATTCGCGGTTGAAACGTTTGGTTTTCGGTGCTGACGATGCCAAGGCTGGAGCGGTTTATTCGGTGATGCAGGTGCTCAACCATCCTCAACTGAATCACAATATGGAAGTTCGCGGCGGAGTGCTTGCAGATCGCTGCGCGGGATTATTGAAGGATTTTTTTCGGGAGCGACGATAGAGAAAATAGTTGGGACTACGAACAAACTCCTGACTGCCGAAATCCTGAGAAAAGGGCCCACATCTATCGAGGCCTCACACAAAAGGTCCGTCACGGAGAGGTGCGTGAGTGGTTGAAACGATCCGCCTCGAAAGCGGACATACCTTAACGGGTATCGGGGGTTCAAATCCCTCCCTCTCCGCCATTTTTCTCATCAGCACTGCCGTCACACTGTCAGACTGACAAGGCGTCACCGCCAATGTCAGACTGATAAGCGGGTGCCAATACTAAGAGCAATAGTCGGGCCCGAATTCTCAATTATTCATGTATTTTAGAGTACTGCTCACGTTATAGTTCCTCGGTCCAGTTGCGGCCTACGATTTTCAAAAAAGAGGCTGATATCGGTACAACCAGATTAAGAATGACCAGTTCGTTTCCCTGCCATGCGGTGCTGATCCTAGCCCTTGCGGTTGGGTGCCGTGCCCAGACTCCCGAAGCGGTTTTTGAATTCCTTCCGTCGCAGACTGCCGTAACGTTCACGCTGGGTGACATGGTGCACAATGTGCACGGAACTTTTGCGTTGAAACGGGGGAAGGTACTTTACAATCCTGCGTCCGGAGAAATCAGCGGCGAAGTGGTAGTGGACGCCACGAGCGGCCATACTGGGATCGGGATGCGGGACCGGAAGATGCACAAAGAAGTCCTGGAGAGCGCAACGTACCCGGATATCACTTTTCGTCCAGACCGGGTAGATGGGAGAGTCGGGATGAACGGTACGTCAAACCTGCGGGTGCATGGAATTTTCACGATTCATGGTGGAGACCATGAAATGACAATTCCGATTCAAGTGGACCTCGCACAAGATCACTGGACTGCGACTGGGCATTTCGTCGTGCCGTATACGAAGTGGGGAATCAAGAACCCGAGCACATTTGTCTTGAGGGTAAGCGAGTCCGTCGCGATTAATGTGCACGCTTCAGGAAAGAATCAGCAAATACCCAGCAGCCGATGAGAAATAATGGGACTCCCTCGAAGTTGTAAAAACTTTCACACCTATCCGGGTAGTGTCTTAATCACCGTGTTGCTGGCTCATCGGTTTGGTGGTCCTCTTGCGCGTCGGCCACGGAACCCCGCTGCCCTTGTTTTTTTCAAACAGCTTAATCGCTGATCTGAGCCGCGAAATGGAAGCAGGATTAACCAATCACATTTGGAGCCTGAAAGAATTACTTTTCCAGCAACACTCTATTTAAGACACGACCACCTATCCGACTTCGCTGTCGGTAGCAAGTTAAAATGTCCGGTTTTTGTAGCAGGTGATATGTCCGGTTTCATAGTTGTGCCCTCGCCGGTTGGGTTGGGTCGATTTTGGGGATGGGGTTGCAGGGGAAGGGGGCAGTTCCCCTTCCTCTGCTCATCCTGGTAGAAGGTTTAAGTGGGTTGCCATCGGGAAGGTAGCGACCGAGGCAATGGGGTCCGTAGCTGAGACTTAAAGTTCCGTCGAGATGTTGATGAGCGGTGACGCTGCAACCGGCCAGAGTGGCTCGCCACTGGACGCGCTCGACCTGCAACGACAGATTCTGAAAGCTGACGGTGTTGTCGCGGTTGACGGTGCGCTCGAATTGCAGTGAGAAAATGCGCTCCAGATCCCGGCTGCGGCAGGGCAGGAAAGCGCTGCCGGATTGCGCGGGCGCCACCTGAAAACGGCGATTGAACTCGGCCACGTAGTGTTCTCGCAGAAACTGGTTGGCGGTTTCGAGAGTGCGCAGTTTGCGTAAGCGCAACTCCTGCGGCAGCCGTCCCTGCCAGGTTCCAAAACTGCGTTCGCTGCGGCCCCGCGCCTGAGGCGAGTAGGCGGGAATCATCTGCACTCCGAGTTCGTGCAGAGCGCGTCCGACCTGGGTGCGCCGCTGATAATCCACCTTGCCGCCCCCCTTCGGAGTCAGCCAGAAATGGCTGCCCCGATCGCTGTACAAGGCGCAGAATAAGCCTTTGCGCTCGATCACTTCCTTCAGCCCCGCCATCACTGTGAACGTCGATTCTTCTTCCACCAGCTGCGCGTAGTAAATCTCGCTGGTGGCATCGTCGAGGATTACGATCAGGTCGTACCAGCGCTCATCCTGAAACCCCTGATGACGACTGCCGTCGATATGCAACAGCATGCCCGGCAACGGCCGCCGCGGACGCCGCTTGCGATGCGCGCCGCGCTGGCGTCCACGCGCCACCAGTCCCGCTCCCTGCAGCGCTTGCTTCACCCAGCTGTAGCTCAATCGGATGCCGTGCTCGCCCTCGAGCTTCTCGTGAAAATGCTGCACGTTCAAATCGAAATACTGCTCCCGATAGAGC
>DASYGR010000146.1:0-3455 GCA_035999525.1 Terriglobales bacterium
TTGCGAGTTAATCCCGCATGAGGTCAATCGTAGGGTTAGGGGAGAAGAGCGTCAAAGTACTAAAGGGCGATCAAAAAGATTGGACTTTCGTAATGTGGTTCGCGGGAATTCCAGCGAAGTTCAGCGTAAGAAGGATGGCTAAGCTCCGCGAGCTTTAGCCTGGGCGGCTTTGTTCGGTTTGTTCATCGCTTTGCGTGGTGTCGGTATGTAAATGCACGAGCGGAGATCATAGTGTTGCGCCAGACAATTTCCACACATGTGAAGCTGGTGAATCTTGCAAAAGACTACGGGCGATTCCGGGCCGCATAGGTCACATCCGCCCCGTTGTTTGCGGGCAATTGAGGGAGCCGGCGAAACGTTGGCCGTGCTCAACGCTTGCAGCGACCGGGCTTTGATGTAAATGCCCGCGGCTACGCAGATTGCTCCGAGAGAGAACAGACAAGCCCCCACAGGAAGCAGACTTTGATCGGCGCTTTTTCCCATCGCTCCCGGAAGCACGCAGAGTCCGGCAAATACTACAATCAAGCCGAATCCGATAATCCAATTTCCCATTCGTGATGACATAAAGACAATCCTTGTTCTGGAAACGAACTGTGTACAGGGTAACCAGCGGTGCTCACAGCGAACATAGCGCGTTCGCGGTCACCCCTCCAGATTACGAAAGTCACTGGAAAGCGCCAACTTCAACGGTGGCGAACAAACGTAACTTGTTACCGAACCTTCTCAGAACTTAAGATTTTCGAGGAATGGCACTCACATCACTCGTAGTTTGCGCGGACGCCCGGACTGTTCAGGCGCTTGACCGCATTCTTTCCAACATCGGAATGGCCGTGGAATATTGCAGCGATCCTGCGATTGCCCTGCCACTGTTTACCGATCAGCACTTCGATACCGTGATGGTGGACTGCGAAAGGGAAGAAGCCGCTAGCGCATTGATTTCTGAACTACGATTGCACGACAACGCAAAGAATGCGGTGGTCATCGCCATCTTGAAGGGCGGCAGCGACCCGCGCGGAATTTTTGCAAGGGGCGCAAATTTCATCTTATATAAACCGGTTTCAGACGACCGGTTAAATAAGAGCGTGGCCGCGGCGAAGACCATGATTCGCACGGAAAGACGGCTCACGCAGAGGATTCCGGTGGACGCAAATGCGTCTATCGCGTATGCGTGCACCGAGAATGTGACCATCAAAGTAGTAGACCTGAGCGTGGACGGTATTGCCATCTCTTCCGAAAAACCGCTCCCTAGAAACTGCAAAATATATTTTCAATTTTCTTTGCCCGACGAACAGTCAACGATCCGCATTTCCTGTGAAGTGATTTGGCAAAACGATTCCGGGAATGTCGGATTGCGATTCGTAGACGTCCCAACGGCATCGCGACGGGTGCTCGATTATTGGATAAAAAACAAGCTTGGCAGACAATTGCAAGTGGTGCCGTCTCCCGCGCCGGAAGCGCACACTCAGAACGATTTGAAGCAACAGTTGGTGGTCCAGCTTGGTTTAATTGCGGCGACCACTCCGGAGCGCAGGCAACAGCCGCGTCATGAATGTTCTCTGGGCGCCGAGGTGGCACGCGCGGGTACCACGATTCAGCAACGATGCGTAGTGAGCGATCTCAGTATGGGTGGATGCTATGTACAAACCAGCGAACCGCTTCCGGTTGGCACAGCCATCGAAGTAGTGATGAGGACGCAGGAATTGAAGTTGAAGATCACCGGGAAGGTGCAAAGCGTGCATCGTGGCTTGGGGATGGGGATTCACTTCCTCTCGGAAAAAACACCCGTGGAATTGCAACGACTGGTGTCTGAAGTGCAAAAACAGCAAGTGCCCGTCTAGCCGCCATAAAATCCTCGTTCACGATTTTCGCGGACTCTTCCCCGAAGTTTCATCCAGTGCAACCGCTTTCTTGAAATATTCGAGTGACATTTGCAATCCGGTATCGAGATTGACCCTAGGCTCCCATCCTAGCAGCGTCTTTGCCTTGGTAATATCCGGGCAGCGTTGCTTCGGGTCATCCTGAGGCAATGCTTCGTATCGAATCGCGCTCTTTGATCCCGTCACCGCCAACACTCTTTTAGCGCACTCCAAAATCGTAAATTCCGACGGATTCCCGATATTCACCGGGAGATGCTCTGCAGATTTTGCCAGGCGCAAGAATCCGTCAATCTCATCACTTACATAACAGAAACTTCTCGTCTGGCTGCCACTTCCGTAAACAGTCAGATCTTCGCCACGCAAAGCCTGCTTCATGAAATTTGGGATCACGCGGCCATCATTCAATTGCATGCGTGGGCCGTATGTATTGAAAATTCTTGCGATGCGAGTATCCACCTTGTGGTAACGGTGGCAGGCCATAGTCGCGGCCTCGGTGAATCGCTTGGCTTCGTCGTAGACCGAACGGGGGCCTATAGGATTGACATGCCCCCAATACGTTTCTTTTTGCGGATGTTCGAGAGGATCGCCATAACACTCTGATGTGGATGAGACTAAATACTTGGCTCCGTATTTTCGGGCTACCTCGAGAGCGTTGAAGGTTCCTGCTGAACCAACCTTAAGTGTTTCGATTCCATGCTGCATGTAATCCACCGGACTTGCCGGACATGCAAAGTGGAAGACATAATCCACTCCGCCGAAATCGAACGGTTGATTGATGTCGGACTCCTGAAATTCAAATCGCGCTTCCGTACGCAGGTGTTCTAGATTACTTCGCCTTCCGGTAAGAAGGTTATCTACGGCTATGACTGAATAGCCTTCGGCCACTAACGCATCACATAGGTGCGAACCCAGAAATCCGGCACCGCCGGTGACCAAGGCGCGTTTTGAGGTCATAAATTAATTCTGTTTGTGGGCCGGAACAGCCGCGGGTTGGCTCTCAGGAGAAGCTGACGGCCTACCGACGCTATAGTAGGTGAATCCTTGAGCAGCCATTACGGCGGGATCATAAAGATTGCGGCCGTCAATGACGATCGGATACTTCAGCGCCTCGCGCAGTCGGCGGAGATCAAGCGATGCGAACTCCTCCCACTCCGTCAGTATTAATAATGCGTCTGCGTCTTTCGCGGCTTCGTAAGCATTGTTCGAATATTCGATACCGTCGCCCAGGATTTCCCGCGCCCGCTCATTTGCCGCGGGATCATAAGCGGATATCTGGCAACCCTCTTGCAACAACGATTGGACCAGCAGAACAGCCGGAGATTCACGAACGTCGTCCGTTCCGCCCTTGAAAGCAAGGCCCAATATGGCAAGCCGCTTGCCCCGCAGGGTCCAAAGCGCGCTGCGAACCGTGCGAATAAAACGCTTGCGCTGATCTTCGTTGATGCGTATGACTTCGTCGAGCAGGCGAAATTCGTAGCCGCATTCGCGGGCCACGGACCTGAACGCCATTAAATCCTTTGGAAAGCATGAGCCGCCATATCCAATTCCAGGATTCAAGAATCGCGGACCGATGCGGCT
>DASYGR010000170.1:0-5402 GCA_035999525.1 Terriglobales bacterium
CTTCGACGTTGGCCCACGAGATCGACGCCACGGCAACAACCGAAGAGCCACAGAGACCTTACTACAAGGAATTGGTCAGTACCCTGGGTAAGGCTGACAGCATCAAGGCGACTGCTGTTTATATGGCAAGCGGTCCACAGACCACGAATGACTGTGTCCTTCATGCCATCTCCAATGGTGCGCAAGTTCCGTTCGCGCAAGTAAGAGCCGAGTTAGCACCCACCCTTAAGAATCTAGCGATAGCCCAAATTGAAGTCCGCAATACACCTGATCTTGCGATCACCGCTAAGGATAGTGGTGGAACCGGCGGACTCAATGCCTTCGAGGAGATCGTGATCGCCAATAAGGTTGGGAATGTTGTAGGAGTCCCTGAGAAGAGCTTTGCAAAGGCGATTGAAAGCACGCATCATCCGGTGATTACCACGGTCGTCATTGATGATTATAAAAATGGCAAGCTGGAAAATGTCGGCAATCACGAGGTTGCCGTCACGGGTGTCTACCGTACGGCGGACGGCAAGGTCTACTATTCCGTGATGGATTCCAACCTGAACACCCATCCCAATTACACGGCGTATGTCGAAAAGAACGACTTTGAAGATCACATGGTATTTGGCGGTGGCTATGTTGTCGTTCCAAACGAAAAGCATTGACCATTTTCCGAGTATGAATCGAACGCGTTCCTAATGGATTCCAACGCCATTTCTTCACGACGCCTCCCGACGTTCTTAGATGGATCTCACGAAAGAAGGTTTGCCATGTTGAAACAGATCGCTCGCGGACCACGGGCTCTAGTTGGTTTCATCGCAGTTACATCGTTCCTTTTTGGCCAGACTAGCACTCCTGCGCGTGACCAACTTCAACAACTCACTACGCAATTACAACAGTCACCCCGCGACACGGCTCTGCGCAAACAAATCATCACCTTCGCTCAGGGCCTCAAGCCGCCACCAGAGGTGCCAGAAGATGCGGTTAAACACGAGGGACGTGGGCAGTATGCTTTCAAGAATGCTCGCTCGGCAAAGGACTATCTGGATGCAGCAAAGGAATACGTTCTAGCCCTAAACATTGCGCCGTGGGTGCCGGGCTATTACTCGGATCTGTGCACCATCTTCGAGAAAGCGGGTGCCTATCTAGAGGCGAAGGAGAATTGCGAAATCTACTTGCTCAGCTTGCATAGCCAGGCTGACTCCGTTGAAGCCAAACGCAGAATCGCAGGACTGGATTTTGCCATGGACAAATATTCCCCTAGCTCGCTTCAATCCGATTTATCAGCACCTTTCGATTCAAACCCGGCAGTCAACTTTCCAGCGGGCAGCAAATTCTTCTGTAAGGCGCACTCCGACGGCACGGGCAAACAGATCTACCGGGAGGAGCACTGGGTAACTGTGAATGGCACCACAGTCACTGGCGCGACGTTGACCTATTCATCTCCAGAGGAGGTTGCCTATTGGGTAGGATATTGGCTCGGGTTTGCAACCACGAGGTCCGGGGACCCTTCAGAGTACGAAGAATTTCGGAGCAACCGCCGGAGTAACCCTATCGTCTTGCGGACTTTCGAGATGAAGCGAGAGGGGGACAAATTCTTTGATGTCAGAAGAAGCAATGCAACTGAAGGAACCGAATACTACTTACTTTCCGACGATAGAGCCAAAGTCACGATCGTCGAATTGGGTATCATTGGTGAATTTCCAAGCAGTTGCATGCGGCGCTGATTTCTTCCGCCCCAAAAAAGCATCGATCGGGTTGGTTCCCACTTCCGAGAATCGCGCAGCCTCTGAAGAATGCGCTCCGCGCTAAGAAACGATTTCGCTATTCCAATACGCCCATTGTAAGTTTTTCTATTTCTCAACTTGATTAGACTTGATTTTTGCGGTAGATATTCAAAATGACGCATGGCGGCAAGAGAGAACGCGCGGGACGGCCCAAAACACAGCTGTCCAGAGTAAAAGCATTTGCCCCGCTGCGCAAAAGCACCGCTGAACAAATCCTATCTCAACATGACGAAGAAGCCCTGTGGAACGAACTGCTCACAGCTACTAGCGTCATTTCGGTTGCTGTAGTATCTGGCGGGAATGGTAACGAGCGTGAGCAGATAACAGTGCCGGAC
The DNA here is from genome assembly GCA_035999525.1 of Terriglobales bacterium. Classification (GTDB taxonomy): domain Bacteria; phylum Acidobacteriota; class Terriglobia; order Terriglobales; family Acidobacteriaceae; genus PALSA-188. The sequence goes on from DASYGR010000170.1 coordinate 2,108, forward strand.
TACAAGATTCGTATTGACGCCTTGAAATATTTGACCAATAGGCGGGACGGTATGCCAATCCAGGCAATCGCTGGCGCCGGGGCAGACCAGCCCAATAGAATCACCGTAACGATCATGCATGTTGGTGGAGAGTCTTCCCCGCCAGACCTCACGCCCCGCCTCTTGACTTAGACGTTACAATCACTTTTAGAAACAGGATATTGCACAACCCCATGAGTGTTCCTGTTTCGGCTCGCAGCCTATTCTCCGGTGTCCCGAATGGTGTCCCGTAACTGCCGAATGAGGCCACATCATGTGATTTCACATGCTCTGGTACGACTGTAAGTGATTGGGGTTACGTGGAGCGCCTTCGGTTCGGACAATTCGTAATCGGCAGGTCAGCGCTTCAACTCCGACTCGTCGGCTCCAACATAACCCCCACTCTTCACTCAGTTTATCGATTCCGGAAGGGCGCCCCATACGGCCCGACTGAAAGAAGAATGGACACTTGGAAAGAATTTGCCCACCCTGCTGAATGCGCGACTGCAGGACTTGATTGAATCTCTTCCGCACTCTGGGACAAAATTCCGGACACGCGGACAGTTTGCGGACAGCAACGGCCAACGCTCTGTGCGGCGCAGAGTTACGCCGGAACATTGGGTTAAACATCCAACGTGCAGCACTTCAAGATGGCTCTCTGGTACCGCTCATTGACCCGGTTCTGAGTGAAATGATTCCATAACAATGTCGGCTCCCAGGCCCGAGTAAACTTTGGAGGCGCAAACCAACCAAAGGGCTCGGAGGAAAGGAGCCGAACATGCTGATTATAGGTTGTGACTATCATCCGGGCTTCCAGCAAATTGCATTTGTGGATACAGAAACAGGTGAGTTGGTTGAACGGCGGCTAACTCACCGCGAAGAGGCCGAGCAGTTTTACGGCACGCTCAAGGGGCGGAGTGTGCGAGTGGGTATGGAAGCGAGCGGACACGCACGCTGGTTTGAGCGATTGATGAGCGACCTGCAGTTTGAGGTGTGGATCGGGGACGCAGCCGCGATCCGCACGAAACGGGTGCGAAAGCAAAAGACCGATCGGCAGGATGCGCAGCTGTTGTTGACACTGCTGATGGAAAATCGCTTTCCGCGGATCTGGGTAGCAGATGCAGAAAACCGGGACCTGCGGCAACTGCTGTGGCATCGGCATCGTCTGGTGCAGATGCGCACCCGGGTGATGAATCAATTGCACGTTGTTGCGCTCAACGAAGGAGTGCGGCGCAAGAAAGCATTGTGGCGGCCGGCAGGTCGCAGCGAGTTGGAGTCGTTGGTACTGGCTCCGTGGGCCAGCCGACGACGGCAAGACCTGCTCGACATACTCGACCAACTCACTCCGAAGATCCAGGAACTGACCCGAGCGCTGGAAAATGAAGTGGAGAAGCGCCCCGTGACGCGACGACTGATGACGCATCCCGGGGTAGGTCCGCTGACGGCATTAGCCTTCGAGTTGGTGATTGGAACACCAGAACGTTTTCATTGCGGCAAGCAAATCGCCAGCTATGTGGGTCTGGTTCCGTCGGAACAGTCCAGCGGTGACCGGCGACGCCTCGGACACATCAGCAAGCAAGGCAACTCGCTGCTTCGCTTTTTGCTAGTGGAAGCGGCGCAAGTCACGGTACGCAGCCAAGCACAGTGGCGCAGTAAATTTTTCCACCTGGCCATGCGCCGAGGGCGAAAGATCGCCAAGGTAGCGATGGCCCGAAAGCTGGCGGTGCACCTGTACTGGATGTGGCGCCAAGGCCGGGATTACGGTCAGTTCGAAAAGCTCGGTTCGCACGCGGGAGAGCCCGGAAATCGCCATGGTGTGTAGTCGATCACCGGCGCAATGATTGGGCATCCCGCTCCCCATCTTGGGGAGTTCGAAGTAGTAATCATGATCGCGGTTGTAATCGAAGAGATGGATGGGTCGGACTGAGTTCCTGACCCCAACGATTAGAAGCGAGCCCTGGTTGGAAAGCGCAAACCACTATGAGAGCGAAATGGCGCTCTTCAACGAGTGCATGCAGTCGTGTGCGCACATAGTCCTTGACATCGCCGACATTGTTAGAGATGATTTTGCGACAGCTATCCGACAATCCCCGCCTTTGCGTTGGACAGCCTAAGTTCGTTTTTCGAGCGTCTTGAGACTATTCCGAACAGCCTTCAGCGGGTAGATACTTTCTTTCGTTGCCCAGTCCGTTCGTAAATGCCCGCGATGCGATAAAAACAATCAGCGATGAGCGACCGGGCGCTCTGAATGCCCTCGCCACATTGCCCATAGGCAAGCCTGTCTTCCCCCCAACTGATGAGCCAACGGAAGACTTGCAAGGCTTCTTTGCGCCGCTCCAGCATGTCCAGCGCTCCTGCGTAACCCCACACGGCAAGCGGACAATAGGGCTCAATGTTCAGCGCCTTCACGTCGTAGTGTAGTGCCCTGCGATACTGCTGCTGCTCGTAATACGTAAGAGCCAAACGAGTGAGAAACCAGTGGTCACCCGGCTTGCGCCGCAATCCTTCACGAATTAGACGCCGTGCTTTCAGCCAATCCTCACGTTTTATTGCGGCTTCGATGCGGCGCGATGCGCGGCGTTCCCATTGAGCAAGCACGGGAGAATTGTACCGCCGCGACTATTTTTTGTGGGCGGCGTCCTCCGTTGCTTCTGTAATCAGGCCATTACACGTTTTGACCACGGTCAATGAGTGATATGGCGATGTTACGACAGTTGGGAAGAGCCGAAGACCGCGTTCGGATGCGAGTGCTCCGATTGGACTCATTTCCCACCAATCAGATCCACCGGCGAAACAGCATCACTTTCACCAATAAGGAACGGCGCTCCCATTCCTGCCAAGTCATGCAGCTGATTGCTATCAAATGGCAGGTTCCATCCATACAGTACGGCTTCGAGCCGGTAAACCCCGGGTCTTAACTGTTTGAAAAATAGTTTGGAATCGAACGAAAAATAACCAGTCACCATTTGTCCCGGCCTCAGGAGTACCGCGTCTCTCTGCATTCGTTCAGGAAGACTCATCCGATCAGTCGGACTTGGCCCGAGGCAGGAACCAGCATAGCCCGGCTCGTAATGTCTGCCCGAACTATCTTCGACGCGACTCCAGAGGTGAGGCGAGTTACCACATTTAACTTCCCACTGTGATCGGGGAACATATAATGCGCCGTTGCTGATGTTCTTGATGGTGTAGTGAATTCCGATCTGATCGCCGATTTTGTATGCCTTGCGGTCGATGCGGATACGGAAGAGGACATCGCTACCGTGAACGAATGGCTGCT
>DASYGR010000257.1:0-2954 GCA_035999525.1 Terriglobales bacterium
TTCGATTTCCTCCACCAGTTCATCAACTCTTTGTTGGCCGGCTTCCAATTTCGTAGCGCGCGTTTTCAAGTGCAATTGGATTTCACCCGGCCCCGCGAGAATTGTCGTTTGAATGTCAGTATGCCTCCCATAGATCGGCGCAACCCTGGCATCGCAGTGCGACTCGCCGATTCCCGTGATTTTTATTACCCGAGTTGCTATGAACCGTTGCGGCAGCTTGGCCCGTAGCCGCTCCACGCACGCCTCGAACACGGCGGTCATCTCATGTGGAGGCCCGGGAAGCAGAAGGATGATTTTCTCGTGGCCATCGTACTTGCCCGCGATCCATTGCCCTGGCGCAGTGCCGTTCGGGTTGGGCACGATAATGGCTCCGGTAATTACGTCCGCTTGCTTCGTATTGTTAGCTGACATTTTCCAGCCACGCGCCGCAAAGCGCTGCTCAAGATCGGCAACCATTTCAGGATCTCTAAGAAGTTGCAGCCCCAACGCCTTCGCCACGCACTCGCGTGTAAGATCGTCTTCTGTGGGACCCAGACCTCCGGTAAAGATAATCACCTCAGCGCGCGAAACCGCGAGAGCCGCTGCCGCAACCAGATGTTCTGCATTGTCGCCAACAATGGTCTTGAAGATTACCTCGACCCCCAACTGGTTAAGCTTTTCGGTAAGGTAAAGAGAGTTTGTATCGCGGCGGAACGGAGTCAAAAGCTCCGAGCCAATGGCAATAATTTCCGCATTTACGGTCTCCGGATTCACGCTTAGAAGTCTAAACGATATCTCCGGTGCCCGAAGGACTTGTGGGCGTACGTGGTTGCTGATCAAGCCGTCAAAGAAGAGCTCTCGCGGCGCGGGGGGAAGGTTAGAAGCCGGGACTCAGCAGGGCTTTTTAAGAAAGTTCCCGCGCTCCGTCTCGAAGGCTTCCACTTCCGCTGCAGCTTGCTGAGTGCTCCATCCCATAACCGGCCTGAGCACCGCGGCGGCCTCCCGCGTGCATTCCGGCGACCAGCATGCGCCTAACGCCACGGGAACCCGCCGCAAAAGAACATCCCCCAAAGTCAATGCACACTCATTGGCGAAAGCGTCCACCGCCTCGGCGACGATATGTTCGGTGTGCGGACACAACGGAGCCCGCAAATCCGCGCTGCTCAATGCCATTTGGGCGATCCTTCCAGATCGCCTTCCGTGCCACTCCACAATTCCCGACGCAGAACTTTCGCTGATGCCACCTGCGTTAGCAATGTCAGTAACAAAGGCATCGAGAACCGGATCTACATCGGATCGAATTATTTCTAGTGGGGCGAGATTGGAAAGTGGTGAGAATCCTTCGGCACGATTGGCGTTTGTTCGCGAACTTTTCCGGATGGGAATCCCGATCTTCGCAGCGCATTCGCGGGCCAGTTGAGCGGCGGTTGTTAATTTGCCTCCAATCACGGAAATCATTCCTGCCGCCCCGTCCGCTTTATGGTCGTGCAAATAATGTTTGCGAGTTACCGCCGATAGTTTCGAATTCGGAGAGTAAGCTAGCGGACGAACGCCGGCAAATGCATATCGAATATCTGCCATTGAGAAATTCGCCTGCGGAAACAGCGCCGCGAACGAGTACAACAAATAATCAATTTCCTCGAGCGACGGCTGCACCTTCCCCGGATCTCCGCGATCTTCTGCTTCAGTAGTGCCAATCAGAATTTGCTGGTTCCACGGAATCACGAAAATCGGGCGTCCATCCGCAGCTTCGGAATAAACTGCGGAATCCGGCACTCCCGCAAATCGGGGCAGTACTATATGCGAGCCGCGAACTCCACCCAACATTGGGCCCTGAGTTCTGATGCGGGACCGCTGGCAGATGCGATCTGCCCACGGTCCCGTAGCATTGATGATCCATGAACCTTCAACTCGCTCTTCTTTCCCGCTCAGAAGATCCCGTATAAATATGCCCTTGACGCGTCCTTGCCTCACATCAACGGCAAGTACCTGAGTGTGATTTCGCGCGATCGCTCCAGCCTCAACCGCCTCAACCAGCCATTCTGCAACGAGACGTTCAGGGAATTCACATTGCGCGTCCTGATAGTTGAAGATTGACCATTGCCGGCCCTTCTCGAGAGATCGTTCGAGCTTTTCCTCATCCCCCCTAACAGCGATGGCTCCGCGCCTTCCTCCTGCCATTCGATAAAGCCATAGTCCGGTCCGTATTTTGAGCGCACTTCGATGGCTGTTTTCATTCATAGCCAGCAAAAATCGCAGCGGATGGACCAAGTGGGGATAATGCCGTAACAGTCTCTTTCGCTCTCGCAATGATTCTGTGACGAGTCCGAGTTCGCCATGCTCGAGATAGCGCAGCCCTCCATGTATGATTCGCGTCGAGCGGCTGGTCGTGCCCGCTCCAAAATCAGCCTGCTCTACGAGGAGAGTCTGGCGACCTCTCCTGGCACATTCTCGTGCTACTGCGACTCCATTGATTCCCCCGCCAATCACAATCACTTGAAACGCTTGGCTTTCCAAAGATGGCCGAGGCGAGTTAGTAGTGAGATTCACCAATGATAGTGTAGGGACAGGCGCTCGCCCTCGTCTACGGCGGACGACGACGAAGCTTTAGAATCGGCTATGAATCTTTCTGACGCGGAAAATCAAAGCGATATTCAAGCGGCGAAGCCAACAGAAATTTTGAAGCTGAGTTGCTACCGGGTAAACACTATTTTTGACACTACTAATAGCCACTGCTACGATCAACTAGCGAAAGCATTTCTTTTCTCGCATCCGTCCCCGTCGTCTAGCCTGGCCTAGGACATCGCCCTTTCACGGCGGTAACACGGGTTCAAATCCCGTCGGGGACGCCAACAAAATAAAAGACTTTCACGAAATCGCCGTTTTGCTGCATGGTCCAATTTGGTCCACTTAGCACGATCCCTGTCATTTCGTAGGAACGGCTGCATTCATAACCATGTTTACGAGCTTGCTCT
>DASYGR010000179.1:0-7385 GCA_035999525.1 Terriglobales bacterium
CGAAGCCTCGGATAGCAGCGTGAAGGGAATTGCCCGGCAGCCTGATGGAAGCAAACTTGCTGTAACCGAATCGCACACCACAGCCGCAGTCTGCCGCAGGCCGCGGTGCCAGTTCGATTTGCGGGTGTCGCGGAACACCAGCGCATCGGGATGAAAACCGGCCGCATTCAAGATGGTGTGGGCCATTTTAAGGAAATCCGGCCAGCCCGATGCAATTCCTATCAACCTTCCAGATGGCGCGGGCAGCCACTTCGCGAGCGACGCGGGAACGGAGCGAACCTGCAACGTGAGCAAATCGGTGCCAGATGGCGGCGCGTGCCGCAGGGCTGCTGCCCGATTCGGAAGCGCCACGGGAATCGCGCCCTCCAGCCTTTTCAGCCAGTCGTCCAGACCGCAACCCAGCACCGGAAAAGTCATGGCCTGCTGCATCTCTGTCACGAGAATCTTGCGCAACTCTTCTTCAGGCTCAATCAGTAGAAAATGGTCGGGCGGTTGTAGTTCCAACCATTGCCGCAGGCGGGAGCGCACGATACTCATTGGAGCGCCGAGTTCGCGTGCGGAGCCAAAAAACTTCGCAATCAATTGATCGAGTCCGAGGGCAGAGGACGACGCGAGTTCAGGCTTCCGCCCGCGGACATATACACCGCTTCCATGTCGAAACTCAACCCAACGCTCCCGTTCCAGCTGACGATATCCCGCGCTGACAGTGTTGGGATGAATTCGGAACCGTCGTGCTAGTTCTCGCGTGCTCGGCAGACGCTGGCCGGCGGCGAGATCGTCGCTCAGAATTCCGAGAATGACCTGTGTCACCAGCTGTTCGCGGATCGTGACTTCGCTACCGCGTGCGAACCAGAGTTGCATGGCGGTCTATCTTAACTGACATCGCCAGTATTCAGAGGCTAAACGCAATCAGCCACGCCAGTTTCCTCCCAGAACTCTTTGGCTCGTCCTCTCATTTACCCTTTTCCTTCCGTCGGAGACCTAACGACAATCAATCGAGGTGTTGCGGTTCAGCGCGACGCAGGGTTGGTTCCTTTGGCAATGGCTTGGGAGGGGGATGCTGAGCAAGTGTTCTTGAAATGCCGTGAACTCCTCCGTACTCGTAATGGCTCCGTCTCGCTTGGGTAAAATTTCGCTGATCTCTCCTTGAAGGGTATGCAGCCGCTCAGCGAGCGGAGGGAACGGACTTAACGGTTTCGCCGTCGCCCTCCCGGATTGAGGCCATGCTTTCTGAACGAAGCTTATGAAACATTCGGGGTTATAACCGCTTTTGTACAGGTATTGAATCCCGATATAGTCGGCGGCGGACTCGTCGTCTCTCCGGAACTTCAGCAACGTCAAAGGAACAGTTAAATCCGCGGGGGATGTACTATTAGCAACTCCCCCTGACCCCACGAAGATAAGCGGAAGAGACATGGCTTTAGTGAGGTCGGCCCGAGTCGCCTCTCCCGTTGCGGAACGTAAAGCAGTGTGAGCAACTCCGCGGGCAATGGCTGCGGCTAATTCACCCTCGTTCCTAAGCTGAAGAAGAAGACCGCGAGTAACGTACTGGTACCCGCCCAACAAAGTCACAGCGTAGGAATCTTCGCTGTCGATGACTCTGATCGTGATAGGCAATTGTGAATCGGAGTTTCGCGCTATCGTCTGTGCCAAACGGTCGAGGTAATCCTGAGTGGTTGAGTCTTGCAAGAGCGGTAGCGATTCTTCAAAAGTGGCAGAAACCAGAGACCCGATTTCTTTCTCCTCGTCGAGTGAATACCGGTTGCCGGAGCCAGAGGGATAGCCAATCACCCGATGCCCAATTGCGTTGATATCCCGGTACGCCTTCGGGGTCTTTTTGTCGGAGGAAGAATAAACAGAATGTGACAATGAGCTAACAACTAGCAGCGGAATGAGGAGACGCCACGATCTTCTTGCGGTGCTTTTCACGGTTGTCCAATACCCTTGGATGCGGACACTCGAGAATCAGAGTTGGGCGGTCTACGAAAATAGGGTACCTACCATCCAAAAAACGCCATGGTTACGCCAAACGTATCTATGAACCCGTGGGCAAGAATGCAAACCCACAGGTTACGCCCTGATAAAACATAAGCGGCGCCAAGAATCAGTCCAGCCATGCCGGACTCCACGATTCCAGATGGACCTTTGTAATAGTGCCCGTATCCGAAAAGGACGGCGATTATCGCGACACCGGCCCAATAAGCAGGTTTTGACCGGCCGCCCACATCTGCCGCTCGATTGAGCAGGTAACCGCGATAACCTATTTCTTCTCCGAATGCAGCGAAGGTCCACACCAGTAGCAGCCACTGCAGCGCCACCATGAGATGTCCCGTGATTTCGTCAGATCCGCTTGGGCCCTTTGCGGCGGGCCAGAAATGGGCGGTGATGGGGTCAACCACCAGTGCGCCAAGCAGTATTCTTAATGCGGCCACTCCGAGTGCAAACAAGATAGTTTTCCGCCACGAGAGCGGCCAATGGAGGCCCATGGCTGTCCATCCTCCGTCGCGCAGGCGCACTGAAATCAGACCGAGCACAAAAAGAATGGGCACTTCATTGGGGACGACGTGATAGACGTTATGGCCGATTACAATCGCGCTTCCCACAATGAGTTCGGCGAGAGAGAACCAGCGCTGGGCGGGGGACAATTCGTTTCTTGGAGATTGTTTTGAAACGCCATTGCCGTATGCAGACGTCTCGCTCGTGTTAATGAATCCACTCATTTTTGGTTCCTCGCGCTTTTGATGGGCATCAGCGCACCCGCACCACTCGCGATCTTCGGTATCGGCGCACACACCAGAGCGCGAATTGCGTAGTCAACATGAGAAGTCCGGAACCAACTGCCAGCCCAATCGGCACAATCCACCAACCCAGCAGTTCTCTGCCATTAACCGCGGAGCCAGTGACGCCGAGGTGAAGAGAAATCGTCGAATCGCCACTGGCCGGGAAATACCATAGCCCGGTTCTTGCCGGAAAAAATGGTTTTAACAGCGCGGAAAGAATGAAAGCGAGTCCAAGCGAATACCCAATCAGGGAACCCAGCAATACAAAAAAACCGGCCACGCTCAAGCTCGCCCAGCGAAACAAAACCTTCAGGATACGCACCGGCGACCGGCTGACCTCGGCTCTCGCCAACACAGCGTCGGTCGCGTACTGAGCAGCTAGTTCGTCCGGGTCTCCTAAACCAGCCAATGCGGCGTCAACTGCGGTAGTTGTCACTTCTCCGTTCACAGTTGCCTTTTCTGTGATGTGGGCCCGCAGCTCTTCAATAATTTCGTGCGCATCTTCTTTACTCATCCCTCGCAGAAGTGCGTTCAGCCTCCTCAGGTACGCGTCAACTTTTTGGTTCGACTCGGCGGCGGTCATCATTTATTTCCCTTCTCTTTTCTCTCTAATGGAGCAATCAACTTGCTCATGCTGGCCGAAAACTGTGCCCAAGTTCCAGCCATCTCAATGGCTCGCTTTTTGCCCGCGGCAGTGAGCGCATAGTATTTGCGTGGATGTCCGCTATCGGACTCGACCCATTCACTGCGCAGTAGCTCCAGCGCCTTCAGCCGGCTGAGCAGGGGATAAACTGTCCCTTCGGAAACGACCAGGTCGGAATCACTCTCCAGCCGCCGCAGAATCTCAAGCCCGTAGAGTCGCCCCTCCCAGAGCGCAGCCAAAATGGCGAGTTCGAGACATCCCTTACGAAGTTGTACCTCCCATTTGTCTCCAGCCTCATGGTTGGTGGGCTCCATTTGTTTCATTTCTTCTATACTATGCAATACAAGGTATAATGCTGTCAACATTGAAATGTTAACGCGAGATGCAGGGAATTGCGGATACGCACGAATGCGGATAAGAATTAGTTACGAGGATATTGGGTGTGAAGCAATTGGGTGGGGAGTGCTATTCCACCGTGACCGACTTCGCCAGGTTTCTCGGTTGGTCTACGTCGCACCCGCGCCGAACTGCGATGTGGTAGGCGAGCAGTTGCAGAGGCACAATCTCCAGAATCGGCGACAACTCTTCGGGGGCCGCAGGAATGTAAATCACATGATCGGCGGCTTCTTTTATGTCTTCGTCGCCTTCGGTGGCAAGCGCAATCACTCGCCCGGAGCGGGCTTTCACTTCCTTGAGGTTCGAGATGGTTTTCTCGTAGCGAATCATGGACAACTCATTTTTTGGATCCCGCGTGGCAATAATCACGACAGGGAGATTTTCATCTATGAGTGCGTTGGGACCATGCTTCATTTCTCCCGCAGGATAGCCTTCCGCGTGAATGTAGGAAACTTCTTTCAACTTCAGCGCGCCCTCGAGCGCGATGGGATAGTGAATGCCGCGACCGAGGAACAGAAAATCCTGAGCGCGTACATATTCCTTGGCGAGGTCTTCACACTGTTCCTCATGCGTAAGAAGATGTTCCAATTTGCCGGGAAGACGGGTCAACTCATGCACTGCTTCCTTGGCAGTTGCGGCGCTCATCGTCCCTCGCACTTGAGCGAGGTAAAGCGCGAACAAATAGAGAGCCGTAAGTTGCGCGGTGAACGCCTTGGTGGACGCCACTCCGATTTCTGGTCCGGCGTGGGTATAAATGGTTCCAGAGGCTTCCCGCGTAATCATGGATCCCACAACGTTGCAGATGGCGAGTGTCTTCGATCCCTTGGCCTTCGCTTCTCTCTGGGCCGCGATCGTGTCCGCGGTTTCGCCGGATTGCGAAATCAGAAGCGTAATTGTATCCGGCGCAACGATGGGGTCTCGATAACGCCATTCGCTGGCATAGTCAACTTCGACGGGGATTTTTGCCAGGCTCTCGATCATGAACTTCCCGGCCTGACCGGCGTGCCAGCTTGTCCCGCAGGCTTCGATATTTATTTTCCTGGCTGCCTTTAATTCGGCGTCGCTGATTTCCATCTCTCCGAGATAAATGTGACCCGTATCCTGCGAAATTCGTCCGAGCGTCGTGTCGCGGACCGCTCGGGGCTGCTCATAAATTTCCTTGAGCATGAAATGCTTGAATCCGCCCTTTTCTGCCATGATCGGGTCCCACGTGATGTGCTGAACCTGGCGAACTATGGGCTGACCCTGGAAGTCGGTAAGCTGCACCCCAGCTGGCGTTATGACTGCGAGATCACCATCGGCCAAGAAGAAAAGATCGCGGGTGTGATAGAGAATCGCGGGCACGTCGGAAGCAACAAAGTATTCGTCTTTTCCCAGGCCAATTACGGCAGGCGGCCCGTTTCGTGCCGCTACAATTTTGTCCGGCTCGTTGACCGCGATCACTGCGAGGGCAAACACTCCGGTCAATTCCAGCACTGTCTTGCGGACAGCTTCTTCGAGGGATGGCCGATGTCCGTTCCCAGTCTTCAAATAGTATTTCTCAACGAGATGGGCGATGACTTCGGTGTCGGTCTCAGTAGAGAACTTGTGTCCTTCTTCAATGAGCTTCTTTTTCAGAATGACGTAATTCTCGATAATTCCGTTGTGCACCACTACAACCGTTCCAGTGCAGTCGCGATGAGGGTGCGCGTTCTCTTCCGTGGGACGTCCATGGGTCGCCCAGCGCGTGTGTCCGATACCGTAGGTCCCGTCGAGCGGATTGAGGCGGATAACCTCTTCCAGATTACGCAGTTTGCCTTCGGCGCGCCGGATTTGCAGGCCCGCACCATTGCCGCACACAGCGATGCCCGCTGAATCGTACCCGCGATATTCGAGGCGCCGTAAGCCTTCGATAATTACGGGCACAACACGTTTCTTACCTACATATCCGACAATCCCACACATGCTTTACTCCTGTTTTCGCCTAAAAATCTCGCGCTCTCATGGGACGGGGCAATAACCACGAAGGACCCGAAAGTACACAGAAACCGGCATAATGTCGCCTTTGTGTACCTCTCTATCCTTTGTGGTCTATGGTTTCTCATGGCCGGGTTCACCTTACTCTTCAAGAGAAAAGCGGAATTCCTCAATCACGGGATTCGCCAGAACTTCCCGGGCCATTCTCGCGACTTCGGCTTCGGCTTCAGTCCGATTTAGTCCGCCGTCCAGAGTGAGCTCGAAATACTTGCCTTGACGCACGTCCTCCAAGCCCTTGTAACCCATCTTTTTCAAGGCCCCCTGAATCGTCTTCCCCTGCGGGTCAAGGACACTCTTTTTGAGCGAAACGTAAACGTAAGCTTTCATGGAGAATGTCGCTATTATACGTCAGGCCAACCACGGGAAAGGCACGGCGGTAACCGCTAAGGTCAGGCCCTGGAAATTGAAAATCTACCTAGCCGATTCGGGCGGTTTCGGAATCAAGGTAAGAGAGCGCACGCTCCAGCATTTCCCGGAGTTGGGGATTCTGAGCATCCTCCAGTTGCTGAGCGATGCGTTTGCGGCTTAACGTGAGGCCATCCGCGACTTGTCGCTTCTTCAATTCACTGGGCGTCAATTTCTGCCGCAAATCACTCTGCGATTCAGCATGCTGCGCCTGTTGGTCCTCGACTGACTTGCTTTCCCATCCCCGGGCCACGAGGAAATTATATCGTACAGATCCCCTACGTTTTGAGAGGCGAGTCACCGAACGTGCCTTGCCGCGAGAATTGTCTGTACACCTTTTAAGAATTTGGTATATGCTTTTATTCAAGTGTTGGTTTGTCCGCGTGAATTATTCTGTATTGTTCGAGGGGGAGTAAAGCAGTGTATTCGTGCAAATGGGCTCAAATAGTACCGTTGACAATAATGGCGAATTGCGCCGTTATGAGGCTCTTCTTCAAACCGCAGATTTAGTCGTCCATCATCAGGAACTTCCAGATCTTTTCCGCGAACTCGCGCTCTGTCTGCGCGAACTGGCCGACTTTGAGCTGGCCAGTTTCTCCCTTCACGATTCCCTCAAGAATGTGATGAGGGTTCACACCTGGGAGGGATCAACTCTCACCACTACCCCAGACGAGGTCGCAATAGAGGATTCAACAAGTGGATGGGTATGGCGCAACCAGCAACCGCTGGTGGTGCCGGACGAGAGGTTAGACAAGCACTTCCCCGAATCCGTGACGTACTTGCGGGAGAAGGGGATCCGCTCCTACTGCACCTTGCCCCTCACGACCGCACAAAGGCGACTCGGCGCATTGGGCTTAGGAAGCACGCGGGAAGAGGTCTACGACGAGAAAAACCTGCGACTGCTTCGCCGGATTGCAGAATTGGTAGCGCTCGCCGTTGAGAATGCGCTCATGTACGGCGCGCTGGAGTTAGAAAAAGACCGCCTGCAAACATTATTAGAAGTCAACGCCACCCTCATTACCAGTCTCGATCTTCAGGAACTCTTTCCGGCAATTTCGGGATTTATTCGTAAGGTAATACGACAGGAATATGCAAGCATCGCCCTCCATGACGAAGCCACTAATTCCTTGCGAATCCGAGCATTG
>DASYGR010000350.1:0-7750 GCA_035999525.1 Terriglobales bacterium
GTAGGAACGATCAATCAACGTCAGGCCGGGTGAAATCGCTTAACCGGCTGCCATTGCAATTCAGGGGGATTTTTTGGAATCTAGTTCATGGTTTCTGCGTACATTTTCGATTGTGTTTCTTTCGCTAGTCGCCCTGGGAAGCATTGGTTGTGGGAGCAAGCAGACTAGCGGGAACGACGTCGCCGCGGTAGTGGACGGCCATAAGATCTACCTCGCCGATGTCGAAAAGTATTATCAGAACCAGACTTCCGGCTCCAACCAGCAGCCTGTGGGTGAACAGGCGACTACCGTAAAGCTCAACATCCTGCATGATTTGATTGATAACGAAATACTGATGCGCCGCGCCGAAAAACTCGGCCTGCTTGCGACAGACGAGGAAGTTGACCGCAAATTGAACGAGATCAAGTCTCCCTTCAGCGCCGAAGACTTCGCTGCCCGAATGAAGGAGAAAAATATCACCCTTGATGATTTCAAGCGGGACATCCGGCGGTCTGTGACCATTGACAAAGTGATGAACAAAGAGGTTACGTCGAAAATCAATGTCACCGATCAGGAGATTTCTGAGTACTACAATGCTCACAGATCAGAATTCAACTTGATAGAACCTCAATATCATCTGGCTCGAATATTTGTAACGCCCCTGCCTAACTCCGAGGCGCGCAATCAGAACGGCAAAGCGCAAAATCAGGCTGAAGCACAAAAGAAAATCCAAATGATCCTGACTCGCCTTGAGAGCGGCGACGACTTCGCGACACTGGCCATGAATTTTTCCGAAGATACCCAGACGGCAGGCAATGGCGGCGACCTTGGATTCATGCCGGAATCCTCCCTGCGCAACACCGATCCAGCCACCCGTGACGGCGTGTCGAAGTTGAAGGCGGGGCAATACACGCCGGTAATTTCAATTGTCAATCCGGCCACCAAACAGTTCGTTGGATATCAAATTGTAAAACTCATTGCCAAAGAGCCCGCTGGCCAGCGCGAGTTCTCTGATCCTCGCGTGCAGGAAGCAATCCGCTCCCAGCTTCGCGATCATCGCGAGCAGTTATTGAAGGCGGCGTATTACGAAGTCTTGCGCGATCAGGCCAGAGTCGAGAATTACTTCGCAGAGAAAATCCTGGCAGACAATGCCATCCCTAAGTAGCCCTGACCCTCAGGAACCTCTATTCAACAATTGCCAGCACATCTCCGGCATTGACATAAGTTCCTTCCGGGACTAGCTGCCGTACGACGCCTTTGCTGGGCGACTTTATCTCGTTCTGCATTTTCATGGCTTCCACTACAACAAGAGCCTGCCCGGCTTCCACTTGTTCCATCTCGGTCGCCAATACGCGAAGAATTTTGCCGGGCATGGAAGCGAGAAGCTTCGACGTACCGCTCGTACCACGATTTCTCGAACGAGAAGCGAGCGATCTGGGATCGGACAACTCGACTGCATACGGCACGTTCTCGATCCAGATGCGGACTTGATTGCCCAGTTGATCACGCTTTATTTCGTAGGTCTTGCCATTAGTGATCAGAGTCATGACGTCGCGCCTGACGAGGTGGGCTTGAACTTGGATGAACTGCCCATCCAATTCACATCTCCACTCAGGGCCTGCGCGTTCGACCTTCATCCGATAGGTCGTGTCACCGATGTTAATTTTGAAGATCATTGCTTGTATGACATTGCAGGCTCTCAATCCTCGCCGCTTGTTTCCATCGTGATTCTGAACCAGTCGCGTCAACGGGATTTCGCGTGATTGAATCTCTCATTGACGTGCCGTTTAAGGCAGTGAAGAGTCCAGCCGCTAATGCGGCTATGTCGCTGTGTTCATGATTTGTTCCGACGGGGCCTGACGCCATCACTCTGTCAAGAAATCCGGTATCTATCTGCCCGTCCCGGAAGCTGGCATCGTTCAATATTCTCCTGAACAACTCAATATTTGTCTGGATACCGCCGACAAACGTTTCATCGAGCGCGCGCAGCAACCGCGTTACTACCTGTTCTCTGCTTTCGCCGTAGGCAGTCAGTTTTGCCAGCAAGGGATCGTAGTCCGAGGGAACCGTCCAACCCTCATAGACACCGGTGTCCAAGCGGACCCCCGGTCCAGCAGGCTCTTGCAGTAAGGTGATCTTTCCAGGGCTGGGGAAATAGTGATTGTCAGGATCTTCGGCGTAAATGCGGCATTCCATTGCGTGCCCGCGGAAATGCACGTCCTCCTGACGAATTGGAAGTCTTTCGCCGGCGGCAATGCGTATTTGCATTTGCACCAGATCAAAACCCGTCACCAATTCGGTTACAGGGTGCTCGACTTGCAGCCTCGTATTCATCTCCAGAAAATAAAAATTCTTATCCTGATTCACCAGGAATTCTACAGTTCCGGCATTCGTGTACCCCACAGCCGACGCAGCTTGAACCGCGACTTCACCCATTTGCTTTCGCAAAGACGTATCAACGAAAGGTGAGGGAGACTCCTCCAGCACTTTTTGATGTCGTCGTTGAATCGAGCATTCCCGCTCTCCCAGATGAATTGTGTTTCCATGCTCATCCGCCAATACCTGAATTTCGATATGCCTGGGATTCACGATTGCCTTTTCGATATAGACACTGCCGTCGTTAAAGGCGCGCTGCGACTCACTTTGCGCAGCTTCTAATGCCATGCGCAATTCCCGCGGTTCACGAACCAGCCGCATGCCTTTCCCTCCACCCCCTGCGGCGGCCTTAAGCATTACTGGATACCCGACATCTTCCGCAATCCGCGTTGCTTCTTCGAATGACGGCAGCGCCTGTGAAGTCCCCGGAACGCATGGCACCCCATTCTTTTCCATCTCCTGCCGTGCGCCAGTTTTTGATCCCATAATTCTTATTGATTCAGGAGACGGTCCAATAAACTTGATTCCTGCGTTCGCGCATGCCTCGGCGAAATCGGCATTTTCTGACAAAAATCCGTAGCCAGGATGCAGGGCATCCGCGCCGGACAGCCTGGCGACCGCGATGATTTTCTCGATGTTCAGATAGGATTCCAGCGCGGAAGATGCGCCGATCGAATACGCCTCAGATGCGTGGCGCACATGAAGCGCGGCGCAATCGGCATCGGAATACACCGCGACGGGGATGATCCCCATCTCGCGGCAGGCGCGGATAACTCGAACTGCGATTTCCCCACGATTCGCGATGAGAATTTTCTTAAACATTAAATAAAGACCGTCGAATAAAGATCGTCTTCGACCAGACTTCAGGCCGCCGTTGTCTCGGAGCCTCTCAACACTCGGTCTTTGAAAGAACGTCCGCAAAAACAAAGCCCCTTCACCAGAAGGGGCTTTTCTTAGGATTAAGGTGCTTCAAACCCAATCACTTGTTCTGATCCATGCTGATGCCGGGAGCTGTCGGTTGCTTTTCAACCTTCATTTTCTTGGTGGCCATGGTCTTGTCAAACCACCCCTCCGCAGTCTTTTCATCTTCAGCTCGGGCTGCCGGATCGCCGCACTCCAATTCAGCCTTTTCGCGGTAGAGCAAGTTCATATAAGCCATCGCATCGTCGTAGTCCGGGCGCAGATCTATTCCTTTTTTTAAGTTGTCGAGACCGTCTTGAATAATGCCCCAATTTGCGTCCCGCAGAGTTTGGCAAACTTTCTTGTCTTTAAGGGGCTCGTCAGGCTTCAGTCCCAGCTTTGCTTTCGCTTCCATCCTTGGCTTGTAGCTTCTCGTCCATGCAATAACGCCGAGAGTGTAGTACGACTCGGGATCGTTGGGATCAATCTCGAGCGCCTTATGGTAGTAAGCATTCGCATCGTCAAACTTCTTCTGTTGCAGATACAGGTATGCGATACCTTTCACGCTGGTAACGCTTTTGGGATCGTGTTGCAGTACTGCCTTGAACTGATCAATAGCTTGTTCGGCTAACCGCACATTATCAGGAGTATCCACCTCAGGGATGTAAAGCTGCGTGTACGCTGTGGCGAGATATAAGCGTGCATTTTCGAGGCCCGGATCAAGCGATACGGCATTCTGGAAATGATCAATTGCCTGCTCATAGCGGGCGTTCTTATATGAGGCCACGCCCTTGTTAAGCTGATCGCGGGCTTTTAACTTGTTACATCCGGTAGCAGAAAGTAGAGTGGCGCCCACTGCTATCAGCGCCGCGAGTCGTTGGTTTCTGTTCATCACGGAAGGTTCCCCCCCACCAGCCAGCCTCAATGTCCACACACATCGGCCCGGGTTATACCCGGGCCACTTCTTCTTATGTCAAGAATCCAGCTACTGGCCGGACTCGATTTTAGCCGTGATCAGCCCGACTTTGTCAACGCCCGCCGCGTGCGCAATGTCTATTACATTGGCGACATCAGCGAAGGGAACGTTGTCATCTCCTTTTACAAACATCACTTTCTCGGCGCGGGTCTTAAAAATATCCGTCAAACGGCTTTGCAAACTATCCCAGGTAGCGTCATCCGTATTGATCTTGAGCGTTGGTTCCTGTCCCGCACCACGATCCACGACCGACACCACGATTGTGCGATCCGGCGTATCGTTCTTTGGCTCATCCTTCTTTGGCGGCTGCGGTACCAGCGCGTCCAATCCCTTCATCTGCGGGGGATTGATGACCATGAAGATGATAAGCAATACCAAAAGAATGTCAATAAAGGGAGTCACATTCATGTTTGCATTTGGACCCCCGCTTGAACTACCCAATGCCATTGACATAAATTTCTATCTCCTAAATGTTCCCACTAACGGACTCGATTTTAGCCGTGATCAGCCCGACTTTGTCCACCCCTGAGGCATGGGCAATGTCAATAACGTTCGCAACGTCCGCGAACGGAACATTGTCATCGCCTCTTACAAACAGCACCTTCTGAGCCCGTGTCTTGAAAATATCCGTCAGGCGCTTTTGCAGGCTACCCCAGATAACGTCGTCGGTATTGATCTTGAGTGTTGGTTCCTGGCCTGCGCCATGACCAACAACCTCAACCACGATTGTTTGGACGGTATCCTGAGGCCCGTCCTTTTTCGGCGGCTGCGGAACCAACGCGTCCAATCCCTTAATTTGCGGGGGATTGATCACCATGAAGATAATCAGCAGCACCAAAAGAATATCGATAAAGGGAGTCACATTCATGTTTGCGGTTGGACCGCCGCCCGAACCAAATGCCATAGACATAATCGGTCCTCCCTATTGTCCGGTTCCCGGCGTCCCAGTTGCCCCTGGCGCTCCCGGAGGAACCCCTGGAGTGGGTTGCTTCTTCTGGTCAGTGAGCAAGCCTAGTTGATCCACTCCCGCGGCACGAACGTTATCCACTACTCCCACCACCGAGATGTATTTTGCGCGAGCGTCGGCGCGAACATACACTCTCTTGTCAACACGGTTCGCGATGCGATCCTTAATTTTGTCGGTGAGTTGCTCCACCTGCACCTTGTCGTTTCCAAGAAATATTTCCCCACCACGCATAACCGCCACGATGATGGCGTCTTCCTTTTCAGCGTCGGGCATTGCCTCTGGATTGTTTACCTTCGCCAGATCAACACTAACCCCGTGCTGGAGCATTGGCGTAATCACCATGAAGATAATCAGCAGCACCAACATGACGTCCACCATCGGCGTCACGTTGATGTCCGAGTTAACCTTTGCGCCTTCGTTTCTAACCGAAATTCCCATAGCCACAGTCTCCTAAGTGCTTAACCCAACCCTCCGTCAGCCATCACCGCGCTGTCGGAACGTTGGACGTGGCGGAGGCACATGCCAATGCCACGTCATCTTTCAGAACGCCTACGGGCGACGCGCTATTCCCCTGCGTTTGAGGAAGTAGTCAATCAGTTCGCTGGACGAGTTATCCATTTCCACGTCGAAGGCTTCCACGCGTCCGGTCAAATAGTTGAACATCATGACGGCCGGAATCGCGACCAGCAAGCCGATCGCCGTCGTGACGAGCGCCTCGGCGATACCGCCGGCGACCGCGCCCAACCCGGTTGCCTTACTGGTGGACATATCCTGGAACGTGTGCAAGATTCCCATGACGGTTCCGAACAGTCCGACGAATGGTGCCGTAGACCCGATGGTCGCCAAACCGCCCAAGCCGCGTTTTAATTCGGCGTGAACAATGGCTTCCGTCCGCTCCAGAGCTCGCTTAGAGGCTTCGATGGTTTCGCCGGGAATTTCGCCACTTTCCTGGTGCGCCCGGAACTCCATAAGCCCGGCGGTAACGACTTTCGCCAGGTGGCTCTTCTTGTTGCGTTCGGCGACTTTGATGGCCTCATCAATTTTGCCGTCGCGAAGTGCGCCTGCCACTGCCGGCGCAAATGACCGGGACTGCTTTCGTGCTGCGTTGAAAGCCATCCAGCGATCAATCATTACGCCGATGGACCAACCTGACATGATGAATAGAAGGATGACGACCGCCCGGGCTATCCATCCCATTGCGCGCCACAGTGAAAGCGGATCCCATTGCGGAGTTCCCGTGTCTTGAAAAATCCAAGTGGCGGTCATGGTTGCATGGCTAAGAGCATGTACTGCTAAGTTTGCGACGAACATGGGATGATTTCCCTCCTCAGATTTCGTTATGCGTCCAGATTTTCCAGCAAAATCATGCGCTAATCAAAACTCTAACCGCCCAGAGTGAAGTTCACCGTAATTTGCGTGTCCACCACAACTGGTTCACCGTTCAAAACGTAAGGCTTGTATTTCCACTGCTTAACCGCATCAATGGCCGCTGGCACGAGCATCGGGTGGCCACTTATGACCTTCAGATCCTCGATGGAGCCGTCTTTACTGATCACCGCCTGCAATAACACACTTCCTTGGATGCGCGCTTGTCGTGCCAAGGGTGGATAGTTCGGCTTGACGTCCCGTATTTTCAATCCTTGGGTCACGCCTTGGGACACTCGTATGCGCTGCGGAGTCGCCACTTTGGGCACGGCAACCGGCGTCGAACTGATAATGCCACCGATGACGCCGCCAACTTGACCCGGACCACTACTGATGCCGCCAACTACTCCCGCCGTCATCGGCGGCGGCGCCGCATCTTCCTTAATCATTTCGATCTTCTTCGGGATCTTCGTCGGCGTCCGGAGCTGATCATTAATAATATTGGTTTGAACCTGCTTGACAATGTGGACTACAGCCGGCGGCGGCGGAGGGGGTGGTGGAGGCGGTGGCGCCACCAATGACATCATTAATTGCGACTTGGGAAGGGCCTCGGTGATTAGAAGGGGAATGAGAACCATGATTCCAATCAGTATCCCCTCGAAAATGAAAGCGACGAAACTGGCCTGTGCCCGCTTGGTCTTTAACTTACCGCCGGATTCGATTAGGCTGTCTTCAAACATACGGTTTCTCCTGCGCAACACCCATCTATATAGTTAGACACCGTCTGCTTTCCCTTTGCTCCCACTTTCGATCGTGAGTGGCAGCAGCGGGTAGCCCCCCATTCAACTGTTCACACCAGCCTTTGTACTCTTCGCCGGACCGCCCTTTTGCCCTTTAATCGCACCAGCCGATTGCTTTTCGGTCCCACCAGAAGCCGGGCCGGCGAATCCTCTATTTCGCTGTGATCGCCAATCCTGATATGCAACCAGAATCGGTGCTGCAATGGCGATCGACGAATACGTCCCAATTAAGATGCCAATGACCAGCGCGAGGGAGAATCCGTTCAACACCTCGCCGCCGAACAAATATAAAGCCAAAACCGTCAAAAAGGTCAACCCTGCAGTTAAAATTGTCCGGCTCAGGGTCTGGTTGATGCTTCGATTTACGATGTCCGAGAGCTTCTCCCG
>DASYGR010000358.1:0-6091 GCA_035999525.1 Terriglobales bacterium
GTCAGGAGCTCGTCACGGACCCTGGAGTTGAACGATTCGACGTAGGGGTTCTGCCATGGCGATCCGGGCTCGATGTAGGCGGTCCCGGTACCGGAGAAGCGGCACCAGTCGCGCAGAGCGTTCGCTGTGAACTCCGGTCCGTTGTCGCAGCGAATTGCTCCCACCGTCCCGCGCTGGGCGATGATCGCATCCAACACGCGCGTTACCCTGCGGCTGGCAAAACTCGTATCCACTTCGAGCGCCAGGCACTCTCGCGTATAGGCATCGACCACGCTCAACACCCGGATCGCTCGCCCGCACTCCACCGCATCGTGCAGGAAATCCATCGCCCACTCCTGATTCGCCGCAGTCCGCGCCAGCAGCGGCTTTCCCGTACGCACGCAATGTTTTCGTTTCTTCCGCCGCAGCGTCAATCCCGCCTCTCGATACACGCGATGCACGCGCTTGTGGTTCACTCGCTCTCCCCCACGACCCAGCAATACATGCAGCCGCCGATAGCCGAAGCGCGGCTGGGACCGCGCCAACTCCACTAGCTGCGTCCGCAGCGGCTCATCGCTGCGTGTCGTCTGGTAGCGGTAACTCGCTACCGCCATCGTCAGCAGCCCGCAAACCCGGCGCTCGCTCGCTGCATACTCCATCCGCAGCCAGTCCGCGTCCGCCCGCTGGTCTACGAGCTCCAGCCGTTTTTTGCGATCACTGCCTTCAGCATCTCTTTGTCGAGACTCAGATCCACCACCAGCTTTTTCAACTTCGTGTTCTCATCCCGCAACTGCTTCGCTTCTTGCGCCTCGCTCACGTCCATCCCGCCATACCTCGCCTTCCAGGCGTAGATCGTGTGCTTCGATACTCCCACTTCCCGCGCCACGTCTTCTGCTTTGCGTCCCGCCTCCAACTGCTTCAGCGCTCCGATCATCTGCGCCTCGCTGTGATTGCTCTTCGACATTCTCCCTTCCCCTTTCCTTCGACGAAATCATACTCAATTTCGTTTGGAAAACGGGGAGCACGTCAATTCAACCTGCCCCCCAACTTCTTTTACGCCCCATGTTTAGGCTGCGCAGGAAACCTTGGTAGAAATACATTTATCGGCCCCGACTACTGGGCTCTCGACACCTCGCTTCTAAGGAACATTCGGGTTTCAGAAAGATTTCATCTGCAAGTCCGAATTGAAGCCTTCAATGTCTTTAACCACACAAACTTTCTACTCGGCGACAACAACATTAACAGCCCATCTTTCGGGATTGCGGGCGGCACTCATCCACCGCGCAACCTGCAACTCGGTTTGAAGATGAGTTATTAGACTTTGGCTGGTGTGCTTTGATTGTTTTCCGCTGCAAGGCGAATTGATCGAACTTGAGCGTTCCCTTTGCCTCCCAGCTTTTTGGGGGTCATGCACCGAGTACGAGCCACGGCCCCATCGTTCGACTCCCTCGGACGAGTCGATGTTCATGTTCGGCGGAACACTCACATTTGACCGGTCTGTTTCCGGAGCAATTGAGTGAAAAGTCCTTCAACTAATCTTCGCGGGGTCTTCGCACGTGCCCTGCGTTCTCCTTTACCACCCCTTTCATTGCAGCCACTTAAACCGCAAGCGGAGTCAGGGATCGCTTTGGGCAACGAATTGCAGATACCTTGACTGCCGCGAAAGTCCTTCCCTTTTTTAGGGCGCTTAGCTGGTTCTCCCGAAACGCGCTCCGGCTGCACTTGCAACGAAACATCCGCTAACAAACTGATTGAGCGCTATTGGGGGATTATTGTGAATAGTCGTGTGAACGCAATCCAAATATTCGTGGCTGCGGTAATAGTTGGCTTCTTGAGTTTTGGGCAGCAAGGCCTTGCCGCCACGCTGACAGCCACCAAAACAGTGGTAGTTTCCTCGTCCAACCCTTCCACTTCCGGTCAGCCCGTTACATTCACAGCGACAGTCACGCCAAGAACGGGTACGGGCACGCCAGCTGGTACTGTGGCGTTCGAACTTGGCAGCAACGTTCTATGTGATTTTCCGATCTCCGGTGGGGTCAACGCCACATGTACCGTAACATCGTTGCCGGTGGGTACGGATACGGTCAAGGCAATGTATCTTGGCGACGCAAACTTTTCCACCAGCTACGGCACAGTCAGGCAAAAAGTAAACGTGGTAAAGAACAGTACGAGCATAGTAGTGACATCCTTGACGCCCACGTCGATATACGGACAATCTGTAGAATTTACGGCAACGGTCAGTTCGAGCGCAGGTGCTCCGCCGGACGGCGAAAAAATCACCTTCAAGAACGGAAGCGGAGCACTGGGAACGGGACTTTTGGCCGGCGGAATCGCGACGTTCACTACATCAACTTTGACGGCGGGATTGCACACCATCAACGCTTCATATGCAGGTGACGCTCAATTTTTTCTTAGTTCGGGCCTGACCCATCAGACAGTGCAGAAAGTAGCCACGAATTTGGCGGTCAGTGCACCACAAGGCACGCCAGGGCAGCCCGTCACTGTGACGGCGAATGTAATCTCTTCCAGCGGTGCTTTCCCAACTGGGTCGGTAACTTTCAAAAATGGCACCCTCATCTTGGGTCGTGCAACGCTCAGCGGCGGAAAAGCGAGCCTCTCGCCCACTTTCAAGACAGCTGGGCTATTCACGATTCAGGCGACCTACGCAGGGAACACGAATTTCGATTCGAGCACTGGCTCGGGTGGCGTGAATGTAGGTTCTTCCCCGATCATTGTAAACATCACGGATGGCATCGGTAATATCCAGGCGGGCGGCAGCGCCATTACGTTCAACGCTAATGTTCAAAATGATTTACACAATGCTGGGGTCATGTGGACGCTCACAGCAAACAATGCGGCCTGCGCTCCCGCTTGCGGCACTCTGAGCAACAACGCGGCATTGGCAGTGACTTACACGCCTCCGGCGACGGAACCGGCGGGAGCAAACACAAATCCGACGATCACGGCGACGTCGGTAACGGACACTACCAAAACCAGTGCGGATAACTTCAATATTACGGCGGTGGCGGCTTGCGGCACTGGAAATGAGGCGATATTAAATGGGCAATATGCGGTGCTCATTCGCGGATTCAAGACCAGCGGCGTGAATGAGGCTATTGGCTCTTTTACTGCCGATGGAACCGGCAAGATCACTGCGGCCGAAATGGATGTTAATGACCTCGACCACGGCCCTCGCCAACCGGTAATTCTTCCCAGCTCTAGCTCGTATTCAGTGGGTCCAGATGATCGCGGATGTCTTAACATTAATTCGACGGATGGTACCTCAACCTTCCGCTTCGTTCTGGGAAGTATTTCAGGCGGAGTCGCAACCAAGGGACAGATCATTCAGTTCACGGACACAACAGGCTCAGGCTCGCGGGCTGTCGGTATATTGGCGAAACAGGACGCCTCGGCATTCTCGACCGGGCTCAGCGGTAATTACGCTTTCAGCGCCTCTGGTCAAGATGTCAGCGGAGGCCGATTCATCTCGATTGGAGCGATCACTGCCTCGGCTGGATTGTTCAGCAATGGCGAGGGGGACGCAGACGATGCAGGGGTAGCTGACCACCAGGTCGGTATATCAGGCTCTTACGACGCGACTCTTGATTCGAATGGTCGCGCCATCGGAAGCCTTTCGTTGCCTGGACAGGCCAGCAACAATTTCGCTTTCTACATAGTCTCGGCTTCGCAGGCTTTTTACGTTACGACGGACCTCCTCGGGGCACATACTCCAGTCGAAGCCGGCGAGTT
This sequence comes from Terriglobales bacterium, assembly GCA_035999525.1. Classification (GTDB taxonomy): domain Bacteria; phylum Acidobacteriota; class Terriglobia; order Terriglobales; family Acidobacteriaceae; genus PALSA-188. The sequence goes on from DASYGR010000358.1 coordinate 3,730, forward strand.
GCGTCAACAGGCTGGATCTTTTTCCGACAGCTCGATGAGCGGCCCTTTGGTATTCCAAATGGACGGCGTGAATGCTGGTTCAGTGATAGCAGACATCGGAATTCTGAATCCAAATGGAACCGGCAGCTTAAGCGGCACGGATTACGAGGACAACGCCGGCTCTTCAAAAGTGGAGGCTCTCTCCGGCACTTATGCGGTTGCTGGCAACGGGCGGGTGGCTTTGAATATTGGAGGTCCGGGAGGCTTTGCGTACCTTACCGGGCCCAACGCTGGTTTTCTGCTCGACACTGGTGGAGACGAAGCAGGAGAGTTTAACCGTCAGGACCCAGGACCATTCAGCAACGCGTCACTTTCCGGCAGCCTGCTTTATGGAGGCACATACAATGTTAACAACCAGAGCTCTAAAGTCGAAACGGATGCGGTAACGCTTGATGGCGCAGGAAGTCTCTCTGCAACGAACGATACCAGCAGCGCAAATGGCCTATCCACCGGGACATTCACAGGCAGTTACTCGGTGAATCCGGATGGAACTGGCAATGTGGGATCTGGAACCGTGATGTTGGTAATTTCAAACAACGTGTTCGTATTCATTGACGAAGGTGATGGCGGTTCCAACGCAAATCCCAGGGTGACTGTAATTCAAAAATGAACTGAGCCGATATAAGACTTCAAAATGAGGATCGCAAATTTGCCGAACCGATCGCAGATGGCTTAAAAGGATGACTCTTTAAAAACGCTCTATTCTGCACTGCTTTCTGAGCCTTCAGGCGAAGGCCGCATAGATTAGATTCGCACTTCAACCAGCGTCGGCCCGTCCGTCAGAAAGCCTTCTTGTAATGCCTTCACGAATGTATCCAACGTAGTCACACGTGTGCCTGGAACTCCCATTCCCCTGGCCAGCGAAACCCAATCGAGCTCTGGACGGCCTATGTCGAATAAATCCGCCGCACGAGGACCGGGATCGCCAACTCCGAGGCTGGAATACTCGCGTCTGAGAACGGCGTAAGCGCGGTTTGCAAAAATCACCGTCGTGACGTTGAGGTTTTCGCGGGCCATAGTCCACAGGGCCTGAGCCGTGTACATGCCGCTTCCGTCGGCGGAAAAACATAACACTCGACGATTCGGACTGGCGATTGCCGCGCCCACGGCCAGGGGCATTGCAATCCCGATCGAGCCACCTGTATTAGCGAGCCAGTCGTGGCGTGGACATCCTTTTGTGGCTGCCATCAAGCCTCTGCCCGACGTCATGGACTCGTCAACCACGATGGTGTTCTCGGGAAGAAGAGCCGCTACGGCAGTCGCAACGCCGTGTGAACTGATCTCGCCAGACGGAACGGGAGGACGCTCGGCTTTGGCGGGTACCGGTGACCTGTCGTTCGGAGAGAATTCTGCGGCCAGTGCATTAAGCGCACCCGCGAGGTCCTCGTTGGGGGAAGCCAACGTGTGCAGCACGCAATCCGGTGACGTAAGAACGCTGTTCTTGCCGGGATAGGCGAAATAAGAAACAGGAGCGAGTGAGCCGACAAGAATGATCTGCCGGAATTCCTTTAATTGCTCGACCGCCTGCTCAAGCACATAATGCATGCGCTCTACCGCCGGCAACCCTTCGCCGCGCTCCATTCGGGTGAACGGATAAGGGGCAAGCAGTTTTGCGTTTGTCCCGGCGGCGATACGACCAGCCGCATCCAGACCTTTTCCGTACAGCGCTTTGTCTGAAAGTAAGATCGCGGTGCGCAGCCCGGAACGCAACATTTCAGCAGCGCGTTCTATTTTCCCGGAGTCTGGCTTGGGAGCCATCGGGAAAGTCGGGATGTTCCCGGTGTTGCGTTCGCCGGAGGAAATTTCGTCCCACGCGACATCCGCTGGCACAATTAGCGTTGCGATCTGGCCCGGTGGAGCATTGGCGGCAACTATCGCGTCCGTAGCGTCGCGGCGTATATCCGCTGCGGCTTGAGACGTTCGAAGCCACTTGGAATAAGGACGCGCAATTGCCTCGATGTCGGATGCTAAGGGCGGATCGTAGCACAGATGATGGAGGGCGTGCTGGCCAACGATATTGACGATGGGGACATGCGCGCGACTGGCATTGTGAAGATTGGCGACGCCATTGGCGAGGCCGGGACCGAGATGTAGCAAAGTACACGCTGGTTTTCCAGCCATTCGCGCATAACCGTCCGCCGCGCCAGTAACGACGCCTTCAAAAAGTCCAAGTACGCAACGAATCTCGCTCACGCGGTCGAGCGCGGCGACGACGTGCATTTCTGAGGTGCCCGGATTCGTGAAGCAGACTTCGACTCCTCCCGTGAGCAGCGCACGAATTAGACTTTCCGCTCCGTTCATATCGCTCTTGTAGCCTTGTTGG
>DASYGR010000381.1:0-14581 GCA_035999525.1 Terriglobales bacterium
GCCGTTATTTCGCGCCTCACAGACTCCGCCAAATCCCGCGAACAAAGTGTTGGTCGAAACTGCGCCATACAGGAGCGTGCCGCTGCGTTCATAATGCGCACCCTTCTTGCTGAAAATCGCGAGGCGGGAGTTGACGATTTGAACGACACGATTTGGTCCGACTGCGAGACTGTTATCGGAAGGATTGGAAAGGGGTCTGCTCCCCTCAGGTTTTTCGAAGCCAGCTCCCAGCCCATCGAAGCTCTCGATCAGCGGAACAGATGGTCGGTCCCCTGGTGAAGTCTGTTCGACCGCCGTTCCAGCAGGAAACAACGCCGGTTCGGAAGCCGGCGCGGAATTGGATTCTTCTTGTGCAGGCCCATCTGGACTTGTCCCGCAAGAACTAGCTTCGCAATCGGAAGGCTGGGTTGCATCTCCGGAATCGCGCATCGAGGCGAGGGGCGCTGAGATATCAATTTTGATTGGATGGTGGACAATTACTGGACCTGATCGAAAACGGATTGGCATTGACCCGGCTAGAAATGTGCGGCTGCTGCAAGTGACCGCGGCGATGAGAAGCAAAATACCGGCAAGTCCGAGGACTCGATTCATTGCGCTTGCTCTCTTCCTGGAATGTGTTCGACATTCCTCATAACAAATTTCGTCGTAGTGACGGGTGAAACGCTTCACTTCCGGCTTCCTGCTGAAGGATTTCTCTCCGCTACCGGCGTGGCTGGCTTCGCGAACATGGCATTGTCAATCGGAACATTTTGTTGAACCTGTTCCAGCTGAATCGTCGAACTCTCATGAGCCTCGGCAACCGTCCACCGGAATGGGGTTTCGACGCCTCCGGCATCTCGGTAGTCGGCATAGTCGATTTGCGTGGGGTCGAGCCCGAGTGGCGAGTCTGCATAGCGCACGACGCGCACGAGCAGTCCTGACTGCTCGTCAAAATAAAGCTTTACCGGTGGCAGTCCATTCCGGTTGGCGAAAAGTACGTAAGCCTCCCGCGTACCGATTTTTTCCGGATAATCCACACGCAGCTCATCGAACAGGATCTTAAAATGTAGCGGGAAATGCAGGTCCGCATCCATCTGAGCCGCATCGAGCTCCTCACGGTGCATATCACGTGCGGGATGTCCCGGCATTGCGGACCAACCTTCGCGGCCATTGAACGCCGTAACACTGTCTCCCCCGGCCATGTGACGGACCACAGCCTGCTTTTCCGGATACTGATCCAGAATTTCGACAGCGACTGTTTTTCCGCCGAGAGTAGTGGCGCCGCTCTCCTTGCGGCTGGTGATTTTCTCGATCGCAGTTGCTCCGCCGAGTGCCTGAATGTAGTTGCCGATGATTTCGTCGGCGGAAGGCGAATTGACGGAAAGATTTTCCGCCTCAGGAGTTGTGGCTTGGATCAGATCTTGCTTCGGCCGCGGTTCACCAGCAATGACCGGAATGGCTGCTGGTTTTGGCGAGCCGCGATGGCAGGAGTAGCAGGTCACTTCGCGATTGCCTTCGAAACTGTTTTTATCAATCGCCAACATCATTCGCATCATGTTGCGCGCAATCTGTTTTGTTTTTTTGTCGTCTTTGTCGAAACTGCCCGGCACATGGCAATAGTTGCATTCCACGCCGAGTGACGCCGTGATGAATCGCATGGCAAGAATCAGTTGGCCGGACGAAATTCCCTTGAGCACCTGGATGTTTTTGAAGGCAGTCTCGGCCATCTTGGAAGAGTCGGAGAGACGTAGCTGCCCGGCTTCGTCAGGAGTGGGTTGAGAATTCATAGCCGCTGTGATTTTTTCAGATAGCTCAGCGGCCTTTGCCACGTTTCCCTGTTGTTTATAAAGATTGATCAATGTGGCGACGGCAGGCAGATGCATCGGGTCAATCGCGACGGCACGCTCGAGGTGGGCAATGGTTTGGCGAACATCTCCAGTCTGGAGATATGCCGACGCGGCATTCGTTTCGGCAACAGCCGAGTCAGGGTTTAGCTGGAGGACCCGGTCGAATGCGAATCCCGCTTCCGTGGGTTGTTTCGAAAACAGCAGAGCGTTCCCTATGGCGGTAAAGAAATCGCTATCGGTGGGGAATTGGTTTTGGACCTCAGTCAACAGACGATAGCCGCGAACAAGAAACGCCTGCGAACGGCGTTCCATTCCGGCGTTGATGTAGGCGATGCCAAGATTTCGTTTTTGAAGATCGGGCGCAGGCTCGCGCCACGCGGCGATGTCTGTATTTTCCGGAAGATCTGGCTGGGGTTCGGGACGGCGCTGAATTCTATGGTCGGTGAAAGCAGTGTGTCCGCCGTCTTTGGCATCGCGGCGCGGCATGTGGCAACTGATGCAATCACTGTCCTTGCCGGGATGAGAATCAGGAAAATTTGCCGCATGGCACGAAAGGCACTTCGAGCGGTAGAACGCGACTGGCTCAAGCGGCTTATTGTGTGGATCGTGACAGGTTCCGCACCACAACTGGCCATTGCTCGCGCGGGCGCACGTACTTTTGGCGAGCTCCTCAACCTGACTGATAACCTTAAATTTTCCAGCCGCCGAACCTGGAGGCAGGGCATTGCAGTAAGTGGTGAAAACGTCTTCCAATCGCTGTCCCGGCCCAAAGTCGCTAAACTTCTTCCCCGGATTAACCACCCTCCCAACGCCCAGCAGGTGACACTGTTCGCAAATGCTGTCGCGAGCGGCACGCTCAAGCTTCGCGGGATTGATAATCGTGCCCGCTCTAGGATCACTGAGGTGCTTTTCGGCCGAGCCGTGGCATCGTTCGCATGTGATTGCTTCCGCCGAGAACGCAGGGTAGCGATACTGGTTCAACGTGCCGGATATTGGTAGCGCCGTTCCTGAATGGCAAAAGACACACTCATTGAGGACGGGACGCGTGAAATCCGGATCAGGCCGTCCCTCATATCCAGGCGCGAGATCGTAGGCGTGCCGGCTTCTGTAGTAAGCAACTGGAGATTGAAAGAGGTGACCGCCTGCGTCGAGCAAGTAACCAGAAGCGTGATTGCCGGAGCCAATCACATAATCAATGCGGTAGTTGGTTACTTCTCCGCCACTCTCCAACTGTTGCCAATAGCCAGCTGGCGACGAATGCATCGTGATTTTTGTATCCGGCGTGGTTACTGTGCCGTCCGGCTCCTGGCCAGCGCGACGCAGGGAGTGCGCCATAGCAGAGCGCGCGTACCCCTCGACTTCGGAGCGATGGCAAACCTCGCAGCGGCTTGCGCCAGTGGGCTCGCGCAGCAGTTGGAAAGCCGGGACTTGCGCATTGGAGGAGGGAACTGAAGTCCGGCTGGATTGTCCGTTCCCGGCGGAAACGATGTCCAAGAAGACCAGAAGAAAGAGCAACAGATCAGGAATACGTCTTGGCAACATGAATCAGCCGGAAGCTTTAAGTTCGCGGACAGACGGAATTGTACAGCGACCGAGTTCTCCCGGGCTGATCGCACGGAAGGACTTCTAACTAACCTGAGTGATGAGACTGAAACACCCAACCAGGGAAACGTTGCTCAACCTAAGTGCTCTTTGGATTCGCCAGCTGAGAATTCACCTTCCAGTAAACTGCATAACGCTCGTTGATGATTTTATACAGCGGAACCAGGGTCGAGGATTGCGTCTGCCCGACGGTCTGGAATGTCAGCGGTTGTTTTAAATCAGCGGTTAACCAGCCCGTAGGCCTGCCTGTCTGAGCAGTGATGTCGGCGACTTTCGTCTGATCCGTGGGTTTGGGCTCGTAGTCGCCGTACGTCATTTCTTTGGTGACGGCATCGAAGCGGCCCGCCAATACCAGAGGTCCATACATCATTGCCTGGATCGTTTCATCGTCGGGCATGCTATCAACGTGCAAGTCCATGGGAAGGCTAAGTTCAATTTTGTCGCCCGTCTTCCAAATGCGGTTCAGGGAGAGGTAGCTGCTTGGACTGCCGAAGGCGGTCAGCGGCGCTCCGTTAATTTTGACGCTGCCTCCGCGTGCCCAATAGGGGATGCGAAGATGAATGCCCATCTGTACGGGAGTTTTTGCCGAAATCGTGATTGTGGTTCCCTGCTGTTCGGGGAAGCGTGTTTCTTGCCGTAGCCGCAGACCTTTTTCAGGCCACTCCAGTTGCGAGTCAACATAGAGATTTACATAAAAGGAGTCGTCATCGTGAAAGTAGATTGTATCGGTGAGTTTCGCGTACTCCTCAGACCCGGTTCCGGTGCAGCACCAGAATGCGTCGAATGGTTTACCGAAAGTCTTCCAGTAGCCGGAGGCCAGCGGCAAGTAATACATCATAGTTCCGTCTTCGGGATTGATCGTGCCCAGGCGATGGTTGAAGAGCGCTCTTTCGTAGTAATCCATGAGGCGAGCGTCGGCGGTCCAGCCGAAAACGTGGCGCGTCAATTTCATCATGTTGTAAGCGCAGCAGTCTTCGGTGGTATTAGTGCTAAGTTCCGTTGCGAGTTTTCCAGGATCGGTATTCCATGATTCGTGATTGCTGGTGCCGCCAGTGCAGTAAGAGCGTTCACTGACAATCTCATCCCAGAAATATTCAGCAATGTCGCGATAGCGACGATCGCCCGTCAATTCGTAAATCCTGGCGGCTGCGATCACCTGCGGGATGTGAGTATTGGCGTGAAGACCCTTCAGTTCGTCGCGATGGTCAGCAAGCGGATCGAAGAACTCCTTCTTATCGAAACGTTGCGCGAGATGAAGGTAATATGGCTTGCCGGTAATGGCGTACAAATTGGCCAGTGATTCACCCATCCCGCCATATTCAGTGCCGAGCACTCGCTGCATGTGTTCGTAACTCAACGATTGCGTATAGCCCGCTGTCCATCCCGCCATCTTTTCTGCTATCGCCAGTGCCTGTTCGTTTCCGCAATGAACATACATATCAATATTGCCAGCCATGATCTTATGGATCGTGTAGAACGGCGCCCATACTCGCTGACGTTCGCGAAGCCGGTCAAAAAACTCGATTGGGAACGCGCTTAGGTAGCCGCTCTTCAGCGCATCCTGACACTTCGCCAGTTCCGCCACAACGGTGTTGGCGTTGGCTTTGAGAGTTTCATCGCCAGTGCTGGCGTACATCAATGCGCAGGCGGAAAGATAATGTCCGCCAGCATAATGGCCGCGCAGTTCGCAATCGGGCGCTTCCCATCCTCCCAGCGGTTGAGCTGAAGAAGGAAAGCCTGCATTGATTCTGAAAGTGTGCAGGAGACGATCGGGCGGTAACGATCGTAAATATTGGCGGTCGGCTTCCATGGCCTGCTTGCACGGACCTTCTCCGAGACGAACTTGAGTCATCGGGAAAGGCTTGACCTTCCAGGAAACTTTTTCGCGGTTGGCCGGATACGCATGCTTTTGATCCGGCTTTTGCGGATGAATCGCATCAACAACAGGGTCCTGCGGCGGCGGGCTGGCAAATAATTTTTTGGATAAAAGGGCCGTTCCGCTCACGGCGGCTACGTTCGCCATGAATTTTCTGCGGGATAATCCACTAGAAGTCGTCATAAGTCTCCGTTCATCGTCTGAACCGTTCATCATCCGATCATGCATCATCCGATCATCATTCGTTCGTCAATATCTATGGAGAGCGCATGAGTAACGCGGCGCCATCCAGCATGGTGGGTAAGTTGAAAATCTCAACATCGGTTCTTCTGGATATTGTATCCCAACTGAGATTTTTATAGAAATTGAACTCACATCTCCTCCTGTTAAAGATTTTTAGAAATGTGCCAAGACAAATTGCCCGTGCTGACGTGTCAATGTCTATAGAACGCAGAAGGAGTCTAGTCAACCTTGGTCCAGATATGAAGGAAACAACATTCCAGTAAATATGGGTCACGACGAGATACGTCGTCTGTACCAGCAATATGGATCAGCCTTGCTGGGTTATGCGCGTGCTGTTCTAAACGACCACCCCGAGGCAGAGGATGTGTTGCATGAAGTGTTCCTGAAACTGGTGCGCGACAAGATTTCTCCAAATGATCCGGCACCATATTTGTTTCGGGCGGTGCGCAACGCTTGCCTCAATTTTCGCCGCCATGACTCTCGGAACGTTGCGATCACCGATCAGGACAGCTGGTTTGAGACGACTGATGAGAACAGAGATCTTGTTCGGTCGCTTCAAATTGCGATTCGAGACGTTCCAGGAGATCAACGTGAAATCATCATCATGCACATTTGGGGCGAAATGACGTTCGATCAGATAGCGAGAGTGCTGGATATTTCGCCAAATACAGCGGCATCGAGATACCGTTACGGCCTGACTAAACTCCGGAGCGTAATGCAACCTGGAGGGTGAAGATGGAAGACTCTGAGATCGAACGATTTGAGCAGGAGTTGAGAAGTTACCGGTTCCGTGCGCCCAAACCATTTCCTTCAGAAACAAGAACCTTTCCCATGTTGAGGCAGTGGCATCTCGCCACGGCGGCAATCGTACTAGCAGTTATTAGCGTTGGTCTGTGGAGAATTATTCCGCGGGTGCAGCTTCGCGGAAATCCGCCGACGGTTCACAGCGTCCCAGAATCCTCGGAAGGGCGAAGGGAAGCGCTAACCATTATGCGGCTTAACCGGATAACAGGAACAAATAGTAAAGAACTCGATCGGTTACTTATTCAAGTTAGCCCCCAGGTACTGCCCAATGTGGAGCGCAGCCGCGGAGTGCTTCACTCTCTTGCGGAGCAATAACTCCCTGGTGAAATCCCAGGGTTAGAAAGGACTAGGAACATGAAACGCACTATTTTAGTTCTAACGGTTATTTTGGGCGTTGTTCAACTTGAGGGTCAAAAGGTTAAGATCTCGGAAAATCACAATGCAGCTCTTCGGTACTGGATGGCTTTTGCCCTCATGCAGGACGCTCCCACCGATACAGCCACGAACAAGTTATTGCAGGATATTCTGTCTGGCTCGCTGCCGTGGGACGAAGCCAAAGTGGGAGCGATTGTTGACCAGAACACCGAAGCGATTCTAACCATGCAGCGGGGCACCAAGCTTCCGGAATGTGACTGGGGGCTTGAGTATGATCTCGGCCCTGATGCTCCAATTGCACATTTGGCGAAAGCGCGCGTCTTGGCGAGATTAAACGTCCTCTATGGAATCCGAATGGCAGCAAAACATCAAGACGATAAGGCGGTAGAGGCATGGATTGATGGACTGAGATTCTCAGAACATCTTGCGCGAGGAGCTTCTCTGATAGGCGCTCTCACGGCAAAAGCGGCACTCGTTTCAGATCTGCGGGCCATGAATAACGCAGTTCATGGGGGATCGCTCGATAGCAAATCAGTTTCGAAAGTTGAAGAGGCGGTGAAGGCGCTACCCGAATATGGCTTCGACTGGGGGCACGCCGTCGCTGTGGAATCGGCTGGGATTGAAACTGGATTGAGGCAGTTCAAGAACTCGGCACATCCCGACGAACTCTATAGATCGTGGTTTGGCGACGCAATGCCGGCGAGTACTTCTGTTCCCGGCAATGCCGATATCTCGCGGTATCAAACCGTGATGATGCAAGCTGCCGCGGCGTTTCAAGAGCCGTATGAATCCGCAAAGGAGCGACTACCCGTGGTACAAGCGGAGATCGCAACGCTCAATCCGATTATCAAAATGTCTATTCCGTTGTTGCCTCGAATCAATGATCAGCGTGAGGAGATCGCAATTGAAAGATCAAACTTATTGAAGTGAGCGGTCCCATAAAAACCGCCCGCGCTATAATGCGCGTCAGCGGTTCACTTGTCTGATGTCAAAAGTTTTGTATCTGATTTTGGTTAGTCTGACGTTCTGCGGAGTGTGGCCGGTTTTGTCGCACGGTCAAAGTCCGAAGAAAGTTGTCGAGCCTGGCGCAGCATCATCAGCGCAACAAGGCATCAGCCTGGCCGAAAAAGGTGATTGCAGCGAGGCGTTGCCTGTCCTGAAAAGAGTCACCGCACACATTGCAGAGACGCAACTCAAATATCATGCAGCCATGGCACTTGCGCGTTGCGCGATGAGCCTTGACCAGACTGAAGTTGCAGTGAATGCGGTGCTGTTGCTGAATCGAGAATTTCCGCGCGATCCGGAAGTGTTGTATGTCACAACTCACTATTACTCTGAGTTGGCTTCCCGCGCTTCGCAACAACTCGTAGCGACTTCTCCTTCGTCTTGCCAGGTCCGCGAACTAGACGCTGAAGCGCTTGAATCACAAGGCAAGTGGGATGAGGCCACAGCGGAATACCGCAAGATCGTTGAGCAGAACCCGAACCTTCCACAAATCCATTACCGCCTTGGGCGAATTCTTCTCGCCAAGCCTGGAACGCCAACGACCGCCGAGGACGCCGCGAAAGAATTTCAGGAAGAGTTGAAGATTGATCCTGACAATGCTTCTGCGGAATTTATGTTGGGAGAGCTTGCCCGGCAGGCCGGAAACTGGGATGTTGCGATTCAACACTTCTCTCGTGCGACAAAACTGGATATAGGCTTCTCAGAGGCTTATCTCGCGCTGGGAATGTCGCTAAGTTCTGCGGGAAATTTCGCCGGTGCAATTACGCCACTGGAAAAATATGTGAATATGGAAGCCTCAGACGCAGCCGGGCATTATCAACTTGCAATCGCTTACTCGCGTACAGGAGATAAGCAGAAAGCTCAGCGCGAAATGGCGTTGCAGGCTGAAGCCGAACGGAGGAATCCACAAGCAACGCCAGATTCCGTCCCTGCGCATTAACGAGACGCAGTTTAACCGCGAATTCGCCATGTGATGATTCGAAAGCCTCCAGCAGAGATCAACTAGTGTCCGATTCACGAATATCTTTGTGGAATTCGATTTCCCGCCGCGGATTTCTTGGCTTGCTCGCCGCCGGCGGAATAGGAACACGGTTTCCGCGCGGAACACTCACGTCCGCAGTTGCTTCTACCGCGAATCCTGCGGCCTTTGAACAGATTCCCGCTTCGGTGAGCGGCATTTCGTGGACCCACGTCAGCGGACGCTCTCCCATGGCGCACTTGCCTGAGACCGTGGGTCCTGGGTGCGCGTTTCTCGATTACGACAACGACGGATGGATGGATTTATATCTGGTGAACAGTGGTCCTTGCGATTTCTACCAGCCAACTCGTCCGCTAAGCAACGCCTTGTATCACAACAACCGCGATGGCACCTTCACCGATGTGACTCGCAAAGCGGGAGTGCCGGGCAACGCGTATGGTATGGGCGTAGCCGTAGGAGACTACGATGCTGACGGCTTCGAGGACATTTATGTTACGCAATATCCTCATAGCATCCTGTATCACAACAATGGCGACGGCACGTTTACTGACGTCACTGCGAAAGCAGGAGTCAGCGCGCCGGGCTGGGCCACTAGCGCGGTGTGGTTCGACTATGACAATGACAGACGCCTCGATCTCTTCGTCTGCCGGTTTGTGGATTACAGCAAAGAGAAGCTGAAATTCTGCGGCAATCCTCTGACCGGGGAGCGGCGCTACTGCATTCCCACGATCTACGATTCCATGCCTTGCCGCCTGTTTCACAATAATGGCAATGGCACATTTACTGATGTCAGCAAAGAATCTGGAATCGCTCACTCGCTTGCCAAAGCGTGGGGCGTGGTTGCGGCTGACATCAACAATGATGGCTTGATGGATTTGTATGTGACCAATGACACGGTGCCAAACTTTCTTTTTGCAAATCGCGGAAAAGGACACTTCGAAGAAATCGGAATGCTGGCGGGAGTTGGTGTTAACGGCTTCGGCCATCCACGTTCCGGCATGGGAGTGGATGCTGCCGACTATGATCAGGACGGCTGGATTGATCTCTTCGAATCCAATGTGGATCAGGAAATGTTTTCGCTCTATCACAATGACAAGCATGAAGCCTTCACCGATGTCGCGATTCCGACAGGGATTGGCTTAACCACGCGACTGCTAAGCGGCTGGGGATCGAAGTTTTTCGACTACGATAATGATGGTGAAATTGATCTTCTAATGTGTAATGGCCATCCGGATGACAAAGTCGAAGAGCGATTGCCGAACGTGAAGTATCGCGAGCCGATGCTCTTGTTTCGCAATACTGGCCGGGGATTCCAAAACATCAGCGATCAGAGCGGCCCTATTTTTTCCGTGCCGCTGGCAGGCCGTGGCTTGGCGCTTGGAGACTTCAACAACGATGGCTCCGTAGATGTGCTGGTAGCGCAAAATAATGATGCGCCGATCCTGTTGCGAAATAATATTGGCCGTCAGAATCATTGGTTAGGCGTGCGACTCATTGGCCGAAAAGCCAATATTGACGGTGTTGGCGCGAAGATTACGTACCGATCCGGCGACTTCGAACGGCATCAATTTAAAGTGGGGGGCGGCAGCTATCTTTCTTCACACGATCCAAGAATGGTCTTGGGAATTGGGAAGCGCCTGAAGATGGATTGGATTGAAGTGAAGTGGCCGCAGCCCAGCGTACTGACTCAGCGATTCTCCGATTTGCCTATTAATCGCTATGTCACGATTATCGAGGGAGAGAAAGACTGGCGATGAACCGAGTTGTCATTTTCAGCTATGGTTGTCGGCGAAAAGTCTTGAGAAGCGTTTTATGCATTCTCATTTTGTGCGGTTTGTGCGGTTTCATTTCACTTTGCAGGGCTCAACAGCGTTCGTCCACGGTGAATAGGTCAGAAGAGCGTTCTCCCGAAGCTGAAGCAGAACTCCAGACGGGTATCCGGCTGACACACGAGGGACATTTCGCGGAGGCGATCCCTCATCTGTTAGCTGCGCAGGGTCGTGTCCCCGAGGCTTACGCAGCAAGTTTCGACCTGGCGCTTTGTTACGTGGCGACCGGACATTCTGACGATGCGATCCGGATACTTACTAAATGGACAGGCGGCGAACACGATACGGATGTTTACAATCTGCTGGCCCAGGCATACGTGGGAAACGCGCAATCCAGAGAAGCCCTCGATAGTCTTGAGAAAGCGGCCGCAGTAACTCCCCAGAATGAAAAACTATATTTGTTGATCGCCGACGCTTGCATGGGAAGCCAGAACTACGCACTCGGTTTGCAGGTGGTAGATTTGGGATTGCGTCATCTGCCGGATTCAGCGCGGTTGCATTATCAGCGGGGAATGTTTCTTTCGCTGCTGGATCAATTTGATTCTGGGAAAAACGATCTCGAACTAGCCCGCCGGTTGGCCCCGGGAAATACGATCGCATTCGTCGCCGCGGCACAGGAATCTATGTTTGAGGGGGATGTGCCCGAGGCGATTCGCGTGGCACGCGAGGGAATTAAGACCGGCCATCAGGATTTCCTCTTGCAGACGCTTCTCGGCGAGGCCCTGTTGCGTTCGGGAATCGCTCCCGGGCAGCCGGAATTTGACGAAGCGCGAAATGCGCTGGAGACATCAGTTGGCGAGCGTCCAAATTATGCCGGCTCGCAGCTGGCGTTAGGAAAGCTCTATCTTCTGGAAGATCGAACCAGCGACGCGATCGCCCACCTTGAAGCCGCACGGCAACTCAATGCTGGAAATCCCGCCGTCTATTCGAACCTGGCAACTGCTTATCGCAAGCAAGGTAATGTGCAACAAGCACAGAGTGCGCTGGCAATTTTGGCGAAACTGAATCACGAACAGGCAGAGAAAATCAGATTGGCGCCAGGAGATCGCAAGGTTGGGTATGGCGAAGCAGCCGCTGCCGCTCCGAAATGATGAAGACTAAGGGTGGTTAGTTTTGGGAAAAGGCCGGTCCACGATTCCGGTATTTTCTTTTACCGCAAGTATCTGATCTGCTTTTAGGTTCGTCAGATTGGATGTCATACCGCTTGGCCATAGGATTTCAATCGCATCTATCTTCGAGTTTTGGCCAAGTCCAAAATGAAGACGCGGGTCCTGTGCCGATTGGTAGCTCATTCCTCCCTTTCTCTGATCGTAAAGAACCAGATTTCCCGCAGTCACTCTAACTCGCGCGCCGACGCCATCTCGATTGGATTTTGTGCCGATGAGAAAAATCTCCAACCAATGGTTCGCATTCCCGCCGTCATTTCGCAATAGTTGCGGAGACTGGCCATTGTTGTTTACGAGAATATCCAAATCGCCATCGTTATCGAAGTCTGCAATCGCCGCGCCCCGGCTGACTCGCGGAAGCTGGAAATCCGGCCCCAATTGATCGCTGGCATTTTCGAAAATGCCGCTGCCTAAATTGCGAAACATCAATTTGGGCTCGGCGTAAGGACTGTCCGCATGGTAGCGCTCGATGTTGTCCAGCACGTGGCCGTTGGCCATGAACAGATCACGCTTGCCGTCGTTGTCGTAGTCCATGAACCGGGTTCCGAAGCCGCTCATGTGGAAAGTGGCATAGCCGATTTTCGATCGTAGGGTTGCGTCATCGAACGTGCCATCTCCCAGGTTTTGGTAAAAGCGGGCGAGTTGCGTGTCCAAATGCGTAACGGCTAGATCCATCCGGCCGTTTCCGGTCGTATCGGCGGCATCGGTGCCCATTCCCGCTTCGAACTGGCCGTCTCCGCTGACGGCGACGCCGGCAAGATAGCCGACCTCGCTAAAAGTCCCATTGCGGTTGTTATGAAACAGAAAATTCGGCATGTGATCATTGGCGATGAAGATATCCTGCCAGCCGTCATTGTCGTAATCAAACGTCACAACTCCGAGACCGTTGCTGGCCTTCAATCCGACGCCCGATGATTTACTTACGTCGGTGAAGGTTCCATCGCCGTTGTTGTGATATAGCGCCGGCGGCTGGCCATTGAAATCATCCGGATGGCAGTAGCTGCGCATGCCGGGGCCGCGATCACCGCAATAGAAATTGCGTTCTGGCGACCAATCCACATAGTTCGCAATTACCAAATCCAAATGTCCGTCGTTGTTGTAGTCGAACCATGCAGCGCTCGATCCCCATCGCCCTAGATTCTCGATGCCGGCTTTTGCGGTTACATCCGTAAAAGTTCCGTCGCCGTTGTTGTGATAGAGAATGCAGCGGCCGTAACCGAGAACAAACAAGTCGGGAAAACCATCGTTGTCATAATCGCCCACCGCTACGCCCATGCCGAACAATCCTTCGGCTCCAACGCCAGCTTTCGACGTGACGTCGGTGAAAGTCCCATCTCCGTTATTCCGGTAGAGCGCACTTCGCGGAGAATATCCCAGGCTTCGCGCATGCGTGGCGGTGCCGTTCACCAGGTAAACATCGAGCAATCCGTTCTGGTCGTAGTCAATCCAGCCGCATCCGGAGCCCATGGTTTCGATAAGATACTTTTCTGTAGAGGCCGCATTTTCGTGGTGGAAAGTAATTCCTGCCGAGCGCGCGACGTCAACAAACCTCACCGGATCGCGAAGGAGTTCAGCCGACTTAGCCAGAGGGGCGGCAAACAGCGACACTCCGATCGCTTTCAACAAACCGCGTCTTGAGATCGGCGAGGAAATCACACTGCGAAAACCTGGCGGCACGTCGAACCCTCTCACATATCTCCTCTGAAAACACGACCATTCTTAAGTAAAGAACCTTACACAGCGCCGCGAATTAAGCCTACTTTGGTGGAAAATGCGGACCTTCATAAATTAGCTTGACAAGCTAAATGAATAAAGTATACAAAATGTCGCAACGGCTTGGTAAACGTTTGCTTTTGGGGTCTTTGTACCTCATGGAGGACGAAATGTTGTATGCCCGTGGTCTGCGCATTTCAGTTGCTTGCCTTCTACTCATTCTTGGTCTCAATCTCTCATCCTTCGCGCAGCATGGTTCCGAAGGAACCGTGACTGTCACCGTCGTTGATCCCAGCGGCAGCGTCGTGCAGGGCGCACAGCTCGAGCTTCGAGACCTGACATCGGGCGATGTTCGCACAGCCGTCACGGGCGACAAGGGAACGTACACGTTTGTCAACCTTTCCCTTGGCAAGTTCAAACTGACAGTCTCCAAAACCGGTTTTCAGAATGAGGCCTTTAACAGTGTTGTATCAGAGGCCGCCCAGACTACCGACCTCACTGCAACCCTCCAAATTGGGGTAACCACCACGACTGTGGAAGTCGAGGCCAGCGCCACTCCTGTGATCGAGGAGACTTCCAATGCCATCGGTACAACCATTGATTTGAAACAAATTGAAGATCTACCTATCCAGGGGCGTGATTTAACTCAACTTTCGCGGCTTGTCGCGGGGTCCACCTTTGTGAATGGGGCGGGAACCTACGACGGCCTTCCGGCTATAGCGCAGGGAAATAACATTGACGGTGTGATTAGCAGCAGCAGCCGCATGAAATTCGGCGGAAATTCTCAGGCCATCGTTCAGCCGCGCCTGGAAGATATGCAAGAGATGACGGTGCAAACCGAGCAGCTCAATCTGGACCAGGGTTTTGGCCAGGCCAATATGCAACTCAATTTCGTCACTCGGCGCGGCAGCAATCAATTTCATGGCCGACTTTATGAAGACTTCAGGAATGCCGCGTTGAACGCCAACAGTTGGACCAATGACGCTATCACGGTTTTAAACCCGACAAATCCCGCGCGTAAGAATCCTCTCATTCTCAACGAGTTTGGAGCCAGCATTGGCGGTCCGATCATTAAGAACAAATTATTCTTTTTTGGCAGCTATGCGGAAGACAAGCAGCCAGGTTCATACACCGCCAAGAATTACGTGTTCACTTCGGCAGCG
>DASYGR010000417.1:0-6554 GCA_035999525.1 Terriglobales bacterium
ATTGTGTCTATGAGCTGCAGGATCTCGCCCTTGACGTCGACGGTGATCTTTTTGGACAAATCCCCATTGGCCACCGCCGTCGTGACTTCGGCAATATTACGAACCTGGGCCGTAAGGTTGCCGGCCATGGCGTTTACTGAGTCGGTCAAGTCCTTCCACGTGCCGGCGACGCCGGGCACCACGGCCTGTCCGCCGAGCTTGCCGTCGGTACCCACCTCGCGCGCGACGCGCGTCACTTCCGATGCGAAGGAGCGCAACTGGTCAACCATTGTGTTGATGGCTTCTTTGAGCTGAAGAATTTCGCCGCGCACGTCGACGGTGATCTTGCGCGACAGGTCTCCGCTGGCGACAGCCGTGGCGACTACCGCGATGTTACGCACCTGGCCCGTTAAGTTGCTGGCCATTGAATTGACCGAGTCGGTGAGGTCTTTCCAAGTGCCCGCAACGCCAGGAACTTGCGCTTGGCCACCAAGTTTGCCGTCCGTGCCAACCTCGCGCGCGACGCGTGTCACTTCAGCGGTGAAAACGCCAAGCTGCTGAATCATGGTGTTAACGATATTTGCGGAACGCAGGAACTCGCCTTCCAAGGGCCTTCCGTCTACGTCCAACCTTACAGTCTGTGTCAGGTTTCCTTGCGCGACGGCGGCAATGGCGCGGGTCACTTCCGTCGTCGGGCGGAGCAAGTCCTCGACGAGCATGTTGACGGAAACTCCCATCTCCCCCCAGGCGCCTCTCGAATGACTGAATCGCGTCCGCTCTCGCGTCCGGCCTTCCTTGCCCACCACCTGCCCCACGCGCTTTAGTTCCTGGGCCATCTGCTGATTAGCCGCGGCAATCTCATTGAACGTGTCGGCGATTTTTCCTTCAACGCCCGTCCAGGCGCCGGGCAGACGCACGGAGAAGTCACCGTCGCGCATTGTTTGCAGGCTCGCCAGTATGACGCTTAGATCAGCGACGCCTGGCGTCCCCTTGCTTCGCCCGTTGTTTTCCAATGCCGCCTGCGATTCCCCACCGGTACCAGGGATTGCAGGATTGTGGTCGCTTTTTTTCATGCCTGTCTCCAGACTGCCCTTGCATCACTGCGCGTGGAGCAAACGGCAAGAAGTGATGGATTCTGCCCCATTTGCCACGCGCGCTGCATCGCTCGCGGACTCTCTCAATCCCGACAACTTCGCTGACAATTTCGAGGGCTGTATCTGGCCCATTTTCAGATAAGGAAGTCTAATTTCGTACCACGAAAGCCATACAGAGGGGCATACAGTGATTCCTGTATAAAACAGCTCAGTCGATGAATTTCAGGTCTAGGCATGTCTTACTCTTGTGATGTATGCTTGCGGAATATGGTTTGGCACAGGGCTCACTTCGTCTCATGGTAGCCGTGCGGATTCTAATTGCTGACGACCATGAATTCGTCAGGCGAGGAGTTCGCGCTCTCTTGGAGTCTCGAGACGGTTTTGAAGTGTGTTTCGAAGCGGCAAATGGTCAGGAAGCCGTTGAGAAGGCCCGGGAACTGAAGCCTGACCTGATCATTTTAGATATCACGATGCCGATTTTGAGTGGCTTTGATGCCGCGCGAAAGATCAAGGAATTCTCCCCGGAAACGCCCATTGTGATTCTCAGTATGCATCGCGACAAAGAGTATATGGAAGAAGCGCAGAAGATAGGCATACAGGGCTACGTGCGCAAATCGCAAGCGGCGTTAACGTTGGTGACCGCAGTTGACGCCGTTCTTCAAGACCAGACTTTTTTTCCTGCCGAGTTATAAGACCTACCGAGGAAGGCTACAAATGGCGCAACGGCTCCTCGACCGTATCAGCGGGGTTTTCTTTGCGTCCCGCTCCAGTGACTTGGTTACCAGTTCCTTCGAGCCGAGACCTACGGCGAGCGCCAAAGCGAAAACAATTCCGCCGAACAGAATGCCGAAAGCAAGCTCAACGATGCCAACTGCAATTCTGAGATGTACCAGCGCCATTGCGATCGCTAAAACCATTACGAGCCACCGGGTGCCAACGCTGAACAGGCGCGCGTATCCCAAGTTCAGATTGACGGCGCCGATCAAGACGCTCCTGGAGACGTAGCGAGCAACCAGAAGATATCCGGTGAACAATGCTCAGTGACGATATATGCTAACCGCGATGGTGCTCCTGCCTCGCTGCAATAGTTTTCTCGGCCATTCCCGATTGAGTCGCGCGTCGGCTGCGCGTAAAGTTCTCAAGCGCGTCCCATTCTTCGCCGGAAAGGATGCTCATGAATAACGCTATGGCCGCAATCGTCCTGTTGGTCGTCGCGGGAGTGATGAACGGCAGCTTCACGCTTCCGATGAAGTACACGCGCGAGTGGGCCTGGGAAAATACGTGGCTCATCTGGACAATCTGGGCATTGGTGATCTTCCCGCCCGTAATGACGCTTATCACTGTGCCCCATTTGCGCAGCGTCTATTCGAGTGTTGCCCCCGCGATTATCATCACGGTCGCCGCGTGCGGAGCGGGATGGGGAATCTCACAAGTTTTTTTTGGCCTCGCCGTCGACTCCATCGGCATTGCCCTGGCCTTTTCCGTGATTCTCGGCATTTCGGCGGCCGTTGGCGCTCTGGTACCGCTCTTCCAATCGCAACCGGAAACCAGGCGTGAGATTCTCGTTCTCGCCGGAGTGGCGCTCGTGGTCATTGGTGTCGGGATTTGCGCAATCGCGGGTCGCAGGCGCGAAGCCGCTCTCGGACGCGCTCTGGATCCCAACAAAGCGTCCGTGACGCGCGGATTGCTTTACTGCGCCATCAGCGGCGTCGGTTCCGCGCTTGTCGGAATTGGCTTGTGGCTAGGAACGCCGATCGGTGTGGCGGCTGAACATCTCGGTGCAAGCATCACCTGGTCACCCAACGCCATTTGGTTGCCGCTTATGCTGGCTGGAGGGATCCCCAATCTGATTTACTGTCTGTATCTGATCGGCAAAAATCACACTGCGAATCGCCTTGCCAAGCCTGCCACCGGCAGTTACTTCATCCTCGCCGGAATCATGGGCATATTTTGGTTTGGCAGCACGCTGATGTACGGCATCGCCGTCAGACCCCTGGGAACGGCTGTCGCATGGCCCATTTTCATGTCTCTCATCGTCATAGTCGCCAGCATCTGGGGAGTTCTCACCGGAGAATGGAAAGGCTCCGGCAAGCGCCCGCTGCAAATCATGTACGGCGGGGTCGCCGTCCTCATCCTCGCCATCATTGTGCTCTCCCGCGCGAGTTAGCAGACTCTCTGTGCGTCCAATCACCTTTTGATCAACGAGAAAGTCATCATTTAAGTAAGCGACTTCTGATGGCTAGGTGTGAATACCAAGGCTAGTGGAGGCGGTGGGCCCGGAACTCGCCTTCGAGTTTCCAAGATTTGCCATCGGGTTCGAGCGCTTCACCGATCCAGTGAAACGAGTCGGGCGTGATTTCTGTGAAGCGCCACCGCGTCGGCGTGCCGTCTGCACGCGCGCCGACTTGCACGATCTCGTCGCCGACCTTGCGGCCGGTCTGGCGCTCTTCGTAGCCGCTTACTGGATTGATCCAGCGGATCCGCCAGGCCTGAATTGCCGGATCCCAGACGCGCAGAGTGGTCCCATACATGTTGTTGTTCTTACGATTGGAGTCAGACTTGCGATCGGACATGCGAGGCATGATCCAGACGTCCTGAATGGCGCGGCCTTCAAGAATCCAGTTGAAGTGAGCTTCACCCTTGATGTTTTGTGAAGAAAGGTCAATCCCTCCGTAGTGCAGGACTTCGAGTTCCCAGCTTCCGACGAGCCACCCGTACGCGTCGTCCGATTCGGAGATTTCGGCCGAACGGCCAGAAGCACACAATACCCGAAGAAAGTTATCGCTCGTTGTCTGTTTTGCTTGTACCGCACTCACGGTCCACCTTATAAGAAGCAAAATCGAAAACACGAAATACAGAACCCTGACAATTTTACGGTTCGCTGCCTGGTTCATCTGTATCTCAGTCACGATCCACCTCGCAGGAACCGAAATTCGAAACGCGAAATTCGGGAGATTCGGCCGGTTGCTACTAGCCCCGCGATGCCGGTGGAACGATTTGGTTCAACCGCGCATACACAACTAGCTGGCCGTAATGTTCGCAGTTGTGCTCGATAAAGGTGACGACCATTTCAGCCATCTCCGGGCTGAGGCCCGATGCGTTCCCTTTCAGCGCGTCCGCGGCGTCCTCCGCGCTGCGCTTCAGCGCGTCAACGATTCGCGTTTTGGTCGAATATTCGTCCCTCGGAAGTTCGTTGGCGGTGCCGTCGCCTTTTCTGCCTCTCGCAGAATCTGCCACGTACCGATTCCAGAACGCCACGTGCCTGAGCACGTCAGCAAACGTACGGACATCGGCTACAGGCATGTATTCGAATTTGACCTCGGGAACCTCTTCCGCAAGAGCGACGAGTTTTTGGCACACCTGTTCCCAGCGGTCGATTAGTTTGGATGAAACTGTCACTTGTGGAACGGCTTTCGTTACCATGTTTCAAATTCTCCTCAATGAATTGCGGAGCCTCAAACCCGCGCCGGAAGGTCGCTTTCCCGCGTCTCCTCGGTGTTGTATCGTGTAAGCGGGGAGATATTCTTGGCGAAAATTGCGGTCGAATTTGAGCCGATGGCGCCGCGACGCGGCAGTGTCCCTGCGGCAGGACGACCCAGCAGGCGTGTGTTGGCGTGCGGCGATGGCTGGAGTGTGATCGACGTGATCTGCGTCGCGGGGCCACATGACCGCCCGTTTGAAGAACGACATTCAAATGTCTGCATCGCCATAGTGCTGGAAGGCAGTTTCCAGTACGGATCGAGCGCTGGCCGCGAGCTCATGACGCCGGGGTCACTTCTGTTGGGAAACGCAGGGCAGTATTTCGAGTGCGGACATGAACACGGCGTTGGAGATCGCTGCCTCTCCTTCTCGTACGAGCCGCAGTACTTTGAAGGCCTCGTAGCAGAAACTGGGGTGCAGAGCCGGAGTGCACGTTTCTCCACACTTCGCGTGCCGCCTGTGCGGGAACTGTCATCGCTTGTTGCGCGAGCGTGTGTCGGCCTCGCTGAATGCGGTGATACGGCACCGGAACGCGGGCAGAGCACATTCGTGGTGGAGACGGACAAACCGACGAGAAACTCCTTGGAACACGCAAGCAGCTCGGATGCTGGTATGACGATGTGGGAGGAGATCGGCGTCGCACTGGCCGCGCGAGCGCTCGAAATAGCAAACGGCGGCGAGCCCAGCCGGGGGAGCTTACCCGCTGCGGAAGCACGGGTCACGCGAATTGTTCGAATGATCGAAAGTCGTCCTGATGCGCAGCACGGGCTCACTGCACTTGCCCGGGAGGCGAGACTTAACCGCTACCACTTCCTTCGGATTTTTCAGCAGCTCACCGGGCTTACGCCTCACCAATATGTCCTCCGCGCTCGCCTGCGACGAGCGGCGACGCAGCTACTGATGGAACCGGCGCGGGTGCTCGATATTGCACTGGATTCTGGCTTCGGAGACGTGTCGAATTTCAATCATGCCTTTCGCGCGGAGTTTGGCGCTAGCCCGCGGGCATATAGGAAGAATTCGCGCTACAGCACGAGGGGAAGATAAGGAACTGAAATTAAAGAGGAGATTGGCTCCCCGGGCTAGATTCGAACTAGCAACCCTTCGGTTAACAGCCAGTGGAGTAGTTTTATCAAAACTTGCCGGAAATAGGGCTAACCGAGAGGAATCAGCTAGTTGTGATCAAGCCGAACGGGCCAGCTTCTCCTTCTCTTTTCCCCTCTTATTCGCAATTTGGCGCGATTTGCCGCGATTCGCGTGACATTCGCGTGACAGTTGATTTACTGGAACCGCGCATTGAAGTAACCATGTCCTTCGCCACCGGCGAATTGTCATTTCATGTTCTTATCCAAGATCAGTTCGATCTTTTCAGTGCCGTTGTCAGACTCATCGACGCACACAAAACCGACATCCCGTTTGAATACACTTCGGTCCAAGACCAATGCAATCTCTTCCATTTCGCGGATCGTCTGTCTGTTCTTCTCGATGTACCCCGTGCAGATACGTACCGGGAAGCGCATCCGGCGTTCCGGATACAAAGCCTGACACACGACCGTTATTTCGCTCTCGCGGTATCCGCGCGCGACGAAGCCTCGTGAACAGGTCTCGCACAGCGAAGGCCCGTCGAGCGGAATCCCGTTCTTGATATAAATGTCCATGACCGCTCCCTCCTTTCTAAGAAGGCGACTAACGAACGCTTCAGATACGCAGTCGATCGAATCGACATACGCTCAAAAATATTCGCCGGGGAACAAACGCCCAGGGTCCGTCGTCAAGGCAGACTTTCCATCGGTACCTTGTGGTTCGGGACTACGCCCCCGTCCCGATGGTTTTCTTTCCTTGGCAGGTTTCCCGGCCTGCACGACGTAAGAGGCGGAAGTAACCCTTGACTACGCCACCGGCGAAAATTGTGGCCAGGGAAAATCAGACACGGCGTAATTGGGGATTCGAACCCCTCCGCTCTCCGCTTGCGCAAAGAGCAGTCTTCGCCAGAGAAGTATCCGT
>DASYGR010000027.1:0-4615 GCA_035999525.1 Terriglobales bacterium
AGCCTCGAGCACCAGGAAGATGTCGTATCCGCCGTCCTTAATTCTGGAAACGACTTCAGCGATCTGATCGGAATCGGCCAGGGACTCATTGATAGCCTCTCCCAATTCCTTCATTAATTGTTTTAATTGCTGGTCCACAGAACCCCCTTCTTCGACCGCTGCTCGCCTGTATCCTCACTCCAGTTCAGATTAATCTCTACAGTCCATTTAGATGCATTCCGCGTGTCCACGGTTCCGGCAACGGATTCGCCGCCGCTATTGTAACCCGAAGTTGCTAAAATCAATGATGTATGAGCGTAACAATGTCGAAGAAGACGGGGATCGCGGCAAGAATCTTGGGGAAGCAACTCCGGCGTACTCGAACCTTCGATGCTTTGGTAAAGGGTGGACGCGCAACTGCGGCGCACTTTGGGCGGATATTCCACCAATTGTGGCTGGAGGTTACGGGGTTTGTTTTCCTGGCGTTATCCGGATTCGGCGTGCTGGCCCTCGTACATGAATGGACGAAATATGAAGCGGCCAAAACGAATTCCAGCCGCGTAGTTCTCGCCGTATGCTTCACCTTAATCTTTGGATGGTTCGGGTTCAGTTCGTTTTGGCGAGTGCGAAAGAAAAACAATTGAATCCATAAGGTCTAATACAGATGGGTTAACGCACTTTTGAAAAGGGCTCTGGAAAGTCAGAATCCTCGGCAGTTGATTAAGAAATCAGAATGTCTGAACGCACCAAACATCCGGACTCCGGCTCGACCTCACAGTCTTTCACTTCCTCTAAAATTCCGATTGATCCGCTTTACACGCCGAGCAGCCTTGATCATGGGGATCAAGAGCGGGACGTTGGCTACCCCGGCCAGTTCCCTTTCACTCGCGGCATTCAGCCGACAATGTACCGCGGACGGCTCTGGACCATGCGCCAGTATGCAGGGATGGGGGACGCCGAAGAATCGAACAAACGTTACAAGTATTTATTGGCGAATGGGACAACCGGGCTTTCTGTTGCTTTTGATCTACCCACGCAAATAGGACTTGATTCGGACAATCCACTGGCTGCGGGCGAGGTCGGAAAAGTTGGGGTCGCGATTGATTCCGTTGAGGATATGGAGCGCCTTTTTGACGGTATTGATCTCACTGCCATCTCCACGTCCATGACGATCAATGCGACCGCCGCCATCCTGCTAGCACTTTATGTTGCTGTCGCGAGAAGGAAGGGCGCGAATATCAGATCGCTTTCAGGAACGGTTCAAAACGATGTCTTGAAAGAATATATCGCTCGTGGCACATATATTTTCCCAATTCAACCGGCCATGCGCATCGTTACCGATCTATTTGCCTGGTCGAATGAGGATCTGCCGGAGTGGAATACAATTTCGATCTCCGGATACCACATGCGGGAAGCCGGTTGTACCGCCGTGCAAGAAGTCGCATTCACTCTTGCCAACGGCATAGCTTATGTTCAAGCCGCACTGGCAGGTGGCCTCGATGTGGATAAGTTCGGACCACGCCTCTCATTTTTCTTCAATGCGCACAATAATTTTCTGGAAGAAGTCGCCAAGTTTCGCGCGGCTCGGCGCATGTGGGCCCGCATCATGCGCGAACAATTCAAAGCTCAAAACCCGCGTTCGTGGATGCTGCGATTTCACGCGCAAACCGCGGGCTCTACCCTCACAGCCCAGCAGCCTGAAAACAATATTGCCAGGACGGCCCTACAAGGCCTGGCGGCTGTATTGGGGGGAACCCAGTCGCTGCATACGAACTCATACGACGAAGCATTGGCGCTTCCTACGGAGCAGGCATCCCGGGTTGCGCTTCGTACGCAGCAGATTCTTGCTTTTGAGTCGGGTGTCCCGCAAACGATTGATCCATTCGCCGGATCTTATTACATTGAATCCCTCACGAACGAAATCGAGAAACGCGCCACCGAATATTTGGAGAAGATCGACGCTCTTGGCGGAATGCTTCGTGCCATAGAACGAGGTTACATACAGCAGGAAATTCAGAACGCCGCGTACGAGTATCAGCAGCAGGTGGATCGTGAAGAGGCCGTCGTGGTTGGAGTGAACCGGTTCGTGATGGAGGAAGAAAATCCGATTTCACTGCAAGGAATCAACGAATCGTTGGAACGCAATCAGATTGAGCGTCTGCGGGCATTGCGACAACGCCGGGATTCGCAAGAATGTTCTGCATCGTTAATGCACGTGGAAGATGCAGCCCGCAACGGGACCAATCTGATGCCTTATATCATCGCAGCGGTGGAAGCCTACGCCACGGTCGGGGAGATCTCTGACACGCTGAGGAAGGTTTTTGGAGAATATAAAGAGGCAGTAGTGATCTGAGTCCCGCAGGGGAGCTTATTCCGATCGCTATTCCGCTACCTTATAGTCGCAAGCTTCGCGGCAATCGGGGCAGTAATACAATCCATCTTCGCACAATCTGACACCCAGTTGGCTTTCGCAGGAGCAACAATACTTCTCGCATCCACACTTCTGTTCGGGCATCTCGCACTGCGAGCAGAGTACTTTTGTTTTGGTGCTCATGCACGAACCTTATAGCGGACGCCGATTGCAGGAAAGTTCCTTTGGTAACCGGTCGTTCCAAACTTCAGACCGGGATCTCTTTCGCGGCCGATCGCTCTTCGACGCTCGCTTCACGCAAGAATTTCGCCGCCTCTTCCGGGGGAGTGGGATTTATGTAGAATCCAGTCCCCCATTCAAATCCAGCGGTTTTGGTCAGTTTCGGCATGAACTCGATGTGCCAATGATAGTGGTCGTTGATCGGATCTTGGACCGGGGAGCTGTGAATCACAAGGTTGTAAGGCGGATTGTCGAGGACCCGGTCCGCCCTTGTGAGCAGAACTTTTAAGGCCTTCGCGAGATTTTCAAAGGTGTGCGAGGAAGAATTCTCAAATGCGGATTCATGCTCCTTCGGCAGAATCCAAGTCTCAAAGGGAAACCGCGGAGCGTAAGGCGCAATCGTGAGAAAGCTCTCATTCTCCGCAACTATTCGTATGCCGGATTCACTTTCCTGACGGATAATGTCGCAAAAAACGCATCGCTCTTTGTAAATGTAATACTGCTTCGCCCCTTCAATTTCCTCCACCACGTAAATCGGGAGAATGGGTAGTGCGATCAACTGGGAATGAGAATGCTCCAGCGTTGCGCCAGCGGCTTCTCCCTGATTCTTGAAGATCAAGATATATTTAAATCGTTGATCTTTTCGTAAATCGAGAATCCGGTCACGGAACGTCCACAGGACATCTTCGATTCTCTTCGGAGGCAAGGTAGCGAGGCTGGCGCTGTGATCCTGGGTCTCGATAATGACCTCGTGCGCGCCGATGCCCGTCATCTTGTCGAACATGCCATCAGCCTGCCGGTTCAGAACCCCTTCGATGCCGAGGGCGGGAAACTTGTTTGGCACCACGCGAACCGTCCATCCCGGGGAATCGCGTTGGGGCGGAGGTCCCCCATTTTGATTGGGACGATACGCCTGAATTTCGGGAGGGGTCTTGCTTTCATTCCCGTAGCAAAATGGACAAAATCCGCCTCTGTGTTGAATTACTTCTCGAGCGAAATCTGATGGGCGCTTTGCGCGATCGGTGGAAATGATAACCCATCGTCCCACGATCGGGTCTTTTCTGAGTTCAGGCAACGATCCAATCCTCCTTACACCCGCAACCAAATTTTACGACGGCATTTCATATTACGGCGAAGGAATTGCGTTCTGGAACAGCTGGAACTGTGGATGGCTGGAATTCCGATCATAATACACGGTGATCACGTCGAAGCGCCACTGCGAATCAGGAGAGAACGGCCGCATATATTCGCGAGCTGTGGCTGAAAGCTGGCACCACTTGGCGCGATCCACTGCCGTTTCAGCTGGCTTCACGTCGTGAGATGTACGTGTTTTTACTTCAATGAAGCAAAGAACATCCTTGTGCCATCCGATCAGGTCAATCTCTCCACGGCGGCGAGGGGATCGAAAATTACGGGCGATCATCACGTAACCCAGCCGGCGCAAATAGAAATACGCATCCTCTTCGCCGCGATGCCCAGTTCGAAGGTGCTTCGCGACATTTGTTTGGGGAAGTAGATGCGCCGAGAGGAAGTCTAAGGCGCGAATCGTCGCGTGTGTGAGTCGCCCCGAGGACATGCGCTTTAACCTAGACGAATTGTCGCGATAACAATGTGACGGCCGTCACAAGGAAGAGGACTTCCATTAGGTCTTTTAGGCAGCCATCAGACGGGCGAGGGCGCCCGCGTCACACTGGCTTGTTATTCGTACGCCAAGGCGTCTATCGGATCTTTTTGAGCCGCCTTATAGGCTGGATACAAAGCGCCCGCGATTGCGCTTAAAATCGCGATCAAGGCGGCTTTCCCAACCCATCCCCAAACAGGAACAATCTGCAAGGTTGGAAGGCGATACGCAATGACGGCACTCGCGGCCCAGCTAAACCCAATCCCAACAATGATGCCAGCAATCGCCAGCAACGTCGTCTCCCGCAGGATTGCATTTACGATATAAAGCTTGGAAGCGCCAATGGACTTTAGAATTCCAATTTCTCGCGTGCGTTCCATGACGGCCGTGTACATTGCCTGAAAAATAACCAAGACTCCCACAAT
>DASYGR010000035.1:0-15622 GCA_035999525.1 Terriglobales bacterium
GGGTGACGGAACAACTGGACTGCTCATCACGCAAAATCACGGTCCGGCTGTGCTCCTGCGAAACGAAGGGGGCAACAAAAATAACTGGTTGCGGCTTGCACTCACCGGCCTGAACGACAATAAGAGTGCCATTGGAACCAAGATCGAAGTGTTTTCCGGAGGCAATCGCCAGAAGTTTGAGATCGCGGGATCGTCCGGATATCTCGGGCAAAATTCCACGCAAATCGTTGTTGGCCTCGGACAAGCCAAACAAGCCGACGTCGTTCGCATGCTGTGGCCTACGGGAGTATTGCAGGATGAAATCGAGGTCGCAGCGAACCGCGAACAGAAATATACAGAAATAGACCGTCGCGGGAGTTCGTGTCCAACGCTTTTCGCGTGGGATGGCGAGCACTATCAGCTTGTGGCCGACATTCTCGGTGCGGGCGTCGTCGGACATTGGGTCGGGCCGGGCGAACGCAATATTCCGCGGCCCACGGAGTACTTGAAAATAGATGGCAATGTCATCCACGAGAGAGATGATTCCCACCCTTCCCAAAACCGGGGAAGGATGGGCCACCCAACCCTAAGTTTCCGCCTGATGGAACCGATGGAGGAAGTTGTCTATCTCGATCGGGTTCGACTGTTGGCGGTTGATCATCCGGGCGGCGTGGAGGTTTATCCCAACGAATATTTCGCCAGCAATCCGCCTTATCCGGAGTTCAAGGTGATCACGAGCCGCGACGCGCGTCCGCCGGCGGGGGCGTGGGATGATCATGGTCACAATGTGCTGCCCGATTTACTGGCTCATCACTATTTCGGCGACTACGGATTGCTCCCGTTCAAGGGTTTCGCAAAACTGCACAGCCTTGAGCTTGATCTCGGCGAACCGTATCAGGGCGGTCCGTTACGGCTATTCATGCATGGTGAGATTGAGTACTTTACCGCGACGGCAATGTACGCCGCCGATCAGGCCGGAATTAAAGCAGTCGCTCCCTATGTAGAAGCTCAAGACGCAAATGGAAAATGGAAGCGCGTGCTCGATGACATGGGCTTTCCGGCAGGGCTTCCGCGAACAATCACAGCGGACCTCGGCCAGGCTCTGCCCAGAGGAACACAACGCATTCGCATTTCTACAAATCTCCAGATTTACTGGGACAACATTCTCATTGATCGAACCGCGCAAGACGTGAAATCAACTCTAAATGAGGTCCCACTAGAACGCGCCAATTTGGAGTTTCATGGTTATCCCAAACAGATCGAGGCTCAACCGCCCGGCAATGTCAAATATGTCTACGAGCAGGTCAGCCGCACCGGGCCTTATGCACGGCAGGCGGGAACTTACACGCGTTATGGAGACGTGCGACCGCTGCTTACCAATTTCGACGATCGTTTGGTAGTTCTTGGATCAGGCGATGAAGTTGCGTTGGAATTCAATCCCGCATCGCTGCCAGCGCTTCCGCAAGGCTGGACGCGCGACTACTTTTTCGAGGCCAACGGATACGAAAAAGATATGGATTTCTACGCTGCCGACGGAAGTACGGTCGAGCCGTTGCCGTTCCGGCGAATGAGTGGGTATCCATACAAAGGGCAGTCTTTCCCGGCCGACGATTCGCATCTGAATTATTTGCTGGATTACAACACCCGATATGTTTCCGGAAACGAACCCACCGGATACAGCTACGATTACGGTTCGCAGAAATAACGCTTAGCTTGGCGGTTCCTCGCGGGCTGAACAAAAACTCCCCGCTCCAGCAGAGCTTGAACGGGCACCCCACAAGATCACTGGATGGCGGGGACATCGCATAGGATCAATTCTCCGCGATCTATTCCGGATTGCGGCGGAATAATCGGATCTGAATTCCGTGGAATGAATGCCTGCTCTTCCGGCAGTTTTGCTATGGCAACGTACGCCGCCATTTTTCCGGCATACAAAAAGTCGGTCGCGGCGAAATAAAGCAGTGCCACCAGCAAGACCCCTCCGATGACGATCCCCGGGGGCACTACACCGGCAAATGCCAAGGGGAAAGCCACGAGCGAACTTGCGACGAAAAAACAAATTCCGTGAGCGATTCCAAACCACGTGCCTGCCGCTGTTATCGAACCCCAGCGAACCCGCCAGAGTTCTGCCGCCTGTGAAATTGCGCTGAGTGTGCCGCTGCCGTCAGCCACTACAAAAATGGCGGCCAGCGAAAGAATCCAATTCAGCAACCACCATGCCAGACAAATGCCCATCGAGAGGGTGAGAAACACGAGCATGGCCGTGCCCGGCGAAGGGTCGGTGGGAGTTGATGCAGCGGTCGTCAAAAGCAGCGCTCCAGCAAAAGCAAAGAGCGCGGCCGCCATGACGACAACCCGCAAAAGATTCAGTCCGAATGGAGCCTGTCGCGAGATTTTTGGGGCAGTCAGCAGACCTGGCGCATCGCCATCTTCCCAAAAATAAGTTAGGAGCGCGCTCACCGTGCTTCGTCGAGCCAACGAGGCCAGGACGATCCATGCCGCCGACAACAGTACAAATATGAGAAATAAAGCTCTAACGAACCGAACGCCGCTGCCCCGAAAAATATGCGCGACAGCTTGAGAAATCAGAAGTGGATGCCGCGTGCGCAGCATGAAAAGATCTCCAGGGCCGACCGGTAGTGTCCTGAAATATTCAAGAGTTAAAAACGTCAAAGCCAAGATGGCGGCAAAGCCGAATGTCCAGCGCCAGGCGACTTCCGCCAGTCCAAGGGCGGGACGGCTGAACATCAGGCGGAAACCTTCGATGGTGGGTGAGCGTTGTTTCATGCAGCGTCAACGAAGCACAATATTGATCAGCTTCCCGGGCACAACAATGATCTTCACAATCTGCTTCCCTGCGATAAGGGACTTAATTTTTTCATCCGACAAGGCTCGCTCGCGGATGGTTTCTTCCGAAGCGTCCGCGGGCACGACGATAAGACTTCGGAGTTTGCCATTTACTTGCACAGGAATTTCAATCTCTTCCTCTTTCGCCAAAGCCGGATCGTACTTCGGCCACGGAGCCCGCAGGAGACTTCCCTTTTCCCCAAGCATCTCCCACAATTCATGCGCTAGATACGGAGCGAAGGGCGCGATCAGCAACACCAGGTCTCGTTGAACTGCGGCAAGCAATGTTTCCGGCACGGCCTTCGGGGGCGACGAAGCCCGCGCCACATTCTCTTCGGCGGCATAGAGTTCATTTACCAATTCCATGATCGCAGCGACACAGGTGTTGAAATGCCATCTTCCCTGAAAGTCGTCGCTGACACGCTTGATGGTCTGGTGGAGCTTGCGTTGAATCTGACGGGCCTCTGGTGAGAGTGCCTCGGTTTGGAGCGCAGACACAGCAAGCTGCGCCTCTACGGGAGATTTTTGTGCGTGCCTCCCAACGTACCTGTAGACGCGACTCAAAAAGCGCTGAACTCCTTCGACGCCTTTATCCTGCCAATCCAAATCGCGATCGGGGGGAGCTGCGAATAAGCTATACATTCGCGCGCTGTCCGCACCGTAACGGGCAATCATCTCGTCAGGAGAGACGACGTTGCCCAGGCTCTTCGACATCTTGGCGCCGTCTTTGATCACCATTCCCTGCGTGAACAATCTTTCGACAGGCTCCGCGTTTTTAACCAATCCCATGTCGCGCATGAACTTCGTCCAGAAGCGCGAATAAATCAAATGAAGAATGGCGTGCTCGACGCCTCCGATGTATTGATCAATCCCGCGGTCTCCAAACCAGTAAGCGCCGATTTTGCTATCGAACGGGGCGTTGTCATTGTGAGCGTCGGTGTAGCGGTAGAAATACCAGGACGAATCCACAAATGTGTCCATGGTGTCGGTCTCGCGCCGGGCAGATCCTCCGCATTTCGGGCAGACGGCATTCACAAATTCAGGAACGCGACTCAACGGCGATCCGCCGGTAAGTGTGATGTCAATCTTGTCGGGCAAAAGCACCGGCAATTCCTTCTCCGGAACCGGGACAATGCCGTCGTTCTCGCAATACAGCATGGGGATGGGCGTACCCCAATAGCGTTGGCGGGATACTCCCCAGTCTTTCAGGCGATAAGTTACCGTTGCTTTCCCGAAGCCTTCCTTTTCAGCATGCGCAGACATCTTCGGGATCGCCTCTGCGCAGCTAAGGCCGCTGAACCGGCCGGAGTTCACCAGCAAACCATCCAGCGTAGTAAACGGAAGTGGAGGTTCGGCGACGGTTTCTTCAAGATCAGTTGTCTGAGGAAGAATGACAAGCCGAATTTCCAACCTGTATTTCCGGGCAAATTCGTAATCGCGTTCATCGTGTGCCGGGACGCTCATAATCGCGCCGGTTCCATAGTCCATCAAAATATAATTTGCGACCCAGATGGGAATTTTCTCGCTGCTGTATGGATTTATGGCAAACCGGCCGGTATTGACTCCGTGTTTTTCGATCGCGCCAATATCACCGACTTCTCTGGCTTTGCGCTGCTCGGCAATGAGCTGCTCAACCTCCGAACGCAGGAGATCATTATGCGCGGCAAAGTCCGCAACCATTGGATGCTCGGGTGCAAGTTGGATGGACGTCGCACCATAAATTGTGTCCACGCGCGTGGTGAATACAGTGATCATGGAAGGCGGGAACCCGGCAGGAACGTCGAGCTTGAAATCCACCAGCGTGCCTTCGCTGCGCCCGATCCAGTTTCGCTGCATGATCTTAACTTTTTCAGGCCAGCCATCGAGCTTGTCGAGATCGCGCAACAATTCATCCGCGTACTGCGTGGTACGCAAGAACCATTGCTCTAACTCGCGCTGGTCCACCAAAGTATCTTCGTGACGCCAGCAGCAGCCTGCGACAACCTGCTCGTTCGCCAAAACCGTGGCGCACTTCGGACACCAGTTCACTTTGCTCTTTTTTCGATACGCCAATCCGCGCTCGTAGAGCTTCAGAAAAAACCACTGATTCCAGCGGTAATATTCTGGCAGGCAGGTTGTAACTTCGCGCGACCAGTCATAAGCGAAGCCGAGACGATTCATCTGCGCTTTCATGTTTGCAATGTTGCGCAGAGTCCATTCGCGAGGGGGAGTGTTATTCGAGATCGCGGCGTTCTCGGCGGGAAGGCCGAACGAATCCCAGCCCATGGGGTGGAGCACGTTGTAGCCGTTCATCCACATGTAACGTGCAAGCGCATCTCCAATGGCGTAATTTCGCACGTGCCCCATGTGCAATGCGCCCGAAGGGTAAGGGAGCATTTCCAGCACGTAATATTTTGGCTTGGTGGAATTTGGCTCGGCTGAGTACAAAGACGCATCTTCTTGCCAGCGAGCAGACCATTTTGTCTCGATGCGCTGCGCATCGTAACGGATTTCGGTGTCATGATCACGGCTGGGATCACGATGAACGGTCGTTGAGTTTTCTTCTTGCATGAACTTCTGATTTTACAATGAGAGCATGAGAACAGCGTCGAGGCAACCCACGCCTACCGGCAACACGGATTCGCGTGCAACTATGATTAGAGCACCTCATTTAGGATTTCAGAACAAGGAGAACCAAGCCCATGTCAGACAAGAGCGAACAGCCGTTAAACGGACAAACTGCCGTGGTTACTGGCGCAGGACGCGGTATTGGGGCGGCCATTGCGGTCAAACTGGCCGGTTTGGGCGCTACGGCCGTACTCTGTGGGCGCAGCCGCAAGCCTTTGGAAACCACGGCGGAAACGATTTCCGCGGCGGGTGGACGAGGCGTGGTTCGAGAATGTGATGTCACAAACTTGCGCTCGGTCGAAACCACGGCCTCAGAACTTGAGAACACTTTCGGACGGATTGACATCCTGGTGAACAATGCGGGCATCGGCAGCTTTGTGGGGCCGCTGCATCAAATGCAGCCGCCGGCGTGGGACGCTATTCTGAATACGAACTTGCGCGGCGTGTATTACTGCATCCGCAGCTTTGCGCCCATGATGATTCGAGCCCGGAGCGGTCACATTGTTAACATTTCATCTCTCGCGGGAAAGAACTCTCTTCCGAACGGCGCCGCCTACGCTGCTTCCAAGTGGGGACTCAACGGGCTGACTTACTCGGTCGCGGAAGAATTGCGAGCGCATAATATCCGTGTGTCAGTGATCTGTCCTGGATCGGTGGACACGGACTTGAGTCCGCATGAAGGAAAAAGCGCGGAAAAAATGCTGAAGCCAGCAGACGTTGCTCACGTTGTGGCTATGCTGGTGACGCAGTCGCCACAGTCGTTTGCCAGTGAAATCTTGCTGCGACCTACTCAGAAACCCTGAAGGTTACTTCTTGAACAGGTTCTCGAAAGCCTGCTTTGCGTCCGCGGGACGGGCCGACGCTGGTGTCGAAGTCTGCTTTTCAACCCTTACACTTATCGAATAGAACGTGCATGAATTGAGTTGATCTTTGCGGGGAATGCGTTCGGGTATCGGCTGTGTGCACTCGAAGCGTGCGGCGGGATCAAAATACGTACATTGCTTGCAGGAGTGCAATTCAAACGTGCACTTGGGACATTGTCCAACCGGTTCATTAAGAGACTGCAATACTGCTCCACATTGGGCGCAGCGTGAGACTGCATGCGTCGCCGCCAGTTGAAGCGGACGAGGTCCGAAGGTGTTGTCTTTCGACGGACGGGGGCCAGGCCGGTCGGACGACGACTTCTGTCGATCATTATTGCTACTGCGATCGCGATCCTGATAGCCGTGTTGCCGGTATTTTTGATCTGACAAGTAATCTCCTGATGGCAGACATTGTCTCGCGGCGATTGATTACAGGCAAGTGCACGGAAGTTCCGCTGCACCGTTCGCGCGACGACCGTGGGTCTGGAATGATCGGTCATAGTGTTTCTGTTTACGAGAAAACATTCCACTACTTAGAGCATTCAGTCAACCAGTTGAATGCGGCAATTTTCGGCAACGTGCGTAACGCTGTAAACTGGTTTTCCGCATTATGCCGACATTTGCCGCGGTTGACATTGGGTCGAATTCCGTGCGCCTTAAAATTGCGCGGCTGACCGGCCACCGTCTCCGGGAAATTCACGAGGATCGCGAAGTTACTAGGCTGGGTGAATCTGTATTCCGTAATGGCTTCCTTTCCCCCGAAGCGATCGCTAGTACCGTAAAAGTGTTGCGACGCTTCCATCGAGCGGTACAAAAAGCAGGTACGGACACAGTGCGGGTTGTGGCCACCAGCGCGCTGCGTGATGCTCGTAATTCCCGCGCGTTTCTGGAATGGGTTCGGTCGTCAACTGGATGGAAAGTCGAGATCATCTCTGGTCTTGAAGAGGCGAGGCTCATCCATTTAGGCATCGTCTCGATGACTCGGGTCAGCGCGTCTCCGGCATTGCTGATGGATTTGGGCGGAGGAAGCTGCGAGCTCACGATTTCCGCCGATGGGCATATTCGAGACACTGTGAGCCTGCCCCTAGGCGCCGTGCGTCTCACGAATGAATTTCTGCGGCACGATCCTCCCCGCAAGACCGAGACCCGCCAACTACGGGGATTTATTACGCGTGAAATAGAAAGAATTGCCAGCCGCATCACGCGGGCAAAACCAAAAGTAGTGATCGCGACATCTGGTACTGCCGAATCTCTGGCAGCGGTTTGCCACGGTTTGTATAAAACAAAGAGGCCGCGCACCACGACGGTTTCGCGGGCGCAGATGCGCCGAATCGCGAAGCTGCTCGCGAATCTTCCTCTAGATAAACGGAGAACGCTCTCGGGTGTGGGACCAAGACGTGCGGAGATCATTGTGGCAGGCGCCGCGGTCTATGCCGAATTGCTGGAACGGTGCCACCTGCTGGGGTTCCGCTACTCGCCTCTCGGGTTAAGAGATGGCCTGCTCGCGCAGATGACGGCGGAATATGACCGGGGAACCCGCTCGCGAAAACAACTCGAGTCAGAACGGTGGGATTCGATTCGAGCTGCAATCGCGCATTACGGGGTGGAAATGGGCCACGCACTGAAGGTCCGTCAGTCCGCGATGGAATTGTTCTCCGCTTTGAAGCCGGTGCATCGCTTGCCGCCCGAATATCAGGAGTGGCTTTCCGCGGCCGCCATGTTGTATGAGGTCGGAGATTACTTGAATCGCAACGGAAGGCATCGGCACGCCCACTACATCATTTCGCATTCCGAGATTCTGGGATACAGCTTGCAACAACGGCGCATTATTGCGGCAATTGCGCGCTATCTGGGGAAGTCCCGTCCCACGGTCAATGACACTGCAATGCAAGTGCTTGCAGCGGAGGATCAGGATTGCGTGCCTAAAGCGTCGTTGCTATTGCGACTGGCCCGGGCTCTCGATCTGGGAAGGAGCGGATCTGTCGGGGCTACACGGATAAAGATCATCGCCGGTGGGGTGAATCTGCTATTGGTGCCAAGAACCAGAGCCAGCGTTGATCTGGAATTGTGGGCGGTGGAAAAAGAAGTCAACTATTTCCGGGAAATCTTCGGACGCGAGCTTTCCGCAGCCGTCGCGTAGAGCTCCCGCAATATTTTTGGAGTCAAACACCATTGCAGGACTGATGAATTTCGTCCAGTTTCGACCTTTGCAACCGCGCCTTTCTTCAGCTCGACGGACGCCTCGCAACCTGCCTCGCTGATGGCGCGACCCACAAACTCACTTAGATTCGGGTTATGACCAACGCACATGATGGAATCATATTTTCCGTAGCGTTCCAGTAATTGCCGGAAATCGGCGAATGACGATGTTGGCCGAAGCGCTTCTTCCAAATGCAGTTTGCCCTCGTAGCCGAGCTCATTGCCCACCAGAGATGCGGTTTGGGCAGCACGTTTTAGTGGGCTGGAAATAATCGCGTCTACGTGAACATCGAGGGCGGTCAGGGCACGGCCAACATACCCGCACTGCTCGATCCCGGCCTTATCGAGCGCCCGTTTTTCATCTTTTTTTGGATTGGCGACGCGTTCACCGGCGCTGGCATGGCGTAAGAAATAAATAATCATCTGGCCTTCAATCCCTTTTCATGGCGCGATCTTCGAGCGGTCCTGACAACTTTGTGAGGAATTCCATCGAGAGTTTGCTTTCCTTCCGCAAGAGCGATCAGAAAGTCCTGGGCATTGAACAGGTCTGATTCTTTCGGCTTGCGTTTCCCGCGCACTTGCCACGCGCGAATGTAGCTTCCATCCTTCTGCAACAGCCGCGCCTTCGCGTTATCAGCGATGTAAGCCTCCAGAATTTCGTGCCGCACGCGCTCGCGCAGAAGCGCGTCCTTAAGTGGAAAGGTCACCTCGACTCGTTCGTAGAGGTTGCGGGGCATCCAATCCGCGCTGCCCAAGTAAAGTTCTTCGTCCCCTCCATTTTCAAAATAATAAACACGGCTATGTTCGAGCAGGCGGCCGACGATGCTGCGGACTCGAATTCGGTCGCTCACCCGCGGGATGCCGGGGCGCAGCGCGCACATCCCGCGAACGATCAGATCAATTTCAACCCCAGCTTGCGACGCCCGGTAGAGCGCCTGAATGATGTTCTTATCCAGGAGTGCATTCATCTTAGCAATGATGTGGGCGGGGCGACCATGGTGCGCATGTTCGGCCTCACGCGCGATCAGGGCCAGACTGTGCTCAGCCATATCCAACGGAGAGACGAGCAGCGGATCATAGTTGGGATGTTCGGCGTACGCGGTCAGAAAGCTGAAAACATCATGCACGGCGCTGGTGATTTCAGGATCGGCGGTAAGCAGACTCAAGTCAGAATAGAAACGAGCGGTTGCGGCATTGTAATTACCTGTTCCCAAATGTGCGTAAGAACGTGTAATTCCATCAGGATCGTGACGAACCATCAAGGAAAGCTTGCAGTGTGTTTTCAGGCCCACCAGGCCATGAAACACCTGTACGCCGGCATCTTCCAGGTCTCTCGCCCAGCGTATGTTTGAGGCCTCGTCAAATCGCGCTTTCAATTCCACCACGGCGGTGACTTCCTTGGTTGTCGCTGCGGAAATAAGCGCGGGCACAATGGGAGACTGCTCACTCGTCCTGTAAAGCGTCTGCTTGATGGAGAGCACCAGTGGATCTTCTGCCCCAGTTTCAATGAATGACGTCACGGCATCGTATGAATCGAACGGGTGATGCAACAGAATGTCGTGACGGCGAAGCTCCTCGAATATATCCTGCGACTTCGCGGTGAGGCGGAGTTCGCGGGGCGAAAATGGTTTGAACTTCAGATCAGGACGGTCAATTTGTTCGTAGAGATTGAATAGACGATAGAGATTCACTGGGCCGTGAACGGGAAATACCTGCCAGGTTTCCAATTCGAAGTTCGTGCGTAAGCGTTCGACAATTTCGGGATCGGCTTCAGCTTCGATTTCCAGGCGGACTGCGTCTCCCTTGCGCCGGTTGTGGAGTTCTGCTCGGACGGACTCCAGCAAACTGCGAGATTCTTCTTCCGCCAGGTACAGATTGCTGTTGCGAGTGACGCGGAAAGCCGCGGCGGAAACAATGTCATAGCCGTGATACATTCTCGAGGCGTGATGAGCGACCATGTCGGCGAGGAAGATAAAATCCACGGTGTCACGGGAAGGCAGCCTCACCAACCGGGGCAAAGCACGAGGCACGATGACCACTCCCGTGTAAGTGAGCGCGGAGCGCCGCCTGCGCCGCAATAAGAAGGCAACACATAATGCTTTATTAATCACTCGGGGAAATGGGTGTGCGGGATCTATGGTCACAGGCGTGACCAGGAGATCTAATTCTTTCTCACAGTATTCGTCGACAAAAGCGCGAGCATCATCATCGAGATCGTCTATGCCAAGGACGCGAATGCCATTCTGAGCCAGCGTCGGGCGCAACTTTTCATTCCAGCAACGATACTGTTGCTGGACGAACTCATGAATATTTTCAGATAGCAGATCTCGTTCTTCGAGCAGACCCATGCCGTCGGGGCCAGGCTCGGTATTGCCGTCCTCGATCTGCTGTGCCAGCGCAGCGACTCTGACTTCGAAAAACTCGTCCAGATTGCCGGCGGTGATCGAGAGAAACTTCAGGCGCTCCAGAAGAGGATTCTGTTCGTCGTAAGCTTCCTCGAGAACCCGGCGGTTGAATGCCATCCACGAGATTTCGCGGTTGATGTAATACGACGGATTATCCAGCGAGATGCGAGCCATAACCGGGAGGGACGCGTGAGACGAAACTCGGGGCGATATGCCAGGGCTTCATCAAAGCCAGTATAGAACAACAAAAGCTGGCGCCGGTTTTCGGTTTCTACCCGGCGCCAACCTGAACTTCTTAGCAGTTGACTTACTTACGGCAAATAGTAACGGAATGACGTGAGCACCATTGGCTCACTGGCGCTCGGAGCACCACCCGTACCCCTCCAAGTGTTCCTTACAATGTAGGAGAACTGCGGTCCCCACTGTAACTTGCCCATGGGTCCTGCATAGAAGCGATACCAGAATCCAAGGGTACCTTCAATTACGTCACGAGTGTCAACGTTACAGGACCCCAGTCCGCCGGGCAGAAACCCGTTGGTGGACGTCGGAAACGCACCGCTCACTGGAGTACCGGGCACGGTTTCACTGTAGCAACCGGTTGAGCTTCGCAGTGGTGAGCCATAGCCAATCGCGCTGGTCGTGCTGAGTGATGAGCGACCGGCATATTCACCGCCGACGTTGCTGTAAAGGTCGAGTTTCTTGTTGTGGTATTCC
This sequence comes from Terriglobales bacterium, assembly GCA_035999525.1. Classification (GTDB taxonomy): domain Bacteria; phylum Acidobacteriota; class Terriglobia; order Terriglobales; family Acidobacteriaceae; genus PALSA-188. Next base: position 11,615 of record DASYGR010000035.1, read on the forward strand.
AAGGTACCGAGGGCTTGAGAACTCTTAATCAGTCCGAGCACACCGTCGGGACGCACATAAACGTCGGGGAGTCCCGCGGTTCCGTAGCGACCGATTCCCTCTCCGCCAAGGAAGTGAATTCCGGCATCAATATGCTTGTTAAAGAGGTCGGCACGCATATTGATTCCCACACCACCACCGGTTCCAGAATCGTTATAGGCGCCAGCCGCCGTCGGCTTCGACAGGGTCGCGCCCGGGAAGAGCCGGTCACGGAACTGACTTACCACACCGAAGACTTCGATGTGGCTCACCTTGGTTGGTTGGAAAACGGCCTTGGCAACGAAATCTGGCATTTTATTAAATGAGTAAGTGGACGAAGGATTATAAAGACCGCCTGATGCTCCCGCCGAACCAATAAGGAAATTACCGTTAGTCGCGCCCTCGCCTCCCACTGTGGTCTGAGCATTTTCCGCGGAAAATGCGAGCCAGAATTTATCGCCAAAGTCTTTGGCCACGCGGAATCCGTATTGACGCGCCCAACTGAATCCCACGTTGTACTGTGGGTCAACCGTCATAGGGAGAATTTCGGTGCGGTTATCCACTCCATTTTTTGTTTCCGTCACCAGGCTCCACATTTGGCCGCCTGTGAAGCTCCATCCATTGGTCAAGTAGGCCTGTCCCCACGCTTGCCGCTGACGTAGAGAGTAACTGTTGCTCTCGTTGTTATTTGAAGTTATACCAGCGGACAAGAAATCGGCCTCAACGTAGCCGGTCAGCTTGGCGTTTTTTAGTTTGCCCTCGGCCAGCATCGCAACGCGGGATTGCCTGCCAGACGCAAAAAATTCGGAGAGATGATCTTGCGAACTGCCGGGGAACGGAATCGAGTTGAACGCGGTATTTATGTCGCCCCCTGTCGCCGCCCGGCGCCACACGGTTTCAGCCGCCAGAAAGCCACCTGGCGTAATGGTGATGCCTTTGTAATGGAGGGCCAGTGGGCTTTCCATTGCATCGCGGACATTCTTCTGCGTCTCCTGTAGGCTCAGAGCTGCACTGACAGAATTCTGTTTTAGGTCAGTGACGTCACTTTGGATCGCGCCGACCGCCTGTTGCTGCTGGCTGGCAGTTGCGGCAGCCTCCTCGGCCTTGCTGGCTGCGTTAGCCGCCGTCGTCTGCGCCTGTTGCGCTTGCTGCTGACTTTGCTGGATGTCCTGATCGCGTCGTGCGAGTTCCTGCCTGAGCTGTTCAATTTGCCGCTGCTGCGCCGCCAGTGCATCCCGAAGCTGCTGCACATCTTGAGCTGTAACCGCGGGGCGGGCAACTGTGGACGCTCTCCGTTTGTGAGCTGTGGTTTTAGTTGTGGTTGTCGTTGTCGCCGTTGTTTGCGCGAACAGCGGTACGGCGAACAAGACAAAAACGCACCATATCAGAACCGGCTTCATCTTTTCTCCTTGTCGTTTCCATGGAATCGAATAATGTTTGATGAACGGATATCAATGAATTTGCTTTATGGCAACCTTAACCTTCTCTACAACACTCTCTGGCAGCGGCGCGTATGTTAGATTCGCGGTCATTTTTTGTCCATCGTCGAGCATCCAATTGAGGAAGTCAGAAATGATTTTTCCTTTAGCGGCATCTTTCGCCTGCACTGGAATCAGAAGCCACGTGAAACTGGATATGGGGTAGGAATCCTTTCCGGGGGCATTCGTGATGGAAACCCGGAAGTCCGCAGGCATAGTTTTCATGGAGCCCGCGGCGGCTGTTACGCTGTCCAGACTGGCCTTCACAAACTGCCCCGCGGCGTTCTTTACTATGCCGTAGGGAATCTTGTTCTGCACCGCGTAGATTAGCTCGATGTATCCGATGGATCCTGGCATTTGCCGGATCATTCCAGCAACTCCTTCGTTGCCTTTACCGCCAAGACCGACTGGCCATTTGACGGATGCGCCCTTTCCGGGCCCACCTTTCCACTCGGAACTTACTTTAGAAAGATAGTCGGTGAAAATGTACGTCGTGCCGCTGGCTTCTGAGCGATGGACGACGACTATCGGAAGATCGGGAAGCTTCACTCCCGGATTCGCGCCAGTAATTGCGGCGTCGTTCCACGAAGTAATCCTGCCGAGGAAAATACTTGCCAGAGCTTCCGGTGTGAATTTCAAATCTCCGCCGACTCCCGGAACGTTATAGGCCGGGACGTCGGCGCCCAATACGGTAGGAACATGCAAGATTTTGATTTTTGCCTGGGCCAGTTGCTCATCTGTCATGGGACCATCGCTGGCGCCGAAATCTACGGTTCCCGCGAGTACCTGACGGATTCCGCCGCCGCTTCCAATGGATTGGTAATTGATTTCAATATCTGAATGTAGGTTGTGGTATTCGTTGAACCACTTGGAATACATTGGATACGGAAAAGTCGCGCCGGCCCCATTCAATGTAGTCTGCCCCAACGCCGGTATTGCCAGAGCTAAAGCTAGACACACAAGTGCGATGCGACGCATCATTCGGTGAATCCTCCTGAATTGGTGTGGACCAAGTTTTACCTTTGAAGTGTTACAGTCCGGTTACAGAGTGGTAAATTTCTGATGAATCACATACTACGAGGGGCGCTAATAGTCCTCCGTCATAGTGAACATATGCTGGAGATTTCGTTCCCATCACAGGCGGGCACTTGTAGCAAAACGAATCAATGACCTCCGTAAGAGTGGATAAATGGCTTTGGGCCGCGAGATTCTTCAAGACCCGGGCATTAGCGGCGCGAGCATGTGACCTCGGCAGAATTCAATCCAACGGGCAACTCGCCAAGCCTGCGCGCGAGGTCCGCATTGGAGACATGTTGCGAGTGACCAACGACGGTGGCGAGTTTCAGGTGCAGGTGCTGCTTCTCAGCGAAGTGCGTGGGCCAGCATCGGTTGCGCAAACGCTCTATCGGGAGACCGAGCCGAGCCGCGAGTTGCGGCTGAAGGTGGCGGCGGAGCATAGGGCAATGAAGCAATTTGAAGAATTACCCGTCGGCAGGCCATCGAAGCGCGATCGGCGCGAGATCATCCGGTTTCGGGGGAGGGGTTAGGCCGCGAGAGGTAAGGACCTCTGCTTCGCTTGACGGACTGGGACGTCCGCCCGAGTTTATCCCGTAACCAGGTTTTTCAGAGCTTCCACGTTCCGCTTATCGTCTCCCGGCTCATCAATGGGCGTCTCGGCGATGAATGCCGCGTGCGCTAACCGTGGATTGTTGAGCAGCCGCCGAAAAGGTTCCAGTCCAATCGTTCCTTTCCCAACATGCTGATGGCGGTCGAGCTTGGAACCGCGTGCCGCTTTCGCGTCATTGCAGTGAAATACACGAATATTTTTAAAACCGATCGTTGCGTCGAGATTCTTCAACGTTGTCTGCATTCCGGTTTCGCTCACAATGTCATAGCCCGCGACATGGGTATGGCAAGTATCTATGCATGCTGCTACAGGAACCAGGCCGTTCAGGCGATCAAGCACTTCCGCCACTTGCTCAAAACTACTTCCGAGGGAAAATTCGGCTCCGGCGGCGTTCTCTATCAAGATGGTCAGGTTTTGTTTGGCAAGGTCAAGTCCCTGGGTAGCGGCCGCAATGGCGGCTGCGGTTTGCAGCAGTCCCGCCTCGCGGTCAACCCCACGGAATGATCCCGGATGCAATACCAGATATTCCGCGCACAAAGTCAACGCCCGTTCTACCTCGCCGCGAAAGGCTTCAATTGATTTCTTCAGAAACAATGGCGTTATGCTGGCGAGATTTACCAGATAATTCGTATGAATCACAAGTGGTTTCAAATCGTATTTCTCGCGCAAGCGGCTCATTCCCGTACACTGAGGAACGCTTAGCTCATGCGGCGCCCATTGACGCGGGCTGGATGAAAATATCTGAAGCGTGTTACATCCCAGACGCCACGCCCGCTCGGCAGCGTTTTGCACGCCGCCGGCGCTCGAAGTATGGATTCCAATGCGGCGCGACGTTAGACGCGGAGACCGCTTTGGCGGCGACATCTTCAAGATGTCTTGTTGCTT
>DASYGR010000102.1:0-23827 GCA_035999525.1 Terriglobales bacterium
ACCGGGAAATAAAACTTGCGATCATCGAGGACCTCGCTCCACAGCGACCGGTACGTGAGCGAGCCGAGATGCTCCAGGAACATTCCATACATGTATTTCGAGATCGGCGGACTGACTTTGGCGGCGTCAATCACCGCCACCAGTGCTGCCGGGCTTTGCGGTTCTTCGCCCGATAACGCCATAGCGGCCGCTGAACGACGATTGAGCCATGCGCCGCCTGCAACAACCGCGGTGGCGCCGCCCTTGAGAAAAGTTCTCCGCGATGTTGCCATAACCTCGTTCTCCTGGCTTTTACGCCAGTCAGCGCTGATCAATCTGAAGTACTTGTATGGAAAACGCGGGTGCCGTGTAATGCAGGTCGCTTGTAATATTTTTCAGCGTGCTCTCCACCGGTACGATATTTGCCGGCTGGTCAATAGTGTTTGTGGCTTGGGTGTCATGCGCTTTCAACATTAGTAGTTTGCCGGCGTTCGCCAGGGTGGTGCCTTCGAATTTGAGATTGACTGCTTGCGGAACAGACGATGCGTTGACCAGCTTCAGGTACAAGCGCTTCTTGTTTGCATCTCGCGTGACCGAGTAGAACAACTTCGGTCCGCCGTTCTCAAGCTGCGAGTCCACCGTTTCATCGCCATGGTATGTTGAGAAAATTACTTGTGCGTAGTAGCTTGGCGATCCATAGCTCCGCAGCGCGTCGTAGCCGATCAGATCGGTCTCCCATTGCATGCCTCCGGGATTGACGTTGACGAACAATGGCGCATATGACGCCATCACGATCACGTCGCTATTCCGCTCCATCCCCGTCATCCACGCGGCGTCGCCAAGAGCAGCGCCAAAGTTAGGGGTCGGTGTGCCCTCTCGCGTAGCCCATTCGCCCACAAAAATCTTCGGACCGCTGCGATCGGTCTTGTCATAGTGCGTCGTGTCATGGAAGAATTCCGTGGCGCGTCTGTAATAGTGGTCGTCCACTACATCCGGGCGAATACTCTTTACCGGTGTTGTCGCAATGATTTGGAGATCAGGATATTTGGCCTTGATGGCCTTGTAGAACTGCGCATATCTCCCATCATAGCTTCCGGACTGATCGAAGAAATCCTCATTGCCCACTTCGACGTACGTAAGCTTGAATGGCTCCGGGTGCCCATTTTGTGCACGAATGGCGCCCCACTTTGTGTCCACTCCGCCAGTCGCGTATTCGATTTCGTCGAGCGCGTCCTGCACATAAGGATCAAGATCGGACCCGGGATTCACGTGCTCCTGCCGCATCGAATATCCGGCGTAAACCGCGAGCACCGGTTGCATCTTCAGGTCTTCGCACCATTCCAGGAATTCAAGAAGGCCCATGCCATCGGATGAGTTATAGCGCCACGGACTGGGATGCGTCGGCCTGTCCACCAGGGGGCCGATGGTTTTCTTCCACTCATATCGCTCGGGAATGTGATCTCCCTCCAGATAATTTCCGCCGGGAAAGCGCAGGAAAGCAGGATGCATGGTGGCCAGCTTTTCCATGATGTCAATGCGATTGCCGTTCTCGCGATCGTGATATGTCGGCGGGAACAATGACACCAGATTGAGCCATAAAGTCCCCGCGTGCCCGACGGTGAGTACCAGATGATTGGTGGAAGAGGGCTGAATGGCTCCCGTCTTCAAGGAGAACTGGTATCGTTTCCACGAAGTCGTTAGGGCGGAAACGGTGTCTGATGCCAGGGTTTTACCGTACTGGTCGGTCACCAGTCTTACATTCACTGTGCCTAAAGAATCCGAGTCTGCCTTCGCGTAGAACGAACCTTTATAGATGGTGTTGGGTTTCAGCGCCATGCCCCAGTAGCCTCCATTGAGCACACCCGCCTGGTTTTCTGAATCGGCCTGGGTCACTTCTAATTTCAAGCTGTAATTGAGTGCTTCGCTGGGACCAGTCTCTCGATCAATCTCCGTCTTGGCCTGAGCATTTCCGCTTTCAACGAGCAGCCAGTACGGCACATCCCGCCGTGCCGCGCGGAAGGTTCGATTGCGGATCATCTCTGCATACAACCCGCCGTCGTAGGAATAGTTAATCTCCTCAGTCATGAGACCGTACAACATTGGACTGACCTTGGAAACCGGTTTATCGGCGTGAATCGTGAGAACCGCCGGTTGGACCTGAGCGACAGCGTCGGGCAGGAGGGAAGCCGCGATGGCAACGATCAAGGCAAGTATTTTGTTCTTCATGGGGGAAACGCTATCTCCATTCAGCGCGATGCATAATAATGCACGCGGCCGGTCTACCGCAATGGGAAGAAAACGCTTGCATTGATCTATAGGAAAATCAAAAGTCCATTTCGCAGGCTGATCACTGCGCGAGTAACGGCAAGGGACAATAATATTGTGTAGAGAATCGAAGTTACAGGAACTCGGGAAAGTAAGTCATCATTTCACGAACTTCGCGGAGGTACTAGCCACCCCTTTGATAGTTCCTTATGGCGATAGCTAAGCGGAAGCTTCATACCGCCCGTCTACCCACAACTGATTGTTTTGCATATTAAAGGCGATTGCCGAAATGAAGGGCCGGCTGTAGCCAGTGAAAACAATGAGATTCGTACTTTCAGTCGTTCCCATGATGGCCGCACTCGATAGCACCACTCCAAGCGCTGTGAGCGGCTAAGTGGGCACAATTCCGGGCACATCGCAGAATCACTCGCTCAAGAGAGGGGCGGCGCAGCCCTACTAACCACATGAATGGCTTAGGTAAAAATGGTGGGCAGTGCAGGACTCGAACCTGCGACCTCCTGCTTGTAAGGCAGGCGCTCTAACCAACTGAGCTAACCGCCCTCGCGATGAGTTTGTGAAGAAATCCGCGGGGCAACTCTACGTCATTGTGTTTCACCATAGTATACGTGAGCCGAATCCAGCGGAGCGGATCGGTCCCCCAAAGTATAAGTTCCCCACGCGAGATCCCCATTCGACTCGCATCGCTCGCTCAGGGCAGGCTTTCGACCGGCTGAAGTTCGCCGGATCTTCGGGATGACGTCTAAAGGGGATGATGTCAAAAACTCGCATAAGCCTTCGGGATGTAAGTCCAGAACTTGCATGGATCTCCAGATACCGCTTGGAGGGATGTGGTTGCCTGCTAGACTGGCGCCTTGAGACGTCTGATTATTAATGCCGACGACTTTGGACTCACCCCGGGGATAAACCGCGCCATTTTAGAGGGGCATGAACGTGGAGTCATAAGTTCAGCCACTCTAATGGCAAATGGAAAAGCGTTCGATGACGCGGTCAAGCTTGCCCGATCGGTCCCAACACTCAGCGTCGGTTGCCACGTCGTGCTGACGGACGGCGTGCCAGTTCTTGGTGCCTCACAAATTCCTACATTAGTAGAAGGCCAGCCACGACCACAATTCCGCGAATCTTTTCGAAAATTCGCCACTGCGGCGATTACAGGGCGGCTCGACTCTGATCAGATCGAGGCCGAGGCTACAGCGCAGATTTCCAAGTTGCGGGCGGCGGGAATCGCGGTTTCACATTTCGATACTCACAAACACACTCATCTTTTTCCCCAAGTTCTCAGGCCGCTTCTGCGGGCGGCTGAGGCTTGCGGCGTGCGTGCCGTAAGGAATCTTTTCGGCCCGGTTCGTTTTGGTACTGTTGCGAATCGGCCAAAGCTTTGGAAGCGGTATAGCCAAATGAAGCTTTTGTGCGGCCTGGGTGGAAGATTCCGAGGCGTGATCGAAAAGGCTGGACTAAAGACCCCGGACGGGACTTTGGGGATCGTGGGTACGGGTACGCTCGACATTCATCTTTTCCAATCAATCATGCAAGATCTTCCTCACGGTACCTGGGAATTCGTCTGCCATCCCGGTTACAACGACGCCGACCTGCAGCTCGTTAACACCCGGTTGCGGGAAGCGAGGGCTGAGGAACTGCGCACCGTGACGTCCCCTGCAGCCCGCGAATTACTGGCCGCGAACGGCATCGAACTGATCTCTTACCACGATTTCGCGAGTTCTGAGGGTTAGCCGGAATCCTAAGGTGCACGTCCTTTTGGTAACCACCGAAAGCAGATTGACAATTGCGGGATGAATACGCGGGGGTATGATTATTGCAGAAGCATGGACCAACAGCGTCGCTTCGTATCGCTCAAATCTGGTGTCGTTGGAACCTATGGAAAACAGGCCTGAATCTCGTTTGGAAGCCGATATACCCGTTCGAGTCTGGGGAATGGATGCCGAAGCGCGACCGTTCTTTCAGAATGCCAGCGCGGGAAACATCAGCAGCGATGGCGCTTTGCTCTCAGGAATTAACCATTCACTCAAGACTGGGGAAGTAATCGGAATTCAATACGGTGAGCGCAAAGCGCGCTTCCGGGTCGTGTGGGTGATTGATGCTGGTCCTGTCCGCAAGATTGAGGCCGGAGTGCAACTGCTCCCACAACAGCAGCTTCCGTGGAACGAGTTGACGCCGGAACCAAAGAGCAAGCGCGCACCGCTGAACGGCCCAAACAAGAGGCGATACGTTCGCCACAAAGTCTTGTTTCCCATTGAAATCGGTTTCCCTGACGCGAGGCGGGCTCACATGCAGACGAATGCCACCGATATCGGCGGGCGTGGATGCTACGTGGAGACATTGCTTCCGTTGCAGATGGGGACGGAAGTGATCATCATCTTCTGGATGGATTCGGAAAAGATCAAAACCCCGGGTATCGTCCGCGCCAGTGATCCTGGCGTAGGCATGGGAATCGAATTTACCGATCTGGAAAACCAGGTGCAGGAGCGGCTCCAGAGCTTGCTTGAGAAAATGGACACATCGTTTGCCGCCGCCGCCGGGACCAGCCAGGAATCCATTTCGATCCCAGCTAGTTTCAAGCAATCCAGCAAAAACTGAGTCCGAGCCTTGAGCAAACCATCCAATGGATGGCATGCGAAAGGCTGATGCATGAAAATCGGGATTACCTGCTACCCAACCTACGGCGGCAGTGGAGTCGTCGCCACCGAACTAGGCCTGGAATTGGCGCAACTGGGCCACGAAATACATTTCATTTCCTACGCGCAGCCGATTCGCTTGACCGGCCCGCATCCTAATATTCACTATCACGAAGTCGAAGTTTCCAGCTATCCGCTGTTCGACTACCCTCCGTACGACTTGGCATTGGCAACTCGAATGGCTGAAGTTGCCGACTTTTATGAGCTTGACCTACTGCACGTGCACTATGCGATTCCACATTCGGTGAGTGCGCTTCTGGCGAGGCAAATGCTGGCTGCTGGAGATAAGCATCGGAAACTCCCATTCGTCACAACGCTGCATGGGACCGACATCACGCTGGTCGGTCTGGATCCGTCCTACCTGCCTATCACACGCTATTCGATTGAGGAAAGCGACGGAGTCACCGCTATCTCGGAATATCTGCGCGAACGCACTCTGCGCGAATTCAAGATCAAGAATGAGATCAAGGTGGTTTATAACTTCGTGAATTGCGACTTGTACAAGCGCAAACCGGAAGCGACGCAGCAACGCCTCCAATATGCTCCGAACGGCGAGCGCATTTTCGTGCACCTCTCGAATTTTCGTCCCGTAAAACGAGTAACGGATACCATCGAAATTCTTGACCGGGTGCGGAAGAAAATCCCGTCCAAGCTGCTGCTGATAGGGGACGGGCCGGATCGCTCGCGCGTGGAATGGCTGGCGGCGCAAAAAGGAATTCAGCATGATGTAATTTTCCTCGGAAAGCAGGATCAGGTTTACGAGACCCTTCCCCTGGCCGACATCATGCTGTTACCCAGCCAGTTGGAATCATTTGGGCTGGCTGCGCTTGAGGCCATGGCTTGCCACGTGGTTCCTATCGCCACGCGTGTTGGCGGCGTTCCCGAGGTAATTGAACACGGCAAGAGTGGATTCCTGGCCAATGTGGGGGATGTGGACACCATGGCTGACTATGCGATTAGCTTGTTGAGCGATGAGAGCGCGCTGCAAGAAATGGCGAACGCTTGCCGGGCGGTGGCTCAATCTAGATTCTGCACGACGAAAATCATTCCACAGTATGTGGATTTTTATCGGCGGGTGCTCGAACGATCGGCATAAAGCGCTCCCACATTGGCATCTTCAGTGGGAAGCACAGGCAGACGCAGGCGGACGAGAGTTCCGTTACCCTCGGGACTGTCAATTGTCATCTTGGCGGCGTCGCCATACAGGACCTTCAGGCGTTCGGCCACATTCGCCATTCCGATTCCGGTTCCCCCCAGCCCAGTAGGCTTTTCCAGCAAAATTGCGGAGCCCATGCCTACGCCATCATCTTCTACTTCGATGATTAAGTGATCATCAGCCAATTGGCTGCGAAGGTAAATCCGACCGCCTCCGATCTTTGACGAAAGGCCGTGTTTGATGGAGTTCTCCACCAGCGGTTGCAACAGCATGCTCGGAATCATGACCTCCAGAGAAGCAGGATCTAGTTCCTTCAGCACCTGCAATTTGTTCCGGCCAAAGCGGACTACTTCTATGTCCAAATAGTTATCAATGAATTCCAGTTCATCACTCAGGGGAACGAAAGCATCGCTGCTCTTCAATAGCCGCCGCAGAATGTTCGCGAGTTTAATAATCATTTCTCGCGCCGTATCCGGATCAAATCGAACCAGCGACGAAACCGAATTCAAAGTATTGAACAAAAAGTGCGGATTGATTTGATTTTGCAGAGCGACCATTCGTGCTTGCAGTAAGAGACGTTCCTGCTCTTCAAGTTTTATCTGGATGCGAACGCTGTTCCAGATTTTTAGCTCGATGCCAATCACCATGATGGATGACGCGTAGATGGCGATCTTCACCCACCAGTTCGGACTCTCAAGGCTGAACGTAGCGTGGGGCAGAAAACGCGAGAGCTGGGACTGCACGAAACGAAGCGCTACGATCATGCCGAAAAACATTACCTGCCAATCGAACAGCTTCGGCGTGGGAAGATTTCGCCGGATCATGCGGTAGACGCTGAGATCGATAAATGGCGAGAACGACCATATGTCCTCGCGGTCGGGAGCGATCCGCCGCAACTGGCCGGCCAATGCACCACAAAGAAGATTGAAAGGCAGAGTTGCCCATTCGCCGTGCAATACGGCGGGAAGTGCGAGAAGGGCGCCACCAACCATCCCGTTGAACCTTCCGGCGACCACTCCCAATAGAATCGTGGTCTCGAAAGAGAGATCACCCGCCAGAAAACTTTTTTGGACGAAACGAATCCAGACGCCGATGGCAAGTGGACCCGCGATCCACAGAATCAGGTAGACTCTCTGCGCTAGCGAGCGCCGCTCGCGAAATAGCAGAGACTTGAACTCCACCGATCGCACCAATGCGCTAGCCACTGCAGCAGCGACACCGAGCTTGATCAGAAGATTTACCAGGATGAGACTGGAGTCCATGGTTTACGCCGGACAATCGGAATGCTGAGCAGAATGTAGCACGAAAGACCTTTTCGGCGAGGTGGCAGGGCGGTCGATCATCAGCGGACCGGTTGCAAACCCAACAACCTTAATACCCCTTCCTAGTGGACCTTCCCAGCCGAGTTCTCGAGCACAACGTTGGAGACCACCGCAGTGTCGGACTTGCCTGGCAAATGCGAGCAGAAGCCGACGCCCACGTAGAAGGGTGCATCCATGTGCAGGTTGATGGGCGGGCCGAACTGATGCATTGGCTCGCCTTCCAGGCTGACGAACAGCGCGAAGGAGTTGCCGTGCTTTTCGATACTGATGCGTCTGGCAGCGACGCCGACTAGGCTGTCAGGGCTGGCGCCGCCTGGGCGTCCACGTCCGCCAATGCGATATTCCATGTCCTTGACGCGGGCGTCCTTTTCCGGACGCTGCGCCAATTGGATCATGCCGAGACCGTGCAAAGCTGCAATGGCCTCTTTCGAGTCGTCATCGAGGTCCTGGCGAATGACGAGGACTGCCTTGCGGTCGCCGTATCCGTTTGGGTCCGGGAAAACAATATCGGCCGCACTCTCACCAGACATCTTCTTCCAGAGATAACGAAACTCGTCGCGTGTGTACCAGACGTTGTAACCGGCGGAATTGATGGTGTACCGCTTCATGTTGGGATCGTAAACGGCGCTCCCCGGCAGCACCGCGCTTCCGATGTCGGATTGGCCGTCAAATATGCCGATTGGCATATCGAAGTTCCTGCTGGGCCGGTGAAAGTCCGCCGGGGGCGCTACCTGGGTGTGCGTTGCGGATCCCGGCTGCGCCCAGGCAGGCACGCCTGGAGTGGAGGCGCCGGGGGCCTGTGCGCGGAGCAGATGCGGTATCGCAAACAGCATCGGGGCTAGTAGCAAGGCTCTGAAAGCTGGTTTCATCGCAGACAGATGGCAATGATGATCATAATGATGTCAATAATCGTAAGCGCTAGTTGCTCGATTCCTAATTAATCGCAAGCGGTCGGTCTCGTTGACGGAGGTACGAGGTCAGCCTAGCATGGGTCGGGAAGGAAGTGCCCTTGATCGGTCAGGAAATCGGACATTACCGCATCGTTTCGAAGATCGGTGAGGGAGGAATGGGAGTTGTCTATCGCGCTTATGACGAATTATTGCATCGCGATGTTGCCGTCAAAGTGGTTAACAAAGATGCTCGTCTGGATCCTTCAGCAAGCCAGAATTTGCTCCATGAAGCGCGCGCTTCTTCTTCTCTAGCACATCCCAACATCTGCACCATCCACGACGCCGGCGAGACTGACGGCGAACTCTACATTGTGATGGAACTGGTTGAGGGTAAGTCTCTCTACTCAATGAGCGCGGTTGTGGGATTGCCCGCGGAGTCGGTCCTGAGATACGGCGTGCAGATTGCCAGCGCGCTTGCCCGTGCTCATGACCGCGGAATCGTTCATCGGGATTTGAAGACGGCAAACATTGTTGTCACTTCCGAAGGCCTAGTGAAGGTCCTCGACTTTGGTCTAGCCAAACAAATAGGAAGCGGAATATTCGAGGGCCCTACACGGTCTTTCGCAACTGTACAGGACACCGCTGGCGTGAGCGGGACTTTGCCGTACATGGCGCCCGAAATCCTCCGAGGTGAAGTGGCTGACTATCGCAGTGATTTATGGGCGCTGGGAGTTGTGCTCTACGAAGCCGCTTCCGGACGCTTGCCATTTGAAGGACGCACCGGCTTTGAGATCAGCTCGGCTATCATGCGGGAAATTCCGATTCCGCTTGGTCCGCCCGTACCACCGGGACTGTGGGCCATAATCCAGCGCTGCCTGGCCAAGGAACCAACACAGCGCTATCAGCGCGCGGGTGAAGTTCAGGCCGCGCTGGAGGCCGTTCAGTCTGGCGCAATCGTTTCTGCTGATCCTGCCGCTGATCTTCACCCTGATGTAAGTCCTCCCAAGACCACGACGTTGCACAGTGTGCGACACGCTCACGTCAAGAAGGGAGATTTTCTTCTATTGGTGGGAACTACAAAGGGAGCGTTCATCCTGCGGTCGAACGCGCAGCGCCGCCGTTGGGAAGTCGGTGGTCCGTATTTCCACGGGCACAATGTTTATGCAATGGCCTACGACGGCCGCGCTGGCCAACATCGCATCTGGGTTTCGACGCAGAGCTATTGGGGCACACTATTGCGATCGAGCGACGATTTCGGCAAGAGCTGGACCAATCCGCAGCAGGCTCCTATTCGATTTCCCTCCGATACTGGCGTTTCGCTGAAAAATATCTGGCAGATCACGCCCGGTCGGGCTGAAGAACATAATGTGATCTATTGCGGCGTGGAACCCGCGGCCCTTTTTGAATCCCGCGACGCAGGCGAAACCTGGTCGCTGGTGCGCGGGCTGTTCGATCATCCGCATCGTCCCCGCTGGATGCCGGGAAACGGAGGTCTGGCATTGCACACTATTGTGCTCGACCCCGCGAACAAGCAGCGCATGTACGTGGCAATCTCATCCGGCGGAGTTTACCGGACAAACGACGGCGGAGGCACGTGGACCGCGCAAAACCAGGGGATTCGCTGTACGTTCACTCCCGACAAATATCCGGAGTTCGGGCAATGTGTACACAAAATCGCGATGCATCCCGATCGTCCCGAACGTCTTTTCCTGCAAAATCACTGGGGATTGTATCGCTCTGACGACTGCGCCGAAAACTGGACAGACATTGCCAATGGAGTGCCATCAGATTTTGGTTTTGCCGTGGTCATGCACCCCAAAAATCCGGACTGCGTGTATATCGTTCCAGTTGAGTCCGACGAGTTTCGCTGCGCCTGCGACGGCCGACTGCGAGTCTATCGGACCCGCAACAGCGGCGCCTCGTGGGAACCTTTGATGCGAGGGCTGCCACAAAAACGCGCTTACGAAACGGTTTTGCGGGATGCTATGACCGCGGACGCATTCGATCCGGCCGGGGTTTATTTCGGTACACGAAGCGGGCAGCTCTTTGGCTCGTGCGATGAGGGTAGAACGTGGCAAAAAATTCTGGAAGGGCTGCCATCGGTAGTCTGCGTGCGGAGCGCAGTAGTCGAGGGTGCGGGGGGCAGTTTAGCGATGCCTAAAGCTAGGCCGACGAATCCATCGCGTACGAAATCTCGTTCGACAAATAAGTCGCGCCGGACGAACAGGTGATCTTGGCACTCACTTTTCACATTCCTGGTGCCTTGCGTGAATTTACCGCCGGACACAGCACAGTCGAGATCGAGCAGTCAGGTGCAACTTTAACCGATGCGTTGACGGCCTTATGGGCAATTTATCCAGGGGTTCGCGATCGCGTCCTGACGGAGCAGGGGCAGGTGCGCCAGCATATCAATATTTTCATCGGCAACGAAAATATACGATACATCGGTGGGCTCGCGAGTCCCGTGGCAGCGGGATCGGAGATTTCCATCGTGCCAGCGGTCAGCGGAGGCTGGTGCGAGCGAGTCGGCTTGATTTCTAATATGGGCCGATGATTCCGCCAATTTGCCGCGAAGCTGGCTTTGCGGTTGCTTTTTCTTCCGAGACATCCACCGTGTGCCTTGATCCGGTTTCGGCGTTGATTAGAATGACCTTCCTATGAGCCGGGCTGTAATGAACAACCAATACGCCTTCTTCCTCGTGACACTTTACAGAGGGATCATCAACTGAGATCTGCGCGCCGCACTTGCTGCACCTAAGGTAAGCATTTTCGTCCATACCGAAGTTTATCCTCTTGGAACTCGCTGTCAGCACTCATCACACTTCGCGGCCGACGGCGCCCGTAATCAGAAAGTCCTCATCGCAAGCGCATTAAAAGTACGTTGGCTTTGCGAAACCATGGGCGCTCGCGGCGGCGTAGGTATCCGGGCATGTTCACTTTCTTCGCGAGAAGTTTCCTGGCCCACTGTCGGGCGTCGTCATTGCGCTGTTGTGCAGCCAGAAAGAGCGCGTAGTTGTAATAGGTCTCGGACGCAGTCGAAATCTTGGTTGCCTCTTGGAACAAAGCGTCCGCTTTCTCTGGCTGCCCGGTGTTGGCGTACGCGTGCGCTAACAAGCCCATTGCGCCGTGAAAGTCATACTGGCGATCTTCCGAGATCACGCGCTCGAGGTCGGGGATGGCGGCGGCGAAGTCGCCTAAGCGGACCTCCGCAATCCCCCGGCGATAGAACGGGTCAACCGAATCCGAACGCGACGAAATGGCTTTGTCGTATGACTGCCGGGCGCGTTCGAACTTTCCTTCACTAAGATAGAGTTCGCCGAGCTCTTCATAATTTCCAGCGGAAGGGTTGTCAACGATCGCCGATTCCAGCTCGCGAATTCGCCTTCGCCGTGGAAATACCTTGAAGGACTGCCGCAGTAAATCAGCATCAGGAATAACCTCAACCACAATGTAAACCAGCGCCCCCAGCCAGCCGCCGATCAGGATTATGAAAAGCCAGAATGTATCGGGACGGCGGCGAATGAAGTGGACGATTGCCACTCCCTGAAGAATGATTCCCCACCATGAAAAAGCAAAAAGCAGCAAAGATCCCATGCGTAGATGCGCACTATAACATGCACTGATCCGTTGAAGCGCTGTTGCAATGGCTGCTCCACGCGAGATCCCTCGCCCCGCTCGATAGGGCGCGGGCCTTCGGGATGACTCCGAAGCTTTTAGGTTGCAATGCTAGAATTGTTTCAGTGACAGCTCCCATCCGCCTGTTGGCCGCCGATATTGACGGCACCCTGCTTAATCCTGAGTTTCGAATTTCTGACGTGGATTTGGCCGCTATTCGGCGTGCCCATCGCGAGGGAACCGAAATTGTTCTGGTAACCGGGCGGCGCCACGCTTTTGCCCGCCCAATCGCGGAATTATTAGGTTTTGATCTTTGGATCATCAGTTCGAACGGCGCCGTGACGCGTTCCTTGGGAGGCGAGACCTTCCATCGCGATATGCTTCCGGCCGAGGCCTGCCGCGAACTTTGCGTCCGCATGCGCGAGTTTCGGGGGAACCTGGTCATTACGTTTGATACGGAGAGTAAAGGCGCGATCGTGCTCGAGCACATGCGCGAATTGAATGACAGCATTCGGCGCTGGCTGGAGAAAAATATTCAGTTCATTGATTTCGTTATTCCGTTGGAAGATTCGATCACCAGTGATCCCGTCCAAGCGATGTTTTGCGGGACTATAGACCGCATGCATAGAGCGCTAGAAACATTGGAGTCGAGCGGCCTTCAGAATTCGATTAACGTGTCGCGCACCGAATATCAACTGCGCGATCTCTCGATCGTGGATATTTTGAATCACGGTTGTTCAAAGGGCAGTGCGCTCGAACGCTGGGCACGTTACCGCGGTATAGCCCCTGCCGAGGTCATGGCCATTGGAGACAACTATAATGATGTGGAAATGCTTGCCTTTGCCGGACGCCCATTTATCATGGGGAATGCGTGTGAAGACCTGCGCGCTAGAGGCTGGGAAGTGACCCTTCCCAATGACCAGAATGGAGTGGCCGCGGCCATCGAGCAGGTGCTCGGGGCGAAGGTCGAAGTTTAAGAGCGACGCCGGGCGTGCAAGAACAACTGCTCATGAAGAAGTTCTGGATCAAATTCGCGGTGCTAATCAGCACGCTACTAATTTGCGCCTTGGGTTTTGGGGCTGACCTCGCGATTCTTCAGAATGGCTTCTCGATCCGGCATGACCACCGAGAGGTAATTGGCGCGATCACACGGCTTTATACCGGGACCGACAATACTAACTATGTGGACGTGCAAACCAATCAGATCGTGCAGTTCGAACACGATCTCACACCGGCAATTCCTCCGGAACCCCAGGTAAAGCCTTCCGTCGCTGCCACGATAATGCCGGCTGTCCCCGCGATTTCCCCCGCCAAGAAACCCGATCTCGACGCCGTAATCAATGGAGCGAGTGATCGCACTCAGATTGATCCAGATTTAATTAGCAGTGTGATTCATGCGGAAAGTGGATTCAATCCGCATGCGCTTTCTCCCAAGGGAGCGCAGGGTCTCATGCAATTGATGCCGGGGACCGCTGCCAATCTGGGAGTCGGAAACGCGTTTGATCCGGGGGCCAATGTAGATGGCGGAACGCGTTATCTTCGGCAACTTCTCGAACTGTATAACTTTGATTTAGTTAAGGCGCTGGCCGCATACAACGCGGGACCTTTGCGAGTGAAGCAATACCACGGCGTGCCTCCGTACAATGAAACCCGGGCCTACGTGGCACGCATCATCCGGGATTTCAATCGCAAGAAGCTGGAGGAACAGAAAGCTGCTGCATTGGCGGCGAAGAACAAGAAGCCAGCTCCGCAGAAAAAGCTGCCAATTGCTCAGTCTCCCGCGACCCAGTCCCCGGTGACCCACTCTCCCGTAACTCAGATTATTGTCCAGCGCCCTGTTGCAGACGTTTCGCAATGAGGCCGTTCCCCGGGCACTGTGTCGCGGCTTCCTATTTCCAATTGCTTTCCAAATGAAAAATAAACGAATTCTTGTTTATGCTGCCGTGCTGGCCGTCTTGCTGGCGCTGATTTACCTGCAATTTCGTACGTGGCGAAACTTTGATTGGGGCACGTTTTGGGGTCAGTTTAAGAGTATCCATCTGGTTAATATTCTTCGTGCGGTTGGCTTGATTTACTTCACTTATTTGCTGCGCGCATGGCGATGGGAAATCTTTCTTCGTCCGGCTAGAAAAAATGGAACGATCGGCGAGCTGCTTCCGCCTACGGTTATTGGCTTCACCGGTCTCGCACTGTTGGGCCGCCTTGGAGAATTGATTCGTCCTTACCTGATCGCGCGCCGAACCAAACTCAGCTTCTCCTCCCAGATGGCCGTTTGGGCTGTCGAGCGTATCTTTGATATTGGTGCTTTCACGGTCTTGATTGTGTTGGCCATATTTCTGTCAAAGGACCTTAGGTTTCCTTACGATCCGGCAATTTACCCGCGCCTCCGAACAGGAGGCTTCCTTCTGATTGGATTTGTGGCGGCTCTGTCTGCGGGCTCGTTGATCGTCGCGCGCTATGGAAACTTCGTCGCAGACTGGGTTCAAAGCCGGTTTGCTCATCTTGCGGCAAACCTGGGACAACGGATTGCGCAAAAAGTCCGAGAATTTCACAGCGGCCTAGATACGATTCATAGCTTCGTCTCCTTTGTGGAATTGAGCACTGTATCCCTTCTAATGTGGTGGTCGATCGCCCTATCCTATCGCGAGGTGACCCACTCCTACGGTCCTGCCTTGGCTGATATGACGGTTCCGAAGGTTCTGCTGCTGATGGGGTCGAGTATGCTCGGTTCATTGATTCAGCTTCCGGGGGTAGGCGGCGGCTCACAGTTGGCGACGATCTCCGCTTTGGAGCACATTTTCAAAACGTCACACGAGTTGGCCGCCAGTTGTGGGATTCTCCTCTGGCTGGTTACATTTGTCTCCATCGTTCCTCTTGGACTGATTCTGGCGCACCGGGAACGGCTTTCGCTTCGTCGGCTCTCGGACGAGAGTCATCTAGACGAAGATGCCGAAATTGCAAACCCAGCATAGGAGTGCACGAGCGAGAGCGTGCCCGTGGCTGAAGCCGGATTCGCGCCTGATACAATCAATCGAAATCCCTTATCAAGCAGATGAAATGCCCTTTTTGCGGTTTCGCAAACGATAAAGTCGTGGATTCGCGCGAGAGTAAAGAAGCCGATTCCATACGTCGTCGCCGCGAGTGTCTCAAGTGCGAAAAGCGCTTTACGACTTATGAACGGATCGACGAAATCCCGTACATGGTTGTTAAGAAGGATGGCCGCCGGGAGAAATTTGACCGCCAAAAAGTTTTGAATGGATTGCTGCGCGCCTGTGAAAAACGGCCGGTTCCGATCGGAAAGCTGGAACAGATCGTCAATGAAGCGGAAGGATTTGTGATTGATTCGGCGGAACGTGAGCGCAAGACCAGCGAAGTCGGAGAACTGATCATGAACCGCCTCCGCCGATACGACAAAGTGGCCTATGTGCGATTTGCATCGGTGTATTTGGATTTTAAAGACGTGCAGGAGTTCATGACCGAGTTGAAAGATTTGCTGAAGACGAAAGAGCTGCCAGCGGAAGTCCGCGGCAAGGTGGGGGCGAAGACGCAGTAGAACCTACTGGCTTCTGGCTCCAAATCTTCTCCCAGCGAGAGTTTATGCCTCCCACCCTTCGCAAAATGCGCGAAGGATGGGGCACCCTCAGTGGGGCGATGCCCACGAGGTCAACACTCAAACCGCATTTGAGCTAGGAGCCAGAAGCTAGAAGCCGATCCAATTATGGCTTACAAGATCACCCTCATTCCCGGCGATGGCATTGGCCCTGAAGTCACTCGCGCCGCAGTTCGCATTCTCGAAGCTACAGGCTTGAAGTTTGAATGGGAGAGCTTCCAGGCTGGGGCCGAAGCGTTTGAGAAGTATCACGAATACATACCCAAAGAACTGACTGAATCCATTGAGCGCACGCGCGTGGCGTTGAAGGGGCCGGTTACTACGCCGGTAGGCGGCGGATTCGCCAGCATCAATGTTCAGCTGCGAAAACAGTTTGAGCTTTACGCTAATTTTCGGCCGATACAGAATCTGCCGCATGTTCCCACTCGCTATCCAGATGTGGACTTGATTATCGTCCGCGAGAATACGGAAAGCCTTTACTCTGGGCTTGAGCATGAAGTTGTGCCGGGAGTAGTCGAAAGCCTCAAGATTATTACCGAGAAAGCTTCTACACGCATCGCGCGCTTCGCATTCGAGTATGCCCGGAAAAATAAGCGAAACAAGATTCACGCCATTCATAAAGCCAACATCATGAAACTTTCCGATGGCTTGTTCTTGCGCTGCTCGCGAAACGTTGCCAAAGAATATCCAGAAATCACATATGGCGAGCACATCGTGGACAACACCTGCATGCAACTGGTGATGAATCCCTACCAATACGACACGCTGGTCATGGAGAACCTTTATGGAGATATTATTTCCGACCTGTGCGCGGCATTCGTCGGCGGATTGGGTTTCGTACCCGGTGCTAATTTAGGGGATCATTGTGCAATCTTCGAGGCGGTACATGGGTCGGCGCCAGATATAGCGGGAAAAGATTTGGCGAATCCGACGGCCGTAATCCGATCGTCATTACTTATGCTGCAACATTTGGGAGAAAACGAAGTCGCCGCCAAAGTGCAGCATGGATTGAATGAGGTCTATCGCACCAAGGAAAAATGCACTCGCGACATTGGCGGGAAGTCAGGAACGATTGCATTCGCGGACTCCGTGATTGAAGCGATGCAGGCGGAAGCGGGCAGTGCCCCAAAATCTGCAGCTTCGGCAAACTAGGGTCCTCACTGTGCCTCGCGGACGGGCGGAGGTGCCCGTCATCCATCGCCGCGAATTCCAGAGAATTACAGACGTTTGCTAAAATGGAGGTCGTGCTGGAGCATCGTTGAAACCCTCATCCACGCCTTACAATTCTGCGCATCATTGGTTTGCGGTGTTCGTCGCCTGCGCGACGTTCATACTGCTTATCGCAGGAGCACTGGTGACCAGCAATGATGCAGGGCTGTCTATCCCCGATTGGCCGACCTCTTTCGGATCATTCAGCGTCCCGCATTTGCATGGCGGGGTTCAATACGAATGGAGCCATCGCGCGATTGCTTTCTCAACGGGACTACTGACCGTCGGGATCGCGGTGTGGACATGGATTTCCGACCACCGCCTCTGGATGAAGGGATTGGGTCTGGCCGCGCTTGCGACAATAATTTCCCAGGGAATCCTTGGCGGATTGACGGTGCTTTATTTTCAGCCGCCGATGGTTTCGTCGGCTCATGCGGCCGTGGCGCAGACCTTTTTTTGTATCGCGTGCGCGATCGCGCTTTTTACGAGCAGGTCATGGGTGCAAAATACGCCGGTGCAGCAGACTTATGAGCTGACTAGCGATAGCGGTCATCCGAGCCTTTTGACGCTTTCGTTTCTTTCCATCTTTATTCTGTACGCTCAGTTGATTCTAGGAGCGATGTTTCGTCACCACGGCATGAGTTGGTTGCCGCACGTTCTGAATGCGCCAGTTGTGGCCATAGTCATAACATGGACGGCCGTTCGTGCTTTGTCCCGCTACTCAAAGGATGACGCCATCCGGCGTTCCGCGATTGTGATGCTTTCCTTATTAATCGCGCAATTGTTTTTGGGATTCCTGGCGTTCATGACGCGGGTCGAATGGGGAAGAGATGCGGCCCAACCCGAGTTTCCCATGGTGGTCTCAACCGTCGCGCATGTTGTAAC
The DNA here is from genome assembly GCA_035999525.1 of Terriglobales bacterium. Lineage (GTDB taxonomy): Bacteria > Acidobacteriota > Terriglobia > Terriglobales > Acidobacteriaceae > PALSA-188. Next base: position 17,643 of record DASYGR010000102.1, read on the forward strand.
TGGAGCGTTGCTGCTGGCTTTGACGGTTATTTTAACGATCCAAGTTTGGCGAAATGTTCCGGCCGCTGGTAACGCGAGCGCCCGGAGCGAAGATCGAGAGCCCGTCGCGGCGTGAATACCCAATCCCTCGATTGCTTTAGATTCGTCGTAGAATAGCCTGTGGCCTCCAAACTGCCTTTAGCTGTGCTTGATTCCGTCGAGTCTGACACGAATCCCTCCGCGGTTATTTCCGTTCAGAACCTGGTGCACCGTTACGGCGATAACACCGCTCTGGACGGCGTTTCGTTTGACGTTCGCCATGCCGAGTTGTTTGGACTGCTCGGCCCGAACGGCAGCGGCAAGACCACGATGTTTCGCATTCTTTCGACCTTGATGGTTCCGGTGGGCGGACGCGCTGTAATTCTCGGATACGACGCCGCGAAAGAACCGAACGAATTACGGCGGCATATCGGTGTCGTGTTCCAGTCCCAAAGCATAGACGCGAAGCTGACGGCGGCGGAAAACTTGCGGCATCAAGGACATCTTTATGGCTTGCACGGCCGCGCGTTGAGCTCGCGTATAACGGAAATGCTGCAACGGGTTGGACTCGCAGATCGCGCCAACGAAAAGGCGGAGACGTTCTCCGGCGGAATGCAGCGGCGGCTGGAACTCGCCAAGGGATTGCTGCACCATCCTTCCGTCTTATTGCTGGACGAACCTACAACCGGCCTTGATCCTGGGGCGCGAATTGATCTGTGGCAATATCTGCGAATCTTGCGCGATGAAGAGAGAGTTACCGTTATCGTCACGACTCACCTCATGGAAGAGGCTGAGCGTTGCGACCGTCTTGCGTTTTTGAATCAGGGCAAACTCGTGGCGCTTGGAACTCCGTTGGTATTGAAGCAGGAGATCGGCGGAGACGTGGTCGTTTTCGAAGCAAAAGATGCCGAGTCTCTGGCCGATCATATCCGCATACGTTTTAATACCGAGGCGCAGGTGGTTCAGAATCAGGTCAGGCTCGAAAAGCAAAATGGACACCGGTTTATCACCGATGTTGTGGAAGCTTTTCCAGGCGAAGTTGAGGCGGTTTCAGTAAGCAAACCAAGCCTGGAAGATGTGTTCATCCGGCGGACGGGGCATCGCTTCTGGAAGGAGCGTGGGGCGGAAGAACGAACCGTACCCTAAGAATTTTGTCATTCCGAGGGGATTTATCCCTGAGGAATCTGTTGTTGAGTCGAACCCAACGAAAACTATGGCTACACAAACTTCAACTCTTCCCGCGCAAGTAGCGCCATCCGCAAACGAATTGCTTCTGCCTGCCCTCACGCTTTGGCAGCGCGAAGTGGTCCGCTTTTACCGGCAGCGCAGCCGCGTTGTGGGCGTCATCGCTTCGCCAATAGTGTTCTGGCTGGTCATTGGCTCGGGATTTGGAACGTCATTTCGGTCAGGCGGAGCAAACAGCCAGCACTATCTCGACTATTTCTATCCTGGTGCTCTGATCATGATCGTCCTGTTCACTTCGATCTTCACCATGATGTCGGTAATCGAGGATCGCAAAGAGGGATTTCTGCTCTCGGTACTGGTCGCGCCGGTTTCGCGTTCCGCCATCGTGCTGGGCAAAGTTCTTGGAGGAACAACTCTGGCGACGATTCAAGGATTGATTTTCCTGGCCTTCGCGCCGCTGGTTGACGTTCATCTGACGCTTGGCATGTTTCTGATGGCGACGCTAACCGTATTTCTGATTTCTTTTGCTCTCACTGCGCTTGGCTTCGTTATTGCGTGGCCAATGGATTCCACACAGGCTTTCCACGCCATCATAAATTTATTTCTGATTCCACTGTGGCTGCTTTCCGGAGCCATGTTTCCATTGTTAGGAGCTTCGGAGTGGTTGCGAGTGCTGATGCGAATCAATCCGTTGACTTATGGAGTTGAAGCACTTCGCACTTTACTGTATCCGTCGAATACGCCTGAGTTTTCGCTTCTTTCGTCACTGGCAACGCTCGTGCTGTTTTCCCTGTTCATGTTTGGCCTTGCGTTCGTGATGGTGAACCGACGCACCACAAAGCCAGCAGCATGACAGGGGTCCCGCAGCAGTACGCGATCTTTCCCGTAATTGATGCCACGATGAATGGCGTGAGTACGGTGCTGCTAGTGGTTGGGCATAGCTTCATTAAGCGGGGACGCCTCGCAGCGCACCGCGCGTTCATGATCGCGGCGCTGATTTCATCCTCTATTTTCCTGTGCTCGTACCTTTATTTCCATTATCACGTCCACTCCGTACCCTTTCAGGGGAAAGGATGGTCTCGCCCGGTTTATTACACGATTCTGGGTTCACACGCCATCCTGGCGGCGGCGATCGTTCCTCTCGTCATCATCACGCTGATTCGGGCCCTTAGAGAGCGATTCGATAAACATCGCGCCATCGCACGCTGGACGTATCCTTTGTGGCTTTATGTCTCCGTCACCGGCGTGATTGTTTACGTAATGCTTTATCACCTCTTTGCGGCGTAAAACCCGCACTTCTTATGGCTCTAACTCTCTGCTTTTGCACGGGAAATCCCGCTTGACACAGTTTGAATCGCAGGCGTAAAGTTCGCGCCAGATGAGCATTCTTTTGGTTTGGAGGTCCCCATGTCCACTGCCGTAGCCCAGCCGGTTGATCAAACAAAACTTCACGATTTCGTCATGAAAGCCGTCGGTGAGATGGGAGCTGCAATGAACGCGGCACTCATTTTGGTGGGAGACAAATTGGGCCTGTACAAGGCCATGGCAGGCGGCGGCCCTTTAACTTCTTCCGAGATCGCGGCCAAGACCGGAACGCACGAGCGTTACGTGCGCGAGTGGCTGGCGGCGCAGGCTGCCGGAGGATTCATCACATACGACGCTGCGACCACGCGATACAGCTTGCCCGCGGAGCAGGCGATGGCATTGGCGGACGAAAGCAGTCCAGTGTTTCTACCTGGTTTTTTTGAAATCGTTGAAGCCTGCGTCAAAGATGTTCCTAAGATCACCGATGCGTTTCGCAGCGGAAAGGGAGTCGGCTGGCACGAGCACGATGGATGCCTGTTCGCGGGGACGGAACGATTCTTCCGTCCTAATTATCGCGCCCATTTGATCGGCGAATGGATTCCCGCGCTCGGTGGCGTAGAAGCCAAGTTAAAATCCGGCGCAAGCGTCGCGGATGTTGGATGCGGTCTGGGAACTTCGACAATTCTGATGGCGCAGGCGTATCCGAAATCGAAGTTTGTGGGATTCGATTATCATGCGCGTTCCATCGAACTGGCGAGGGAAGCTGCTGTAAAGGCCGGAGTATCCGACCGGGTTAAGTTTGATGTTGCGAAAGCCAAAGACTTTCCAGGAAAGGGTTATCAGTTGGTTGCATTTTTCGATTGCCTGCACGACATGGGCGATCCTGAAGGGGCGGCCCGACACGTCCTGCAATCGCTGGATGCCGATGGCGCATGGATGATCGTAGAGCCGTTCGCCAACGACAAGCTCGAAGACAATCTGAACCCGATCGGCAGGGTTTTTTATGGCGCGTCAACCATGCTTTGCACGCCAGCTTCTGTATCCCAGGAAGTTGGACTGGCGCTGGGGGCGCAGGCGGGCGAAGGCAGGCTTGCAAAAGTCATCAAGTCGGCCGGGTTCAAGCACGTGCGCCGAGCGGCAGAAACACCGTTCAACATTGTGCTGGAAGCAAAGCCTTAGCTCGCTTCCACAGACGGGCTCCGACGCGATTCTGATATATTTGGCACCCAGCCCCGCATTTGGAAAATTGAATCCCATCTTAAGACTTCGCCAAGGGGCGGAAGGAGAGCACTCATGGCAGGAAAAAGTGTCAACAAAGTCATTCTTATAGGGAATCTTGGCAAGGACCCAGAGGTCAAGTACACACAAGGCGGAATGCCGGTCGCCAAGTTCTCGCTAGCGACCAATGAACGATTTAAGGACAAAGAAGGTCAGTGGCAGGACCGCACTGAGTGGCACAACATCGTCGCTTTTCAGCGCCTCGCTGAGATTGTTGGTGAGTATCTGAAAAAAGGCGGCAAATGTTTCGTCGAAGGCAGCCTGCGCACTAGTTCGTGGGACGACAAAGAAACCGGCCAGAAGAAGTACAAAACCGAAATCATTGCCAATGATCTGGTGCTGCTGAGCGGGCGTGGCGAAGGTGCAGGCGCCGATCCCGGAGGACAGGCTCGCGGAGCCGCGGCCGGAGGAAACAATTTCGATCAACGGGGTCCAGAACCAGAACCGGTTTCGTCATCGCCGATCAGCGACGAGGACATTCCGTTTTAATCGCGAGTTTGCCAGATAAATTGCGCTTCACTCGCGATAGTGGGCGGCTCTAAGCTTTCCTCGTTCCCCGGTTTACTGAACTGGCGGAGCTGTCTTTCCGCGCTGGTTCGTTAGAGCTGCCCCTCCGCGCGGACGGAACTATCCCGACGATCGTTCGTATCTATCCTTGGCGCCGATCCTTGGCGCGAAATCCCTGCCGAGAAATTCCTGAAAGGGCGAGAATGACTTTACGACTCCGCTTAAGTTGCGGCTTGATTGTCCTGCTTTCTTGTTTCATTCCGTGCGCTTCTATTGCTCAGCAAGCACCGCTGTCATCACAGGTTTCCACACCGATCCATGTTCCCGCTGAAGCGGAACCTTCATCTCACTTCAACGCGGAACAGGCGACCGAGGCCTATCTAGCAGAAATACCAAGCGATGCAAAGGCGCGATCCGACGCTTATTTCGAAGGCGGATACTGGATGATTCTTTGGGATTTTCTATACGGCGTAATTATTGCCTTGGTATTGCTTAACCTGCGGTGGTCGGCGGGTATGCGCACTCTGAGCGAGCGCATTACCCGCTTCAAGCCACTACAGACGATGATTTATTGGACGGAGTATCTCGCAATTACGACGATTCTGGTTTTTCCGCTAACGGTTTATGAGGATTATTTTCGCGAACATAAGTACGGACTGGCCGACCAAACGTTCGGCCCCTGGATGGTGGATCAGCTGAAAGACCTTGGAGTGAACCTGGTGCTGGGAGCAATTTTGACCGTGATTCTGTTCGGCATCGTACGGCGTCTCCGGCAGACATGGTGGATATGGGGATCGGTGGTAACCGTATTCTTCCTCATTTTTGCTAGCCTCATAACCCCGGTTTATCTGATGCCCATCTTCAACAAAGTTACGCGCCTGGACGATCCGAAGGTCACGCAACCCATTCTGGCCATGGCGCGGGCGAATGGGATTCCGGTGCATGATGTTTATGAGATTGACGCATCGAAGCAAACCACACGCATGAGTGGGAACGTGAGCGGATTCGGCCATACCATGCGGATTACTCTGAATGACAACCTGCTGCGCCGCGGATCTCCCGAAGAAATTTAATCTGTAATGGGGCATGAGATGGGGCACTACGTACTGGGCCACATCTATGTCAGTATGCTCTTCTTTTTTGTCCTCATAGTGAGTGGGTTCGCCTTTCTACGTTGGTCGCTGAACTGGGCTTTGGCGCGGTGGGGCGAGAAGTGGCAGATCCGTGACATCGGGGACACTGCTGTCCTTCCTTTAGTAGTGTTACTGGCTTCCATTTTCTTTTTCGTCCTAACTCCGGCGCAGAATACCTTTACCCGAATGCAGGAACATGCAGCGGATATGTTCGGACTGAACGCCAGCCGCCAGCCGGACGGTTTCGCACAGGCCGCCATCCATCTGGGAGAATACCGGAAGATGAGTCCCCGGCCAGTCGAAGAATGGATATTTTTTGACCATCCCAGCGGGCGGAACCGTATCTATGACGCAATGCGCTGGAAAGCAGAAAATTTGAAGTTAATGAGCGGGGAGCAGCGAGATTACTAGCGGACCTGGTCAGTTCAAATTACGTACGGGATGTATAGGTTCAACCGCAAGACTATGTCTCTTCGGGCCTTGCAGCCTGACTCATGGCCAGCGGAACTTCGAGGTGAACGAGGGGAATTCTGGCGGACTTATTCCCCGCATGCAAACCGCATTCCGTCTTCTGAAAGCCCGCCCAGCGGCCAGCCCTGGAATCTTCGCCCGGTTTTACGGCCCGGGTGCAATGGGTGCAGCCAATGCTTGGGTAGTTTCGGTCATGCAGCGGATTGTAAGGAACGTCGTGCTTGTGAATGTAGCTCCAAACCATTGGGGCAGACCAATCGGCCAAAGGATTAATTTTTACCAGCTGAA
>DASYGR010000110.1:0-3969 GCA_035999525.1 Terriglobales bacterium
CGAAATTTGGGCCGAGGCGGGACAGCAGGCCCGCGCGACTTTGCTCGAACCCTATTCAGAACTTCGCAAACACTATTCGCAACACTGGACAGCATGGCAAGACACTCTTTTGAAGCTTGATGAGCCGCCGCGTGAACGCGATTTATATCGTGCCAGCGCGGCAATGCTGCGGGTCCACGAATCAAAAGACTTTCTTGGCGGCATCATCGCCAGCCTTTCTATTCCATGGGGATTCAATAAGGGAGACGAAGACCTCGGTGGTTATCACCTGGTCTGGCCGCGCGACCTGGTTGAATCCGCATGCGGGCTATTGGCTGCGGGCGCGTCAGCCGACGCCGTGCGAGTGCTTCGATACCTTGAATCCACGCAGGAAGCGGATGGGCACTGGGCGCAGAACATGTGGCTTGACGGGCGCGCATATTGGAGCGGTCAGCAGATGGACGAAACTGCATTCCCCATTTTGCTGATTGACCTGCTGCGCCGCGAAGCTCCGCAGGCTTTAGGTAGTCTTAATCGCTGGTGGGAAGTGGCGCGCCGTGCCGTGGCGTTTTTGATCCGAAATGGCCCGGTCACGCAACAAGACCGTTGGGAAGAAGATTCTGGTTACTCCCCTTTTACTTTAGCTGTCGAGATTTCGGCGTTGCTGGCCGCAGCGGATTTAGCGGACGCGGTCGGTCAAAAAGAAATCGCAATCTACCTGCGCGAAACCGCCGACAACTGGAATGACAATATCGAACGATGGATCTACAGCACAAATACTTCGCTGGCGAAACATCTAGGAGTCGAAGGATATTATGTTCGCATCGCTCCCCCGGACAGTGATGGCGCGGCTTCCCCACTCGAGGGTTTTGTGCCTATAAAGAACAAGCCGCCGGGGCAGAGCAATGAACTGGCAGAGGATCTAATCAGCCCCGATGCATTAGCGCTGGTGCGCTTTGGGCTTCGCGCGCCCGATGATCCGCGCATTCTGAACACTGTCAAGGTCATAGATGCTGTTTTGAAAGTCCAACTTCCTCAAGGGCCGTGCTGGTACCGCTACAACGGCGACGGCTACGGTGAACATGAAGATGGTTCGCCCTTCGACGGCACCGGGACTGGAAGACCATGGCCCCTGCTGGCCGGAGAGCGTGCTCATTACGAACTCGCAGCCGGACACATTCAAACAGCGGAAGACCTGTTGAATGCGATGGAATATTCAACTCAGGGCACGCGCCTGCTTCCGGAGCAGGTGTGGGACGGAACTGACATTCCAGAACGTGAGCTTTTTTTCGGCAAGCCTTCGGGATCGGCCTGTCCTCTAGTTTGGGCTCATTCCGAATACATCAAACTGCGGCGTTCGCTGAGAGATGGAAAGATTTTTGATCAACCACCTCAGCCGGTGCAGAGATACATCGTCGAAAAAACCCAATCAACCAGCTTTGGATGGCGGTTTAACAATAAGGCTCGAAGCATGCCTCGAGGCAAAATCTTGCGCTTGGCATTATTATCGCCGGCCCGCGTGCACTGGAGCTTCGATGGCTGGAAGACCGTTCACGATACGGATACACGCGATACCGGACTAGGAATGTACGCCGCAGATTTGCCCAGTAGCAAACTGCCCGCCGGCGCTGAGATAATGTTTACCTTTTTCTGGCCAGAGGCGCGGCGTTGGGAAGGTACAAACTTTTCTGTGGTAGTTGAGATTTCTTCGTAGGACGGCCGTCACTCTCCGGTGTAAACCAGCTCAACCACGGTGCAGTCGTCATTCAGCGGAGTTCCGCCGCAAAAGTCCGCGACCGCGGAGAATATATCGTCGAGAGTTCCCTTCTTGGCGGCGTGTTCAAGGCGTTCGTTATCAAAAAAATCCCCGCGAGCATTTTCCGCTTCGGTCACGCCATCCGTCACCATCACGAGCCGATCGCCGGGATGCAGGTTGTAGCGGTCGCTCTCGTAGACTGCGTCCGCCAACAAACCCACGGGCAGATTTCCGTGTCCAGGACGAATAATTTCATTGCTGCAAACCAGCAGCGGAGGGACATGCCCGCAGTTCACGTATTCCAATTCTCCATCGCGTCGAATGCGCGCGATGATCACTGTCGCGTATTTTTCGCCAATATGCTTATGGGTGAAGAAACGATTTACGGCCGCGACGATTTCTGTGAGAGGCATGTGCGCGACCAGTTGCGAATAGATCATTCCCTGAAGAGTGGATGCCAGCAGCGCGGCAGACACCCCCTTGCCGCTCACGTCGGCAAGAACGACGGTCAGTCCATCGTCGGTATTTACAGCATCAAAAAAATCTCCTCCGATTTCTTTGCAGGAAAGATTTCTGCCACCCATACGGGCAAACGGAACCTCGGGAATGGTGACGGCCATCAAGCGCTGCTGGATTGACGCGGCAATCGAAAGTTCCTGCTGATAGCGGCGCGATGTTTCCTCGGCCTGCACAAGGCGCGCGTTTTCGATCATCGAAGCGGCTTCTGTCGCGATCGCGTGCAGAATATTGTTGCTCACCTTCGAGATATCCCGCGAGGCAAAACGCGAATCAACATACAGCGCGCCCATTACTTCGGCGGACATCGAGGGCGATTCCAGCGCCTCACGGGTGGTCTGGACCTGCGGCTTGCGCAGCGGCACGCAAATCACGGTGCGAAGATCGTAGGCGACAATGCTTTGCCTTCCGGAAAGATCAAGGGAGCGGCTGGTGTCGGTGAGGACAAATTCGGAATTCGATTTCAGCGCATCGTCAAGAATCGAATGCGAAATTGTCTTGTCATCAAGCAACGGCTCGCCTTTGGCATTTCGCCCCGCAGCCAGTCGGAGATTTCCGTCAACGCCTTTCATGAAGACGTAAGCGCGTTCTCCGCGCGTCAATTTCAGAGTGACATCGAGAAGCGTCATCAGGATTTCGTCGAGCACGCCCACCGTGTTTAGCTTTCGGGCGGCCTCGAGGAACAGAGTCAGCTTTTCCAGATCGGTGGTTTCATCTGATATGTGAATGCCGGAAATCTGGCTTAAGAAGTCGCGCGCCGTGTTGGACGTTTCATGCTGAGGATTAAAAACGACATAAACAGTCTCGCGAACCCCAAACTCCAAACGGTCGTTTCTCTCCAGAGTCTTGCGGTCAATGCGTCCTCCATTGACGAACGTGCCATGCTTGCTGGCCTGATCAACCACAGAGAACTCGCCATTTTCGGAAACGATGAGCGCATGCTCGCGCGAAACTCGCGGATCAGCGATGACCAGGTCTTTGTCAACCTTGCGGCCTACGGTGAAGGGACTGTGATCAAGATTGATGGTCCGCTGCTCGTTCCCCTGCACAAAAACCAGCGTAGGAAAGACTCCAGAGCCTGCTTTGGATCCCGGATTGATAATGCCCGTTAAGCCCATGGGAGTTTGAAACGCTTCTTAGGTTACCAGAAAGGGCGCAGCAGAATGCGAGTCGAATTTTTCTGCGAGCCGGATTACGAGGATTAAGAACTGGTTCGACCCGTGGCTTTCTAGCCTTTCCTCGCGAAAATCAACGAAATTGACCTTCGGGGCGGCTAATCCCAAGTGACTGCAAGACTTGCGCCGACGTTCATGCTCCAAAACGCACTGTCACAAGTGCCCGTGCGTTTTTCATGTCTTTTTGGATGCCTTTGGCATCTCGCATTCGAGCCGAATATCGTCGCAAGCTGCTGATATTACTGGGCGCGCTTCGACATCCCATCCCGGCGAGTAAAGCTCCGCAAGCTCAAATATGCGAAATACGTTGATTTTTGCGAATTCGCCCTCAAAAAGAACACAGTTTTAAGATCGCTCAGTCGCAAAGTTCGTCTGCTCTTCGGGAGGCAAGGTTTGAAAGGCATACTGAAAAAGCAACGCAAGGACTGCAAGAGGAATTGCAATACTTGTATAAAAAGGCAATGCCCAAGCCTGCTGAACGCGCGCAGCCGGCATGATGAATGAGGCTACGGTCAAACCAAGCGCGGCAATCCAAGGCCAGAA
>DASYGR010000211.1:0-3333 GCA_035999525.1 Terriglobales bacterium
CATCCGTTCGCAATGCGATGCGCGCCAAACCGCTTGCCGTACATGCGGGAATCCCAAAAAAATCCACGAAGACTCCTTGCGGCGGAGTCATATTGGTGTCCATAAGAATGCCGACTGTCTCTCCTGCCTTCATCGCGGAAAGCAGGCCTCGGATGAAGTCGTCTTTGTCCACGGTGGTGTTTCCGTGCATGGTGCGATACCTCCGCGCCAGCTGGTCAATGTAACCATTATCGAGAGGCCGCATCACGATATGAAGCGGATGGCCATACAGCGAATGAGCGAATGCGGAAAGCTCCCACGCGCCGAGGTGCGCGGTTAAAAAGAGCACGCCTTTGCCACGAGCGAGCGCGCGTTCAAAGTTCTCGAATCCGTCATACGTCACCACTTTGTTTACATTCTCGGCAGTGTATTTCGGAAAAAGGCAGAGCTCGGCTAGCTGGCGCCCGAGTGACGTGAACAGGCCTCGCAGGATGGCGCGGCGCTGGCGGCGGCTTTTTTCGGGAAAGGCGAGTTCAAGGTTCCACATTCCCACCCAGCGAAGGCGGGGATGCAGCACGTAGACCATCCATGCCAGAGATATCCCGGCAGCCCGCGCCAGCGGACGAGGCAGCGCTCCGATGGTCTTGACAATCAACCAGACCAGCGCGTACTCGAGTCGCGGACGCATTTCCCGGGGATGGCGAAGGAACCGGACAATCCCCTCGCCAGAATGACTGATTCTTGAACCTGGGTGCTTATTGTAATCTCAGGCTATCCGAAAGCCTCGTCCTACCTGCTCGCACGCTTCGCCCACTTGGCTAGAGTTTGCAAAAATGGATACGCTCCCGCAGGTGCTTCCGAAGTTTCGAGAGAGGTTCGGAACGGGATTACCCGTCCATAGAATTCGCGGGTGCTGTCGCGATCCTGCTTGATTACGGCGCCGTTCAATTCCAAGCCGGCGAACACGCCTCGCGCACGCGAGTAGCTGAGCACTTGAGCGCGCATTTTCCAATCGGTATCCGCTGCGGCGTGACGGCCGACAGGTCCGGCGGCGACGCTGGCGTCGGCTCCCAGCTTGAACTTGCTGGCAAGCAGATTGTTCATGCCCTGCTGATTCATGATCAGCATCACCAGGTCCACGGCCTGGCCTCCGATTTGCAGCCCGAAGCTTCCGCCCTGAATGCTGATGAATGCCGGTTCACTCCATCCCGTGTGAGTGCGGCAGCTGGCAACGCCTTTGCCATAGCGCGCACCGACGACAAACCCAGCCTTCAGCATGGAAGGCACAACCGCCACACATTCGGCATTGCCCAACACTTCTTCAGGGATGCCACTGTCTGGCGTTCCCTGGATTTCATCAAGCACGGCGGCAGCTGCCTTAATGCGGTCCTGAGCTTTATTCTGGTCGTCATCATCAGCGGCAAAAGCCGCGGCGGTAAGACAGAACATCACGCATAAGATCAAAACTCTTTTCATTGCTCCTCTTTTCCTGGGTTTGGATCGTCCTGGGTTCCAAATCGCAAATCGAACGCACAGTTCACCTGATAAATTGGGTGCCCTGATTCTAAAGGAATAACCCGTGGAAAACTGGAGAGTTGCTGCGGAAGGAGAATACCTGTTGCTTAGTTAGGCACCGCAAAAAAATCGGGGCCAGAAATGGCGACCCTAAATCTCCATTTCCAACCCCGTCTCCCAGGTTCTGTGGTAGGTGAATGGAGTATGTGGGACGCCTGAAACCCGAACAAGATTACCGGGGGGAATGGCCTAACGTAACCGTAACCGCACGCGGGATCCAGGGGGTTTGGGCAAAAAAAGGACGTAGCAAGCTACGTCCCTACTGAATTTGAATTGTGACGAATCTATTTTGCGGTAACTAATGAGTGCGTAATTGCGTGGACGGACAACGCGATACGGTTCTGTACTCCCACTTTGCGCATCAGTTTTGCTACGTGGGCCTTTACCGTGCGCTCTTCGATGCCGAGAGCCGAGCCAATTTCTTTGTTTGACCGTCCGGCAACTAGCATTTCCAACACTTCTTTTTCGCGGTCGGTAAATGTGACCCGGCCCGCAGGGAAAATTCTTCCCGGAGAAGTGCTGACCCGCTCAATGAACATCGAAAGCACGCGGCGAGGGGCCCATACCGAGCCCTGATTCACAATCCTGATTGCCTGGACGAATTCCGTGGGCGAGGCAGCCTCATCCACGTATCCTTTCGCGCCCGCAGCAATGGCCTTTAGAATGGTTTCTTCGTCTATTCCAGAGCCGGTCACAATTATGCGCAAATCAGGGCGCGCCGCCTTGAGGCCGGCCATCAAATCAAAAAGGTTCTGCCCATTGCGATTGCCCAGAAGAATCAGGTCAATTCCTTGCAATCCGCTAATCTCGGAAATAGACGCCGAAATGAGCTCGAAGTCGGGTTCAGAATCAAATAGCGCCCTGAATCCCACAAAGCGCAACGGATCGCTCTCAACTACCGCCAGCCGTATGAGGGGCCTTTTCGCCAGCGCGGTTTTTACAGCAGTCGCAGCTTTCATAGCCGTCCTATTGGAGGTCGAATGTGGTTAGGTTAGCTGCATTCCCTCAATATGCAAAGCTAAGTAAGCAGCAGAGAATTACGGGGGTAACATGATATGCATCTAACTGAAATCAGGAGAAATGGATGAAAACATCGTTTGGCGGGAAAATTACGGTCGCATTACTATTCGCAAGTCTCGTTGCAGCGGCACAAACCACATACCAGCCAAAATTTAAGGGTGACCCCGCACGCTCGGATTCAGAGGCGGTCGCTTTGGGGTACATGCGAACCTTGATTCGCGCCGAACATCAATATCAAAAGAAGAATGGCAAATATGCCACGACTTTGAGCCAGCTTGTTCATACCGGGACGTTCACTCGGCGCATGGCACAGACGGATCGAGTTGACTATACCGTCGGCTTTCGGCCGCATAAAGATGGATATGAGGTGACGCTGACTCCGAAACAGCTCGACGCTCAGCACCGTTCGTTTTACGCAGAGGATGACGGAGTCATCCACGCGGACGAAGAAAAAGCCGCGACTGAAAATTCGCCGGCCATTAAATGAGATTGCCTGCGCGATCCGTCTACTCCTGCCATACAAATGCGTCGAACACTCTTTTCGTGTCGAAACCAAGGTGCCGGTAAAGCTCCACGGCGCGAGTATTGGCTTGAGTAACGGTGAGCGAGAGGAGCGAGAAGCCACGTTGCCGAAGATTCGCGGCTGCAGCCGCAAGGAGCGCCTCGCCGATGCCGTGAGAACGGAACTCCGGAAGCACACAGATTTGGGTGACGTGGCCAACGTCCTGGCGAACCCGCGAGCAAAGAATTAACCCAATC
>DASYGR010000160.1:0-6303 GCA_035999525.1 Terriglobales bacterium
TGCTTTCGATCCGGGCTTTGGATTCGGCAAAAGCTTCGAGGAAAATTATCCGCTGTTAAAGCGCTTCGATGAATTCCATCAGCTTCGTTATCCGCTGGTCGTGGGAGTATCGCGAAAGTCTTTCATAGGGCGCGCCATCGCACAGCATGGCAACGATGCCGCCGTTGGCGACAGAATTTGCGGAACCATAGCCGCAGAAACCGCCGCGATCTTAAAAGGCGCTCACATCATTCGAACTCACGATGTAAGGGCAGCCGTAGATGCGGCAAGAATTGCCGATGTGGTGAGCTAAAACGACCTAAACCGGAACCGCAATCTCTTCGACAATCTCCATGATTGCCTGCTCAGCCTGTTCCAATTTCCTCAGCGAAGTAGAGTATTGTCCCGAGACCATTACTCGATGGGCGAAGACCGGTACAATCAACGGCTTGAAATCTTCGGGGACGCAGAAGCTGCGTCCCTCAAGAAAGGCCGACGCCTGTGCTGCCCGATAGAGCATCTGAGAACCTCGCGGCGAAACGCCAAGTGAAAACTGTTCCGAGTCGCGCGTTCTGGCGACGATTTCCAGGGCATAGTTGACTAGCGATTCATCAACGCTTACTTCGCTCACGGCTTCCTGCATTTCCAGAACATCCGCGCCGCTCAATACCGGTTGCAGCAACTCCAACTGCGCCGTCCCCGCTTCCGACCGAAGAATCTCACGCTCTGCTTTCGAATCCGGATACCCCATGCTCACTCGCATGAGAAAACGATCTAATTGTGATTCCGGCAGCGGATAAGTTCCGTGATGTTCCGACGGATTCTGGGTCGCAATCACGAGAAATGGCTGCGGCAGCGGATAAGAATTCGAGTCCACCGTTACCTGGCCCTCATTCATCGCCTCAAGCAGCGCCGACTGCGTCTTCGGAGTGCTCCGATTGATTTCATCCGCGAGCAGCACATTCGTGAAAACCGGACCACGTTTGAACTCAAACTGCTGTTCGATGGCCGAGTAAATCGAAATGCCGAGCAGGTCTGAAGGCAGCATGTCACTGGTGAACTGCACCCGCTGAAAGCTGCAATCGAGCGCGCGCGCGATGGCCTGCGCAAGCGTTGTCTTACCTACACCAGGAACCCCTTCAATGAGCAAATGCCCGCGCGCAAGAATGGAAATCAGAGCGAGATGGATGACATCATCTTTGCCGCGAATCACTTTTCGCAGAGTGCTTTCCAGCAACGCCGCGCGATGGAAAGCAATAGTAGCGCTCTCAGACGTCATTCCATTGATTTTACTATGCGCGCAAAGCACCCATCCCAACGGAAAATGTTACCAACGTCACAGGATCTAGGTTTCTGTCAGTAAACAGAAAACTGAGGGTGCCCCATCCTTGCGCGTCTGTGGGTGGCCCATCCTTGCGCGCTTTTCGCAAGGGTGGGAGGCAAAACTGCGGAAGTGAAGATTTTTGCGTACGAAGATGTTATTACCCGAACTCTATCCTACTGCCCAAACTCCGCAGGCCGTCCCGTCAGCCGCTCAATCCGTTTCGCAATCGGCGGATGCGTCGAGAACAAACTCCCAAAGTTCATCCCCAGGAATGGCTGGATAATGAAAAGATGCGCCGTCGAAGGCGTCCCAAGCATAGGCACTCGCTTCGAGTAAGCGTCCAGCTTCGACAATGCACTCGCCAGCGCATAGGGATTCCCGGTGAAATGCGCCCCTGTTTCGTCGGCCTGGTACTCGCGTGTGCGAGATACCCAAAGCTGGATCAGCATCGCCGCTAATGGCGACAGAATCAGCATCAGCAGACCGCCCATTCCGCCCCCGCGCTCTTCCCGATCGCCGCCAAAAAAGAATCCGAATCGCGCCAAGTATGTGACCGCTCCGGCAAGTGTTGCTGCAACCGAACTGATCAAAATGTCCCGATTATTGACGTGCCCCAGTTCATGCGCCAGCACGCCTTCAAGTTCCTCATCATTCAGCAGGTTCAGAATTCCCTGAGTCACCGCAACCGACGCATGCGCGGGATTTCGCCCAGTCGCAAATGCATTCGGCGAATCCGTTGGGATGACGTAAATCTTCGGCATCGGGATCCCAATCTTTTGCGTGAGCCGTTCCACCACGCTATAGACCCTCGGCAAATCTTCGCGTCTGGCCGGCTTCGCTCGGTATGTCGCTAAAGCAATCTTGTCCGAATAAAAATAAGCGACAAAATTAGTTATCGCTGCAATCACAAGCGCCAACAACATGCCATTCTCACCGCCAAAGCCGCGGCCGATCGCCATCAGCAGCAGCGTCATTGCGGTCAGCAAGAAAGCGGTCTTGAATGTGTTTCCCATAAAGATATCTCACAACGTTAGATGAACCGCGCGCAGCCACGATTCACCGTCAAAACAGCCCCTTTGTCATTCCGAACGAGGCGCAGCCTCGGAGGAATCTGCTTTCGCCCAAACACCCCTGCCATCACGCCTTCTCACCCGCCGGTGGCCTCACAATCAGCGGTACCACAGCACTCACCAGCATGATCACTGCAATGATCTGCAACGCTTGCGAATAATGCCCAGTGTGCTGGCGAATATGCGCGATCAACGTTGGTCCCAGGATTCCCGCAAATCCCCAAGCGGTGAGAATCAATCCATAAACCGAACCAACATTTTCCGGACCAAAGTAGTCGGCGGCGAAAGCAGGCATGGTGCCGAATCCACCTCCGTAGCAAAGCAGTATCAGGAAAGCGAGGATCGAGAACGTAGAGAAATCCGTGATGCGAGGCAACACCCAAAAGATTACCACTTGAATCAAAAACATTAGAAAGAATACCCAGCGTCGTCCAATCAAGTCTGAAAACCATGCCCACAGAAAACGTCCCGCGCCATTTGCGATTGAAATAAGTCCCACCATCCCCGCAGCCGCTGCGGCGGTCACTCCCGTAATTTCCTCGGCCATGGGAGCCGCCTGCGAAATGATGGCAATGCCGGCCGTTACATTCAAAAACAACAACGCCCATAGCGCATACCATTGCCACGTCGCGACTGCTTCTCCCAACGTGTAGGCTTTCGTCGAACGCTGCTTTTTTTGCGCGGCGCTGGGCGACCAGCCCGCCGGGACATAACCATCCGGAGGGTCTTTCATAAACAACGCCGCTCCGGTAACCGCAATCAGATAAGCGATGCCGAGCACAGCGAAGGTTTTCAGCACTCCCACACTCACGATCAGGCGAGTTGCGATGGGCGCGGTAATTAACGCCCCCGCACCAAATCCCGCCACCGCTATGCCTGTAATCATCCCGCGTTTGTCAGGAAACCATTTCACCAGCGTTGCCACCGGCACGATATATCCCAACCCTAGTCCGATGCCGCCCAACAACCCATAAGTGAGATAGAGCCACCACAATCCATTCGAAGAGAAGTACGCCAGCGAGACTCCGACGCCATAGAAAATTCCGCCCGCCACCGCCACCGTGCGCGGCCCGGATTTGCGCATCCACAGCCCGCCAACAAACGATGCGAATCCCAGAACCAGGATCGCGATCGTGAACGTCAGTGTCACCTGCGAGATCGTCCACCCAAACGCCTTGGTCAGCGGGATGCGAAAAACACTCCACGCATAAACCGCGCCCAAGCCAATCTGCATGATGACGCCCGCCACAGCAATGCCCCACCGGTTCGCGAGAACAGCAGTAGTGCCAGAGGCCGTGTTTGCCATGGGAATTCTCCTTACAAGTTAAGTTCACCGCCACAAAAGCCAACGTATCTTACGCTAGGATCGGCCAGTCTGGCGATGGAGCGCCGCGCGTCCCGGCCCGCCAATAGGACACAAGTCACCTATTAGAAATAATGTGATTAAATCATTCCATGTTCGCCCGTAAAATCCGCATCGAATACGAAAATAACGGCAAGCTCCTTCCCTGCCCCATAAAGTGGCTCGACAATTTTTCCATGCGAAGCTTCACCAATGCCACCGTGTTCGACGACACTCTGCCCATCGCGGACGGCCAAATGGAAATCGGAAAAAATGTTCCCCTGGACAAACTAAAAGAAGCAATGGAAGATTGGTTCAAGAGAAAAAGTTACCTCGCCAAAGAAGCATCCCTGAAAATACGCGAGTAATTACTGCAGTTTCGCGTACTCCGCCTTCGCCTGCTTCAAAATTGGAACGTCGGGATCGGCATCCTTCCATGCGGTGAAGAAGTCCTGGTATGCAGTGCGAGCTTTTACGGAATCGCCTGAAAGAGTGTAGGCCCGCGCCAGGCCGAGACGCGCCAGAGGTACGTAGGGCGACAAACCGAGCGCCACTTTGTGATCGAGAATGTTCTGGAACTCGGCTACGGCCTGCGGACCCTGTTTCGTCTGGAGATACGCGAGACCGCGCAAGTAGGCTGGCTCGCCATTTGCCACGAAGCCAAATTGATACGCCTCGGCGGGTCGCAACTGCTCAATGGCTTTCGTACCATTATCTCGCTGAAGCTCGATCCGGGCACGGATTTCAGGTATAGCCAACCTCTGGACGAGGGTATTCAGAGAATATTCTTTGTCGAGGTTCGTGGCCGCGATTTCAGCCTTCGCCGCTTCGCCGCACGTGGCGAACACAAATCCCCCGAAGATAGCCGGGATCATGGTGCTGGTGGGTAGTTTTGCAGCATTCTCCCGGGCTTGTTCACAGGAGCCGAAATCAGCCTGAACCATGGCAAGCTGCCCCAAATCGGCGGATTCCACTTCCTTCAGATTCTGGCCTTTTTCCATTTCCAGCGCCTGCTGCGTCAGATCGTTCGCCAATCGCAGCTTGCCTGCCCTTTGCAGAGCGTGCCCTTGAATAATGAGGAATCTAAATTCGCCGGGCTTGCCCTTGGCCCAGGCTAACTGGCTCTGAGCCTCATCGGCTTTGTCGAATGTGAGTGCCAGCGACAAGGCGCTCCGGTGAACATCTTCTGAATTTGGGATTTGCTTCAGCGCCTGATCTACCGTTTGCCGAGCCTCGTCGGGGCGGCCCAACGCGGCATAGGCATGGGCCAGAGTCAGGGATCCGCTGCCTGCGCTTGGATCAGCAAGCAGGCTGTGACGCGCAACTTCCGCGGATTTTTCATACTCGCCAATCTGCGCGTAGGCGATCCCTAGATTGTTGCCGGGAACATTGTCGGAGGGATACGTTCGGTCATAAAGTTCCAAAGTCTCAATCTCTTTGTCGAGTTCACCGGTAACGGTCTGGAAGTAATGCTCTGTAATGTAAAGCTTTTCCCTCTCGCTGACGCGGTCCTTTAGTTCGTAGGCCTTGCGGGTGTACACTTTCGCCGGTTCCAACTCGCCTTCGTTGGAGTAGATTGTTCCCATGCGGGCGTAAACCCAGGCGAAGTTAGGATCGAGTTCGACGGCCCGCCGATAGAACGGCAACGCCGCCATTTCTCGTCTGTGATCGAACTCGGCATTTCCCATCGCAAAAGCCTTCAGGGCATCGAGCGATGCGGTGGTGACCTGCTCGATAGGCACATCGAATTTTTGCACCGAGGCAAGTGACTCGCCGAGGGTGCCGCGCAATTTCGAGACAGCGCTGCCGAGCGCGGACAGGACCTGTTCTTTACGCGATGCCTCCGCCTGCTGCTGCGCAAGGGAATCGCCGCTCTGGCAATTGACCGCATTCAACGTGAGCACGTACTGCGAGCCAAGGCTGGCTATGGATCCTGAAAGCATCGCCTTGCTGCCAACCCTCAGGCACACGTCCCGCGCCAAATCATTGGTGAGGCGCTCGTCGGGGGAGCGGCCCATAAAAGTGAGCGTCTTTCGGATTCGAGCTGGCGGCATCACCCGCAGGAACGGCGATTGGTCGAGGTCCACGGCGAGTGCCTGCTTCAAAGTTTCGTCGAATACCGGGTCGCCTGTCGTATTGGCGAAGTCGGCGAGCACGACGGTATCTTTCTCGGTGAGCCCAGCCGCATGGGCCGACCGATAGTACAAACCATCAGAAATCAATGCAGCTACGAGCCCCGCGGCACGGACCAATGCCTTCCACGGCATCTTGCGAGATGAAACAGCAGCGCTGGTTCCCGCAGCCGAAGCCGGTGCTGTGGACGCGGACGAAATCGGAGTAGAGGCCGCAGTGGACGAGAGCGAAGACATCTGGGAAATCGGTGCCGGGGTCGCGTCAACCTTCGCGGAACTCGCCGCCGCGACCCGCCCCGAATCACTGTCGCGCTTCAGCCGTTGCATTTCCGCTCGCATCTCGGAAGCATGCTGGTAGCGTAGGTTTCGATCCTTTTCGAGAGCCCGGTTGATGATGCGCTCGAGTTCCGCCGGCACATCGGGATTCAGCCGCACCGCAGATGTGGGCGTGCTGTC
>DASYGR010000205.1:0-4057 GCA_035999525.1 Terriglobales bacterium
CTGGCCCGACTCCAATCAACGCAACCTCTCCCTCGCCCCCTGGACCCACTACTACAACCACGAGCGTCCTCATGGTAGCCTTCAATACCAGCCACCCATCAGCCGCTCCGAACCGGGTACAACCTCTTGATCATCTACAGGCACCCTCAGTTTGAATAGTGTGGCAAAAAAGGAGATTTTGCTTCCCGGTTCTCACGCTGTAAACGACGCTGCGTTTCTGACAACTTTGTGACACGGATTACACAACTTTACATAAGTTTGCTTTCTTTGACCTCGTGCCACCTTCCCCTTCATATGATCGAAGCGCTGGTGAATATTGAGAAAGTCGGAAGGGTAGTGCGAACCAGCTTTTCGAAGCTATTCGAGAGAGTCTAGTCCGAAACGAAAAATCCCTCGACTCCATGAACTGGCACAGACGTTTGTTTTCTCCGGGTGCCGATCCCTGTCACGTTACCGTGGGAGAGCATTCCCCGGTTCCATCTCACCGAAGCTCCGCTTGTGTACTCAAGAATTGCGTCCGCGGCCTCTGGCTGGTGGGACTGGTTCTCTTCATATGCATGGCGGAAGCGCAACAGAGTTCGCCAACGCAACCTGCCCGGACGAGGTTGCCGCAACAAAATATAAACACGAAGCCCAACGTGGCATATGTTGGAGATGAAGCCTGCAAGCAGTGTCACGGCTTGATCTACGCAAAGTTCAAGC
Organism: Terriglobales bacterium; assembly: GCA_035999525.1. GTDB lineage: Bacteria > Acidobacteriota > Terriglobia > Terriglobales > Acidobacteriaceae > PALSA-188. Next base: position 703 of record DASYGR010000205.1, read on the forward strand.
AGACCGGAATGGGGAAGTCCGCTTCGATTCCTTCGACTGAAGATCCGCGCGAACTTACGAAACCCGTCGAGATCACAAAAAAAAATCAGACGTATTCGATCTATGCTCGAGATGGCAAGGTCATCCAAAAGGTTTCGGAGCGGGATGCCGAAGGCAGGATCGTTTACTCCGAGGCACACGACATTGCTTACAGCGTAGGCGCAGGGGATCTTGGCATCAGCTATCTCGTCACTAAAGGAGATTCACTGTTCGTCGCGCCCATCTCCTATTACACCCACATTCGAGGCTGGGACCTCACGCCCGGGTACGCTGACGGAACTTTTCACGGCTTTACCCGGCGCGTGGTTGATTTGTGCGTGGACTGTCACACGGGGTGGCCCGAACTGGTCCCTGGAAGTCAAACGCGTTTTCAGCGGCCCCCTTTCCGATTCTTGAAGATTGGCTGCGAACGCTGCCATGGACCTGGGGAAATTCATGTGGCGGAACGCACGCAAGACGCGATGTCGGGCACTTATCAGCAGGAGTCAACCGATTGGTCAATCGTAAATCCGCGGAAGCTGCCTACTGATGTGCGAGACGATGTCTGCGCGCAGTGTCATTTTTCCGGAGATGCCCGGGTGCTGCAACCCGGCAAGAACTTTCTCGATTTCAGGCCGGGGACACCGTTGGGGGACATAGTAGCTATTTTTTCAGTTTCTCCGGCGATTAAGGGGAGTCATTTCATGGCGCTCGGACAATTCGAGCAAATGAAGATGAGCCGGTGCTGGGCGGGCAGCAACGGGCGCCTCGGTTGCATTTCGTGCCATGATCCTCACGTTCAACTACACGGCGATGAGGCGGTGGCGTTTTACCGCGAACGGTGCATGACGTGCCACACCACCAACCATTGCACGGAATCAAACGCGCGGCGGCAAGCGACCTCACCGCCGGACAATTGCATTTCATGCCACATGCCGAAGCAGAGCACCGAGAACGTCGGCCATGCGTCCCTAACCGATCATCGCGTTCTGCGGAATTCCTCAGAGGTTCCTGCCGCACTACGGGCAAGTTCGTTGAAGGATCAGGATTTGATCTACGGTACGAGGCCGCCGCCTTCAAACCAGGCGCTGGCAAATTTGCGAAATATGGCGCTGGCTTATTCGCAATTAACAGGACCGTTCCCCGAATTTTCGGTCAAAGGTTTTGAACTGTTGCAGCAAGCCGCGGCCGAACTTCCGGCAGATGCTGAAGTCCAGACCGCTTACGCCCTTGCCGTTAGCGAGACACGCCCAGAAGAGCACGACCGCGCCGTGCAAGCTCTGCAACGGGCCATTGACGCCGGGTCAAAGTATGCGGCAGTTCGAAGCCACCTGGCCCGGTTGCGAATGGAGGAGGATAACGTGCCGGCTGCCATTGAATTGTTGAACGAGGCGATAAAAATAGACCCTTTTGACACAGCTCAATACCATAATCTGGCATACGCTTACTCAGTGCTGAACGACGATGCAAAAGCTACGGAAGTGCTGAAGAGCGCTTTGCAGATTGATCCCGGAGACGATGTTAGTCGCCAGATGCTGCTGAAATTTAGCGCCTCGCCAGAAAAGAAATGAGCAGTAATTCTGCGCTCGAAATGTCGGCACAGACGGAAGGTCCCCGATTCTTCAGACCCTGCCTGGGTAAACAAATACTCCACGCCAGCCAACTGGCCTGAATAAGCTACCCGCCTCGAGACGTCTTATGAATTATGATGAACGCCATCAAAAGACCGATTCTGAGGAGAATTGACAATGCCTATCTCGTACCCTCGATGTCTTGCTGCGTGTGTTGTCCTCGTCATCAGTATGAGTTTTGCGCAAGCGATGTTCGCGCAAACAAAGGCCACAGCGGAAGTCCTGATCGGTGACGCGAAATCGGAGCCGGAAAGTTTGACCATGGCGCCGGGCGGCGTGCTGATTGTCGGCAGCGCCAGTTCGCCATTCGTCTATAAGGTGCGTCCGGGTTCCTCTACAGCGGAGAAGTTTATTGATGCCAGCGCAGAAGGCCCAGGGACGTTCTTCTTTGGCATGTTGGCGGACGCCGCCACTAATACGTTGTGGGCATGTCAACTGACGCCGGTGCCGAACACGACTCCGGTACGGCGGCATACCGCACTGAGAAGCTTTGATCTCACTACTGGCGCGCCGAAGATTCGCTGGAACCTGCCCGGGGATAACAATGTCTGCAACGATTTTACGATCGGACCGGATAAGGCGCTCTACATTACTGACACCGTGCCTGGCAGAATCTTCAGGCTGCCTGCCGGAGCGTCCACCGCGGAACTTTACCTGGAGCATCGAACGCTTAATGGCGTCGATGGCATCACCTTCCTGGATGGCACGCTCTATGTGAACAACGTGTTCTTCAACAAGCTCTACCGCATCCCCGTGGATGCCACCGGCAACCCGGGGCCACCTGTAGATATCTGGATGGACCAGCCGATAAAAGGGCCGGATGGCATGCGTGCAGCGAACGGGAAGCTCATCGTCGCAGAAAATGGCAGCGGCAAAATCTCCGTTCTCACCGTAAATGGCGATAAGGCAAGCGTGACCGTGATCAAGGATGGACTCAACACACCAACCGGAGTCGAACCTGTCGGCGACACGATTTGGATTGCCGAGCGTGGCGCGGGCAAGGCTTTATCAATACCGATGCCTAAATAGTTTGCTGGGTCGGCGGATTCGAGGTGCCGCTTTTCAAATTCTGTCGTCCCGAGCGGATCGCACCATCGCGAAAGTTTGATCCATTTCAGGTCTTCGTGGCGCGGGATATCTTTATATACCCGAGCGCGACCGGGTTTTTGTTCGTTGCCGACATCGTTTTTTAACCTACCACTCATCTGATCGCGGACTTGCGGGTGGGTATACTTCTACGTTTTCCATTTTCTCGCGTAAGGATCGTGCTGATGAAGAATGACAAACTGGGCGATTCGGCGACACCTATCGGATTCCTGACGCGGCGGCGATTGCTGAGAGGCGCTGCCGGGATTGCTGGAGCGGCGGCAGCACAGGCATTGTTGCCAAGGAATTTAGCACGTGTGTTAGCGCAAGAACCGCCGCGGCATGCGTCTCTCAAAGACATTAAGCATGTAGTGCTGCTGATGCAGGAGAACCGCTCGTTCGATCATTATTTTGGCACGATGCCGGGCGTGCGCGGATTCAGCGATCCGCATGCGATGAAGTTGTACTCGACGAAGCGGCCGGTTTTTTATCAGCCAGACTCAGAAAATCCGAAAGGGTATGTTCTTCCTTTCCATCTGGACACGCGTGCCACCAGCGCCCAAAAAATCCCTTCGACCAACCATTCGTGGGCAGTGCAGCATGAGGCTTGGAACCACGGC
>DASYGR010000214.1:0-13025 GCA_035999525.1 Terriglobales bacterium
GAACTGGTAGTCGGTACCCTGGGCAGCGTATCCCAGCCGATAGAGTCTTTGCTTGTATGGCCGAAGGCAGGATTGATATAGATTCTCGCCAACCTTTTCCACCATCCCGCATTTCTCCAACGTGTAAAGCAGGCGAAACGCCATTGTCTTTGGGAGACCGCTACGGGATGCAACCTCGCGGAGAGACAATGCTTCTCCGATCGAACGAAATGCAGCTAGCAATCGAGAGGAATGCACAACCGACTTAACAAGGTAGGGGTCTCGGCGACGGACTTCGGGGTCCATGGATAACCGTCCTAGCGCGAAACTATATCATTTATACGGGGCCACTGCGTTTCGTACTGCGAAATCCCGATAAAAAATCTCCAGCTGTTACCTTGGAACAACAGCGTGCAAATTAACACATCTTGAGACGCTGAATGTCATCAACGCGATGTTCGCAATGCGAAACGTTCAGCCGCTCTGGAATTGAAGTGATGGATGCGCGAATTGCTTGATTTGACTGGAAAATTCTTAATGGCAGGATGTCACAATATCGTGTTCCACGTTTCGGCGATCTTCCGGTTATCGAGACCGTCCTGCTTGACCGCAAAGATATTTCTTCGGCCGGGGCGCGAGTGCCCGCTGATCGGTCTCGCCAAAGCGATCGCGAATGCCATTTTCGACGCAGCGGGCGTGCGTTTACACTCTCTGCCGCTAGTTCCAAACGGCCTGAAGGTTGCTTGAGATCAATAGCGACCTTATTTCCTCGCCCTGAAAGCGATTGACGATGCGAGTCGTAAGCAGGCCGGGCTGCGGCTACATCTGGCTACCGGACCGGGTTACTGGTCCATGACCGGCGTCCAGCCATCGAGGACAAATGTGGGATCGCTGTAGTTGGCAATGCTCTGCGCGTCCTGCGGCCCGCTCAATTGTCTCGACGCGGGATGCCGCTGCGAAGTGTCAACGAGATGGCCGTCGCCATCGGTGCTGTGAAATTCCCACAAATGGAGATGCGTGGTGTCGCCGTCAATCGGTCCCCACCCGACCGGCGGAATGCCCTCGAGACGGCAATTGATGAGTACGGCCTCGGCGTAAGGATAGTTGAGGCCGTGATTGTTCGGTAGCCGCGCCAGCACCGGCGAGAGGAGGTTTCGCACAGGAGCAGTCGCCGGGCTCGACGGCAGGGGCCGCGTGATCGCCGTAAACGTGCAATCGACGAAGACGTTGCCGAGGTTCGCCTCCGTGTTGCGAATCCACATGAAAGGCCCTCTCGACCGAATTTCGCAGTGGCGAAAAAATGCCGGACCGACGCCGAGAATCGTGTCGCCGTCGCCGATGATCGTGCTGTCGGCTATATAGACGGTGCCGCGTAAATTCAGCGCGTCGCCCGAACCTTTGATGGTCATGTGACTCACGATGTTCTTCGAACCGTATACCAGCAGCCCCTCTGCCTGGCCGAAGTAGTAATTGCTCAGCATAAAATTGCTGAGCTCAATCCCAGTTGATTCATACACTGAGAAAGCGCAGCGGCGATTCGGCCCCGGCATCGGCGGATTAAACGCACTGTTGTTGCCGTAGCCTACCTGGACTTTGTCGCGGTCCTCGCCGCGAAAAGTAATTTTGGCCTTGTTGCGGAAAAAAACAATTTCTTCGTAATTGCCATTCTTAATAAAGATAGTCGCACGATGCGCCGGATTGTCGGGGACAAAATCAACCGCGCCCTGCACGGTGTTGAAATCGCCGCTGCCGTCGGCCGAAACTACAACGCGGGCAGAGTCCGCGGGTGGCGGCGCTGCTTTCGTCGTGAAACGCCAGCCGCGATCGTTTGTGAACCCCCTGAAGCCGCCGCCGGCAACGGTGAGAACGGCTGGATCAATTTGCACGATGTATTTATGCCCGTACTTCAAGACGTTGTTGTGCGGGTAGATCGTCGCCACGTTGTCATGAATAATGACCGGATAAAAGTGAAACTCCGGCAGTCCGCCTATGGTCGTGAGCTGATAATTGTGCAGATCGGCGGGCGTCATTCTCACTGCTGGCGTGGTGGTGGTGGGCGAAGTAGGAACAGCTGGATCCAGGGGAATCCCTGGCGGCTGCGGGCCGCTCAAGCGCCGCGAGGGATCTGGCCCCGCCGGAATACTCAGGTCGAGTGTATCCACCAGATGGTGATCGGCTGTGTCGTAAATCCGAATCTGGCCAGATTTCCCCAGAGCGGGAGGGCTCGAGAACGTCAGAACCAGATGCGTGTCGGGATTGACACGCACTGCGTTGTTCGCCGGAAAGCGAGTCACCGCGGCGGTCTGTGCCTCCCCGCGCTTGGCGGCGAGCAGCACAAATACCGCGACCAAACAAAACGTGTGGACCGCAACCCGCGGCCTCATCGGCAACGCTCCTTAAGATGTGATCGGAACCGCTGACTCTAATCGCTCGGCGTCGTCCATTTCAAATCAGGGATTGCGTGGTTAACTCGGATTGGCCCCAACTTGCGCTGGGAATGATGCACGTCCTTATCGAAGAAAATTTGCATGCCGCCGATTATGTTTCTCGGCACACCCTCGGCTTCGAGGAGTTGCGCAAGAAGGCTGCCGAGTATACGCCGCAGCTGGTTTCGCTGGACGAGATGATGCATATCGCACCTTCCTCGAAGAATCCATTGCTGGAGGGAATTAACGCCATGCTCATACCAAAAAGTTAGACATTGAACTGCTTTCCTCTCCGTGCGCAAGTTTTGTGCCCAATTTTGTGCGCAGTGGCTGTTTGGATGCATTGAGTTTCCCAGGGTTGCGGAGTACTGTGCCCCGCATGTTTGCTAACAAATGTGAACGTATCCAAACTCATCTAAAGTGTTGGCTCTTCGTGCGACCAGTGCTTACAAGCAGGAGGTCGCAGGTTCGAGTCCTGCACTGCCCACCAATTTTTGCTTTGTTTTTCGGGCCGGACTTGCATTGCGATCCGGATTTTTGCTCTCCATTTCCGTACACTGGAGTGTCCCGACCGCACCCGAAATTGGTCCGCGCCGCAGACGCCACAGTTCAATCCAAGAGAGAAGGCAGCAAAATGAAATCAAGGACAATCGTCGTTATTCTAGGTGTGGCTATATTTGCCGCATCAGCAGTGTGCCAGATGCAGAACGCCAACCCGACCACCCCATCGTCTGAGAATTCCGAAGTCAGAGTATTTTCGAGGGACGCAGTGATGGCCTCTTTCGCCAAAGGAGGGACCCTCATCAACTCCAGCAACTACAAGGTAATGACTGCCCAAAGAACCGAAGCGGGATCCGTCGAGGTGCATACAAAGTACGCCGACGTTTTCTACATCGTCGAAGGAGGCGCGACGATCATAACGGGCGGCAAAGTTATCGGCCAGACGATGACAAGTTCCGATGAGCCCAGGGGAACCTCCATAGAAGGCGGCGACCCCCATGAAGTCGGGGCCGGAGACGTCATGGTCATCCCGGCCGGTGTGCCTCACTGGATGAAAGACATAAAAGCTCCTATGCTTTACTTTGTTGTGAAGGTTAAAAAAGCGGAGCAATAAATCGCAAATAGGAGTAGAGGATGAGCGTTGCTTTTAACGATCCGGTCTTGCGGGAGGGTAACATCTTCCGCCGGACGAACACACATAAGGGTAGGAAAGTCTTCATCACTCCGCAGAACAGCACCATGAAGCACCTCTGCTATGCGCGGACTTTGCTAGAAAAAGATATGTCCACATCGGCCGTGGAATTTGACGATGGAGATCACGAAACTGCGCTCATCTGTCTTTCCGGCGACGTAGCCGTGAAAGTTGGGAACCAGAGCTTCGTGCTGTCCGAGCGTGATTCCGTGTACATTCCTCGCGGGTCCAACATCCGTATGGAGACCCAGTCCTCCGCTGATATCGCTGAATTCTCAGCGGAAGTGGAAGGGGAGTATCCGCTGCAAGTTGTGCACTATGCGGATATCAAAAATGACAATTCTCTGCATTTCGTTGCCGGAGGCCCAGCGACCACCCGCGATTTGAACATCCTGCTCGGGAAGAATGTGCAAGCCGGTAGGCTGGTGGCCGGTCTGACCATCTCCGATCCCGGAAATTGGACTAGTTGGCCTCCTCATGAGCACGCCGCCATGCTTGAGGAGATGTATGTCTATATCTATATGCCTGCTCCGGCGTTTGGCGTTCAGTTCGTATACACGAACACGAACGAGCCAGAACTGGCCACAATCGTTCGCGATGGCGATGCGGTGCTGATGCCCCGCGGATTTCATCCCAACGTGGCGGCGCCGGGGCATCGAATCGGCTTTCTGTGGGCCATGGCCGCGCACCGCGAAAAACAAGACCGCCAGTTTGGCGTCGTGAACGTGCAGCCGGAATTCTCCCAGTCCGGTTCGGGGCTGGAAGCGAGCCGGAACTAGTGCACGATTTTTTCACACTGCACCGTGGGCTTCAAATCGTGATGAACAAATTTGAAAAACTGGTCTATTTTGCTGCCTTATTGTGCTGTTTTTCAGCAAGTCCGGCGCTTGCGGAGCCGCATCTCCAGTGCATCAAGCTCGCGGTCACGAATCCGACAGACCAGAACCGCCCAGCCGAAGATATTGTTCTCTCAATTTCCGAGCTCAAGAAGATTGCTCCAAGCTTTTACGCGGGATCGCAAATCGTCACCACCAGTGACGCGAGCACACGAGAAGAAGATGCCGCTGCCCTGAGGACCACCGAACTTCCGTCACAAATTGATGATTTAGAGGGAGACTTCAATCCAGATGAACTGGCATTCCAAATTGATCTCAAGCCGCATCAGACACGAATTGTGACCATTACCTGGGGACCACCGGACCACATCTTTCGCTTGCGCGGGGATTATCCTCCTCGAACCGATGCGCTGTTCACGAAAAAGATTGACGGCATAGGTTGGGAGTCGGAGCGCAATGCTTTTCGTCTCTATTTCGATAAGCGGAACGCCATTGACCTGTACGGAAAGACCCGACCCAGCCTTCAGCTCAAGAGATACGCGACGCCCGGATACATTTACCATAACGCCTCGCCTGATGGGCGAGACATTTACCTGGTGGCGGATGCTCTCGGAATCGGAGCCGTTGCCGGTTGGGCGAACGGAGCCGCAGTTCACGTCTCAAATGTGGATAGCCGCGATTGGCGCATCATCTCGACGGGACCCGTGCGGGCGATAGTCGAGTTGACCTACAAAAGCTGGAAAGTGGACGGCAAGAGTATAAACCTGAAGTGCCGGATCACGCAGTGGTCGGGCGAACGTGGATTCATGCAGACGATCTCTTCCGACGACGCCGGGGTTGTGTTTGCCACGGGATTGACCCGGCAACAGAATATCCCAGTCCTCCGCTCAAGTTCTGCTGAAGATCCTCAATGGCTCGCCATGTGGGGAGAGCAGGTGGTTGAGGGCGGCGACAAAGCGACATCCCCGATCATGAAGGGGACAAACCTGGGGCTTGCAGTCATCATGACGCCGGGAACGGAAGCCGTCGCGAATGAAGACGCAAAAGATTACCTTGTCACTTTCCCACTCAAAAACGGCTCGGCGAGTTGGTATGCCCTGGCGGCCTGGGACAAGGAAGGCTCCAACGATCCCGTTTCAGTTGGCACCGCTCCTCAGATGCGTGATTACGTTGCGCGCGTAGCCGGCGCTGATGCCATCACGACCCAGGATGAATTAATCAATCTCGTGAAACAGGTGGGCGCGCGGATGAAGTCTCCGGCAAGGGTAACGATTCTTTCTACCGCGCCGGAAGTACAGCCACCTCCTCCAGATGCGCACAATGCTAGTGATTCGCGCACCTACGCGCAGGCCCTCAATTTGCTGCAAAGCGAAATTGACCGTACCGCCACCAAGTGGGAACCAATTATTTCGGCCAACCCATCTGGAAGCGTAACCGCACAAAGTGGTTCGGGGTTTTTTACCGACGGCAACAACCAGACAGGAGAATGGCAGCCGCAAAAAGGATTTTTCTGGACGGGCGGCTTCTGGACTGCCGAATTGTGGAAGATGTACGCCCGCACTCACGACGAAAAATATCGCCGCTGGGCCGAGTTATGGACATCGCGAATGTTGGGAGCGGAGCCAGTGCAAAACCATGACGCGGGCTTCCTCTATTTCTACTCCTCGGTTGCCGGATTCGAGCAAACGCACGATCCTACTCTTCGCGCCAGCGGACTCCGTGCAGCGGACAGGCTGGTTAGCATGTTCAATCCGGTCACAGAATTGATCCCGGCGTGGGGTCCGGGTGGAGACGACACCATCATTGACACAATGATGAACCTGCAAATCCTGTGGTGGGCGAGTCGCGAAACCGGTGATGCCAAGTACCGCGAAATTGCGGCAAAGCACGCCCTGCGTGCCGCAGAATGGCTGATGCGTCGGGATGGCTCGATCATCCAATCGGTTCATTACAATCCGGGCGACAACCGTCAGGCATTCGACCTGCATGGTGGCAGTCCGAACAACGATCCATTTAATTTTCCCAACCGTGCCCAACCTGGCGAGCGTGTGTTCTACCACACACATCAGGGTTATTCGTGGGAGACGAGCTGGTCACGTGGCACGGCCTGGGCGCTTTACGGATTTACCGTCGCATTCCGCGAAACTCATGATCCGCGATTCCTGCAAACGGCGCAGCAGATTGCTGACTTCGTGATTCGCGAACTGCCGGACGACGGCGTTCCCTGGTATGACTTCGCGGACGAGGGCGTAATGTACCGGAACCGCGATACATCTGCGGCAGCGATCATCGCCGATGGATTGCTGCAACTCTCCGCTGTGACGCAAGATCCGCAGAAGGCGCAAGCCTACAGGCAGCAGGCCGAACGAATCACCCACTCCCTGATTGACCGTTACTTGAGCCCGAGTTATCGGGGCGATAACTCGCCTCCGGGAATCCTCCGGCATGGCAGCGGAACCAGGCCTCAGGATGGAATGCTGATTTACGGCCAGTACTACTTAATGGAAACCCTCATAGCATTGCAACCCAAGTAGCCGATGCTGCCGGCGCTGGGATGAAATCAATTTAGAAAATGCACGCCCTTCTTTCCCCTCCCCTCCCCTACCCCCCGGTGGTCGGTATATTGGAATCATAGATTTAGAGGTGCCCGAGAATTCTGATCTTTTGGAATGAGTGAGTTGCGGGCAAAATCCGTTCGGTAAAGGAGTTACGAGCGAATTGGATAAATCTGGATAAGGCAGGGCCATTTTTGACTTCTTCTGGATGTTCTTTACTAGTTATGCGGCATTTGGAAAATGAGGTCAACAGTAGGAAGGGCAGGCGAGGAAAAAGCGGACGCAGACTGGACGTATCCGAGTTGGTTTCGGAAAAACTGGGGAAGGTCCCGCGTCTGTCCCCGGGTTTCCAAAGCCATTGGCCTGCTGGAGCCGAGTGTTGGAGGGCATATATACCAACCTCGTTCATCCACCTAACAACCGCGGAATGACCCGTAACATGTAAATTACTCACCTCTTCGTCCATAGACTGCCAGTAGAGATGAGTCAATTCTTGCGAGACCTATTTCGGTGGGGGCCATTTCCAGTTTCGTATTTCTTCTTTATCAGTGCCTTCAGCGTGGGCGTAATTGATGCTTTCGATGATTTGCCCTTTGAGCCATTCTTTTACGTGAGCGCCGATGGCAGATAGGCGTGGGACGCGGTCAATTACGTCTATGGCTAGATCAAAGCGGTCCACCTGATTGATGATCGCGAGTTCGAGTGGGGTGTTGATGTTGCCCTTCTCTTTGTATCCGCGGACATGAATATTGTCGTGATTGCGGCGCCGGTAGCTCAGCTTGTGAATCAGCGACGCGTAGGAGTGAAAGTTGAAGATTACCGGCTTGTCAATGGTGAAAAGAGAATCGAAGTCTCGATCGGAAAGTCCGTGGGGATGCTCTGACTCAGGCATGAGGCGGAACAGGTCAACGACATTGACGAAGCGGATTTTCAGATCGGCAAAGTGTTCTTTCAGGATGGCGACGGCGGCAACGGATTCCATGGTCGCGATGTCGCCGGCGCAAGCCATGACCACATCGGGTTCTTCGCCGTTATCGCTGGAAGCCCAATCCCAAATGCCGATGCCTTTTGTGCAATGCGTCACGGCTTCGTTTATGGTCAGGTACTGGAGATGATCCTGCTTGTCGGCGACGATGACGTTGACGTAATCACGCGAGCGCAGGCAGTGATTGGCCACGCTCAGTAAACAATTCGCGTCGGGAGGCAGATAAATGCGAACCACATTCGGGCTCTTGTTTGTGACCACGTCGAGGAACCCTGGGTCCTGATGAGTGAAGCCGTTGTGATCCTGCCTCCATACCAAAGACGTTATAAGAAGATTGATGGAAGGCACCGGCGCGCGCCAGTCGAGTTCTTTCTTAGCTTTCTCCAGCCACTTTGCGTGCTGGTTGAACATGGAGTCGATGACGTGCACGAAAGCTTCGTACGTTGAGAAAAAGCCGTGGCGTCCGGTCAGCACGTAGCCTTCGAACCAGCCTTCAAGAGTGTGCTCGCTCAGTATTTCCATCACGCGCCCGCTGACGTCGAGCTCGCCGCCGTCGGCGTCTTCCGGTTTGTATTCCGCCAGCCAGGTTTTTTTCGACGCGGCATAAATGGCCTGTAAACGGTTAGAAGCTGTTTCGTCGGGACCGAAGACGCGGAAAGAATTCATATTGCGCCGCATCACCTCGGCGAGGAAATGCGCCAACACATCGGTTGGCGGGGCGTACAGTGCGGCGGGCGATTTCATTTTCACCGCGTAGTCGCGAAAGTCTGGAAGGTCAAGCTCTTTGCGCAGGAGTCCACCATTCGCATGAGGATTCGCCGATATGCGCCGATCGCCAGTAGGCGGGAGTTGCTGGAGTTCCGATATCAGGGAACCCTTGGCGTCGAATAGTTCCTCGGGTTTGTAACTGCGCATCCAGTCTTCGACGATCTTCAGGCTCTTTTTATTTGTTACCGGGTCGAGCACTGGAACCTGGTGGGCGCGCCAGTAGTCTTCCACCTTGTGTCCGTCAACTTCTTTCGGTCCGCTCCAGCCTTTCGGAGAGCGAAGGACGATCATCGGCCATCGCGGTCGCGTAGTGTCTCTTGTGGACCTCGCATGCTGCTGGATCGCACGAATCTCAAGGACGCATTGCTCTAGTGTCGAAGCCATCTTCTGATGCATCGTGTGAGGATCGTCGCCTTCGACGAAATACGGCTTATGGCCGTATCCCATCAGCAGCGACTCCAATTCTTCATGTGGAATACGCGCCAGAATCGTTGGATTCGCGATCTTGTATCCATTGAGATGCAGGATTGGAAGCACAGCTCCGTCGCGGATCGGATTTAGAAATTTGTTCGAATGCCAGGAAGTTGCGAGAGGCCCGGTCTCCGCTTCACCGTCGCCGACCATCACGGTCACGATGAGATCGGGATTATCGAACGCGGCGCCATAGGCGTGCGAAATGGAATACCCAAGCTCGCCGCCTTCATGAATGGAACCCGGAGTTTCTGGAGTGCAGTGCGAGCCGATGCCTCCCGGAAACGAAAATTGCCGGAAAAATTTCAGCATCCCGGCTTCGTCGCGACTTTTGTCCGGGTAAATTTCCGAGTAATGTCCTTCCAGATAAGAGTTGCTGAGCGTGGCCGGAGCGCCGTGCCCTGGGCCCGAAATGTACATGACATTCAAGTCGTATTTTTTAATCAGGCGGTTCATGTGAACCCAAACAAAAGACTGTCCCGGATCGGATCCCCAATGACCCAGCAGGCGATTTTTGATGTGTTCGGGCTTGAGCGGCTCGCGTAGCAGAGGATTGTCGCGAAGGTAGATCATGCAAACTGACAAATAGTTGCAGGCGCGCCAGTAAGCATCAATCTTGCGCAATTCGTCCGATGAGAGTATTGCCGATACGTCAGTTTTATTTACAACTGTTGTGGCCCCCACGAGGATTCTCCCGATTCAGTGCATCCGGCTAGAGATACTCCTTTGTACACCCTGAACGTACACCCTTGGTGCGGCACTCAGAGAAAAATATCCGGTGAAAATAAGCAGAGGAGTTGGACTTTGTCACCGGTGTGCGATTGCGGGAAGAAAACTAAGCCGAAAGCAAAGCACTTGAACTGCCGCGAGGACGATGAAGATGCCCGCCATGCCCCATGGGGAAAGGTGAGACTTGAATTGAATGAATGCCACAATACCTATGGCCGACGCTATTCCTACAACAACAGTCATTGCGATTTCCAGGGTTGAAAAGTTTCCGCTCAGCATTTTGGACAAGCCGAGGAGGTATAGCCAAATAGCCGCCATTAGTAGTAACCAGAACAGGAATACTGGCAGTCCTGCCCAGCCCGCAGCCCGGGATCGTCTCAGCCCCAATGTCATCACAATCCACAAGGGTAAAGTCTGAACGGCGTGCCGCAGCACGAGATGGCTGCCGATTCCCACACCAAGCACTAATGCCGCGATAATCGCCAGCGAACATCCGGACACGAAAAGGGGCTGAAGTCCTTGAGCTGAGTTTACTGCGGTATTTTTCCCGAGATCTTGCATATCCATCTCCCTCTTTCAGGCGATGTACGATGGTGGGTCCGGCGAAGTTCCCAGACTTGGGAGATTTTGCAAGGAAGGCCAACGAATCATCGCTTCAAAACCGTTCGGCTTAGCGGGGAGTTTAGCTAATAGGACGAGACTTCTCTTGCAGCAGCCTCCAGCATTGCCGCGCGATCATCCAATCCTCTTCCGCGTGAATCACCAGCACTGGGACACTTGCTGACCGGTCAGATATATTTTGATCTTGGGGTATTTTGCGATTCTTCTTCTGGTCAAGCTTAATTCCCGCGAACAGCAGGTTCTCGCATACCGAGGACCGAACTTTGGGCGAATTTTCCCCAACGCCCGCTGTGAACACCAGGGCATCTATACCGCCTAAAACCGCGATCATTGATCCGATTCCCAGTCGCAAGCGATGGATATAGATATCGAACGCCAACTTCGCGCGGGCGTTACGTTTTTTGACAGCCGCAAGAATGTCGCGCATGTCGCCGGAAATTCCGGATATCCCGAGTAAGCCCGATTTTTGATTGAGGATCTCGTCAATCTGCCCGCCCGAAAGTTTTTTGTGGCGCATCAGATATGTAAGAATGCCAGGGTCCACAGAGCCCGGGCGCGTGCCCATCATCAGGCCCTCGAGCGGAGTGAAGCCCATTGTGGTATCCATACTCCGTCCATTCTTGATCGCTGCCAGGGAACAGCCATTCCCCAGATGGCACGTGACAATCCTCAAACGATTCGGATTTCGACGCAGCAACTGGGCTGTCCGTTCGGAGCAGTATTGATGATTGATTCCGTGAAAGCCGTACCGGCGAATTCCTTCTTTCAGCCAATCGTAGGGACCAGGATAGGTGGATGCCGAGGCAGGCATGTCATGATGAAATCCAGTATCGAATACAGCGACTTGAGGTACCGCTCCAAGAAGCTTGCTGGCGATTGCCATTCCTTCCAATTCGGCGCGATTGTGGAGTGGCGCAAAAACGGAAACTTTCTTGATTGCCGTCCGTACGGCCGAGGTCAGTAATACAGGCTCGAAAAAGCGCGGGCCGCCGTGCACGACACGGTGGCCTACAACGTCAATTTCCGAGGGACCCGAGACGGCTTTGGTTTTACCGCTCCACAATGATTGGAGCATCCGCTCAACAACGCTGCCGCGACCAGTATTTCGTGCGGCACCCGCGCTGGAGTCGCCGCGAGCCGATCGTATGGAAACTTCAGGAGCCTTGCCGGACCAATCAATTTTTCCCTGCCAGATGCATTCCGGTGGATCGCCTTGGGGAGCATGCTGAATCTGGTAAAGACAACTCTTCTGGCTGCTTGAGCCGGAGTTGAGAACGAGGACGTTCATAATTAAAGCGAAGAAACTACTTTCAGGCCGCTATCTGATTCTGAAAAGTGTACTTTGCAGGAAGTTTATCCCAAAATTCTCGACGAGTGGTACGGCGCGAACAACGTTCGCATAGGGACAGGTCTGAATGCTTAATGCTAGTTGGGCAGTTCGGTTAGGAATTCCAGGCCGAAGCAGTATCCCACGCGGTTTCTTACGACGGCTGTAACCCGGGTTTTGCCCAAGGTCATGAATTCGATTTCGGTGAGGTCTCCCGGGTTGAGATGGGCGCCCGCGCACAGCGACATCCCACCTTTGCTCATTTCCAATCCAAGACCAGGAATGACCATTTCGGAAGTTCCATTGCAAACGGTGATTCCGACCGGCAGGTCAACTGGAAAACGTTCCCATCGGCGATTATTTTCGGAGGAGGGCATTGCGCACCTACTGGACTGAATGATCAGTCAAGCGATCCTAATTAGGATAAAAGCGCACGCCAAGTTACATGGGTACGAGGCAAAATTTCAGGGGTGAAGGGGACTTTTTCCCTGGATTGCCATGTCCTTAAGTAATCCACGACTCCCTGGCCTGACGGGCGAGGATGCCCGTCGCTCCATAGCTAATCAGTTGCGTTTGCCGCCTTGCATCAGCCGCAGGCCGTCGGCTTGCAGAATGCGCTGAATCTGGTTTCGCGCGTGCATTGCCCACGGACCGGCGGTGTCCAGCTTGACGTATGCGCGCCAATGCCGCAGAGCGCTGCGCGGCTGTTTCAGCTTTTCATAAGCCAACGCCAGGTTGTAATGCGCATCGGCGTATGTGGGGGCGAGCTGCAGCGCGACCGTATAAGTCTTGACCGCCTCGGTGATTCGTCCAGTCTCATCGAGCACGTTGCCTAAATCAAAATAGGCGAGCGCGTAACGCGGATCAATCTTGATCGCAGCGCGGTAATGTTCTTCCGCCGCGGTGTAATTCTGGCGATTGTAATGCAACGTTCCCAAATTAATGTGCGCGGCGGCGTGATCGGAATCGAGATCAACGACTCGCTCGTAGAGAGCAATAGCCTGGACTTGGTGATTCGGATCGTCCTCCAGGGCTATTGCGCGTGCGAATAGTTCAGAAGCGTCGTTATCGCGAGTTACATCCGGAAGATTTTCCGGAGCGCTTTTCTGTTCGCTTTTCGGAACGGCAGTGCTGCT
>DASYGR010000223.1:0-4436 GCA_035999525.1 Terriglobales bacterium
ACAGCACAATCTTCCCGCCGGACGCCAGATCCTGCACAAACTTCGACGCCTCTTTGAACATCTTCAGGGTCTTTTGCAGGTCAATGATGTAAATCCCATTGCGCTCGCCGAAGATGTATTCCTTCATCCTGGGATTCCAGCGCTTGGTCTGATGCCCGAAGTGAACACCCGCTTCGAGCAATTCCTTCATGGTGATATTAGCCAATTAACCTCCTCGTTGAGTCTGCATCAGGAGCCGCGTTCGCTCCCGATTGCCATTCCCGACCCGCACGCGAGCACGGGAAGAATTTTGAAAACAGATCTTAGCTATTAGCTTCTGGCTTTTAGCTCAAACACTTCGTCATTCCGAGCCGTCCACAGTCGCGCTTGCGCGATGAGGACGACCGAGGAATCTGCTTTACCGCTTGCTGTATTGGAAGCGCTTTCTGGCGCCTTTTTGTCCGTACTTCTTGCGCTCTTTAGAACGCGAGTCGCGGCTGACCAATCCTTCGGTCTTCAACTTCTTTCGCAACTCAATGTTGAATACCATTAACGCGCGCGCAATGCCCAACTTAATGGCGTCGGCTTGACCATTCACGCCACCACCCGTGACTCTGGCAACGACATTGAAAGTAGAAGCCATCTCCGTGGAGACCAGCGGTTGTTTCGCAGCAGCCTGCTGCGAAGGAGTGACGAAATATTCTTCAAAGGCGCGTCCGTTAATCTTGAATTCGCCGCTGCCCGGTCGAAGATATACTCGCGCTATCGCCGACTTGCGGCGACCCGTTCCGTAATATTGAACTAACTCTGCCATTCTTAGCTATCAGCACTCAGCCGTCAGCAATCAGCTAACCGGTGCTCCACCTTTCAAAAAATTCGATCCGCCACTTCTTGCAACCTGAAGCTAGAAAATTATTTACGCGCGTACTTCCTGCGCCAAATCTTTGGGTTTCTGCGCCTGATGGGGATGTTTGTCCCCACGATACACATTTAACTTGGTGATCATCTGCTTCCCCATTTTGGTCTTGGGCAGCATCCGCAGAACTGCCTGCTCGATGATCAGTTCTGGTTTGCGGGCCAATCGTTCACGATAATCTTCCGAACGCAAGCCCCCGGGATACCCAGTGTAGTGTTTGTAGCTTTTCTGCTCCGCTTTCATTCCGGTGGTCTTAATCTTGTCAGCATTGATGACAACTACGTGATCTCCGGCATCAATGAAGGGGGTATATTGCGGGCTTTCTTTGCCCATCAGGATCATCGCAACGCGCGACGCGAGACGACCGAGCGTTTGCCCGGAGGCATCCACGACGTACCATTTGCGAACGATTTCCCCCGCTTTGGGGAAATAGGTTGACATTCAAGATCTCCCAGAAATTAAAAAGCCCAGAAATATTAAAGAAGACCGCTGAGCACCCTGGAAGCGCCGGAAAAGGCGCAGGCCACTATGCGGGCAACCACAGGACTTCCAAAGACTTAAAGATAGCGTAGCCGGAAGCAGATTGTCAATGGAATCAGCGAGATTTCGCTAAGGCTTTCCCAAATCCCAACTCATTTCCCACAAAAGCGGCTTCGGCTTTGTCATCTTCCACGACTTAGTATTGCTTCGAGCGAGCAATGGCATATCCGAAACCTTTGCCTATCCCGCTCTTCGACCAGCAGGCGCCGTCGCCGCAACCCCCAGCTTTCGCAACCGGTCGCGCGCCTGAAGTGCCTCGTTACTTCTGGGATAGCGGGCGATTACATGCCGAAGCGCGGCTACACCGTCATCTCTCTGTCCAAGTTCAATCAATGCAAATCCCTTTTTCAATTCCGCTGACGCTGCCTTGTTACCGCTTGGGAAGTTCTGAAGAACCTGATCATAGTCTTTCGCAGCGGACTGATAGTCTCCTTTACGGTAGGCGATTTCAGCCAGATAGAAATAACAATTCCCCGCCAGGTCGGTATTTGGATAGTACTTTACGTAGTCAGAGAATTCCTGCATTGCGAGATCATTGTTTCCGCCGTTGTAATCACGCAGCGCGTTGTTATATAGAACGTCGGGAGGCGGCGCTTGCGACTGAGAAGGTGCTACCGCCGGATTGGCTTGAGCGGGCTGCGCGTTCAGGTTTTGCTGGGCTGCCTGCATGTCCTCCAGTTGTTTGCTGACTTTTGCGAGACGCGCTTTTAACTCGTCCAAGCTGTCGTTCAACGCCTGGATTTGCGAGGAGAGTTGCTCTACATGGTTGCCCGAATCACTCTGTTGCTTTTCCAGGGTGGTTTGAAGGCTTGTGATGGCGGTCGTGACTTTATTCATGCTGTCAGTGTTCTGGTCCATCAGGTTCTTCATGACGCCCATGCGTTCGTCGAATGACTGTTGCATATGGGTCATCTGCGTCTGCAACGCCGTTACCTGATCCTGGAGTTCGATGATGTCGCGATTGACTCCCCAAGCCGGAGTGATAAGTGGGGTTGCAAGAAAGAGAACGACAAGTGCGAAGTAGATGTAGGTCCGCTGGAATTTCATAATCGTTTCCATCACTGCTGTAGCCGCCGGTAGATCGCTCGAGATAACGCCGGGGTCATTCTGAGTCCCCAAATTGCTCAGGATGACCCCGGATGAGTTAATTATCTCTGATAAACGAAATGCCCGCGCCGGTTTTGCTGCCAGCACTGCTCGTTAGATTCGGTGCAGAAAGGCTTTTCCTTTCCATAGCTAACCGTCTTTATGCTGTCTCCGCTGATGCCAGCCGAGACGAGAGCACTTTTTACTGATCCAGCACGGCTATCACCAAGAGCCAGATTATATTCGGTTGAGCCGCGCTCGTCGCAATGTCCTTCAATCGTGAAGTGAACATCGGGATGCTGCTTCAGGAAACTAACATCTTCCTGAATTGACGATTGCTGATCCGAACCAATGTCGGATTTGTCATACGCAAAGTAAATGTCCTTTATGTTCTGCGAGAACAGTTCCTCTTCCGTAGCGTTTGACGTGGGCGTAGGCGTGGGAGCCGGCGGAGGCGCGTTCACAGTCACACGGGCTGTTGCCTCTTGAGTTCCACCCGAACCCTTCGCGGTTAAGGTATACGTCTTTGACTCGGAAGGCGTCACTTGTTGTGAACCGTTGGGTTGTACGGCGCCAATGCCTCCAATGCTAACGTCGGTAGCGTTGGTTGTTTGCCAGGTCAGTGTGGTGGATTGTCCCGGATCCACGGTTTCGGGATTAGCGGTGAGTGACGCCGTTGGCGACGCTGGCGGCGGCGGTGGTGGCGGCGGTGGCGGTGGTTGTTTCTTGTGGCAGGCGCCTAGGAACATAATCGCGCCTAAAACAAATATAAGGATGGACCACTTCGTTCTTCGTTGCTTCACGTTTTTCCTCCCTAGGTTCGCGCGCCTTCGGCCCGCGCGCTGGCTCATTTGATCGTCGCAGCTAGAATCGCGTACTTGCTATTGGACCTGTGTCCTACTTCCAACTCCAGTTCGGTTGCGTATTTCGTCCCGAAAACGTTAGGCGCTTCTGGCCCGTACCGTCTGCCAGCATGCTCCAAATTTCTTCGCTACCCGACCGGCTCGATTGAAAAACAATGTGGCGGCCATCGGGAGCCCACGAAGGAAAATCGTTGCGCCCACCGTCGTGCGTCAATTGCACCCACTGTTTCGTGGTTACATCCATAA
The DNA here is from genome assembly GCA_035999525.1 of Terriglobales bacterium. Classification (GTDB taxonomy): domain Bacteria; phylum Acidobacteriota; class Terriglobia; order Terriglobales; family Acidobacteriaceae; genus PALSA-188. Next base: position 3,631 of record DASYGR010000223.1, read on the forward strand.
TATAGAGGTCCTGAGCTCCAGGCGCGCCGGGGCCGTAGTGGCGCATCCACGCGAATACTAGAAGCTGTCCATTCGGTGACCATGACGGAGACACCGCGTAACCCTGGTCGGTGAGCCGCTGCGCATTGGTTCCGTCGGCCTCCATGGTATACACCTCGGGCAGGCCACTGCGGCCGCTGACCCATGAAATTTGTGCTCCAGTTTTTCGGTTCCACACTGGAGAAACGTCGGGCCCGTGCGAAGTGGTCAAGCGTTTCAGATTCCCGCCTGATGAATCCACAATATAGATTTCGGAGTGTCCTGCACGCGAGGACGAGAAGGCCAGCTTAGTGCCGTCCGGCGACCAGGCGGGAGAAAGATTGGTCCCTCCAAATCGCGGAAACGAAACCGTGCGGTTCAATTCCATCGAGTACATCAAAATTTCCCAACCCGATTTCGTCATGGAACTGAAAGCGAGGCGCGAGCCATCCGGCGAAATCCGTGGAGAAAGTGAAATTGAGCCAAGGTGAGTGATCTGGTGCTGATTTTCGCCGTCATAATCCATCGCCCAAATTTCTTTGTGCCCACTGCGGCTGCTCACGAAATAAATTTGGGTTTCTGCAATGCCGGGCACAGCGCCACCCAAACGGAAGATAATTTCGTCGGCAAATTTGTGGGCAATCATCCGCGAGGCATTCACCGTAGGCACGTCTTGATATTGCTTGCCCAAAACCTGTGGCGAGGTAATGTTCTTTACGTCGTACAGCCAACCCTGCACGGTGAGGCTATTGCCGGAAACTCCAAGATTCCCGAAAGCCAGCATCGAA
>DASYGR010000250.1:0-2886 GCA_035999525.1 Terriglobales bacterium
GGTGGTCTATATTCTGAATCCGGGGATTTGTCCGGTTAAGCCGATTCATATTTGGGTGGACGACAAGGGTTTCACGCGGGTTGAGCCCGGAGTACCGAACGCCCAAGTTTGTCTTGATTCGGATTCGGACGCGTTCTTTCGCTTTTACATGAAGCGTATGCTTGCACCGTAATCGGATTTTCGAGTCAGTAGGGCCCGGCTAGGCGGCATGGTGAAATAGCTTTGAAAGGGCGGGGTTTTTAGCCCCGCCGATACTCAATTCAGTGGACTTACGCGGCTGAAAGCCGCGCCCTTTCAAAGCTGACCGTTTAGAATTGTCCGCGACTATTTCGCAGTCGGGATTGTCCTCGATCTATGAAAGCTTTTATCATTTTCCTTCTCGTGCTGAGTCAGAGCAATGGAGCTGCCGCTCCGGCCGCTTCTAATCAGGAATGGAGTGTTTATTCCGGCAATCCCGAGGGCACCCATTATTCTCAGCTCGCGCAGATCAATCGCGAGAACGTGAAAGATCTTCAGGTCGCTTGGAAGTTTGATTCGGACGATGCGTTTCCTTCGTCCGAGAATGAATGTAATCCAATCGTTGTGAATGGTGTGCTTTATGCAACCACGCCGAAGCTAAATGTCGTCGCTCTCGACGCTGCCAGCGGCAAACTTCTGTGGCGCTTTGATTCCAATGTCGGATTGCACGTAGTTGGCAAGATGCGCAGCCGGGGCGTTACTTACTGGTCGGACGCAAAAGAAGAACGCATCTTCGTCGCCGTTCGCCAGTATCTTTACTCTCTCGACGCGCGCACCGGGAAGCCGGTAGAGGCCTTTGGCGTTTCAGGCCGCATTGATCTTCGCGATGATTTGGGACGTGAGCCAAAAAATTGGGTCACGATGACCAGCCCTGGAATTATCTACAAAGACTTATTGATTATCGGAAGCAGCATGGGCGAAATGCTGCCCGCGTCGCCCGGGGACATTCGAGCTTATGATGTCCGCACCGGAAAACTTAAGTGGTCGTTTCACACCATTCCCCATCCCGGAGAATTTGGCTACCAGACCTGGCCGAAAGATGCGTGGACATATAGCGGCGCAGCCAATGATTGGACCGGTCTCTCTCTGGATGTGAAGCGAGGCTGGGTTTTCGCCTCGACTGGCTCGGCAGCATCGGATTTCTATGGGGCAGACCGCATAGGCGACGATTTATTCGCGAATTCCCTCATTGCGCTGAAAGCCGATACTGGGGAGCGCGTCTGGCATTTTCAAACTGTGCACCACGATGTTTGGGATCGCGATTTGCCGGCTCCTCCCATCCTGGTTACGGTGACTCGCGGTGGGCAGCCGCTGGATGCAGTAGCGCAAACCACGAAATCGGGTTTTGTGTATTTGTTCGACCGCGACACCGGCTCTCCGCTCTTTCCGGTCGAATACAAAAAATATCCAAAGTCCGATCTGGAGGGGGAGGTCACTGCCGATACGCAGCCGCTTCCTACTCTTCCTGAGCCATTCGCGCGGCAACAACTCACCGCGGACATGCTGACGCAACGCACACCTGAAGCGCATGCCGAAGCTCTTGCTCGTTTTAAGCAAATTCGCAGCGCCGGACAATTCGTCCCAGGAAGCCGCGAAGGCACGATCATTTTCCCCGGCTTCGATGGCGGCGCGGAATGGGGTGGCCCGGCCTTCGATCCGGAAACTCACCTGCTATACGTGAACGCGAATGAGATGGCTTGGATATTGCGGATGGTTGAACCGAAGCCGATCACCGCTGGCGCGAGCGGCAAGACAATTTATCTTCGCGAGTGCGCCGCGTGTCACGGACCGGCTATGAAAGGATCGCCTCCGGAATTTCCGTCACTCATCGGGCTGAGCAATCGCTATCCCGAAGGCGATGTCTTCACTCTAGTTTCTCGAGGATCGGGCCGAATGCCGGGGTTCGCGCGCCTGGGAGATGACGCGGTTCATACGGTTGTGGATTACGTTTACAGCGGCATTGATAGAACCGCGAAGACTGTAGCTGCGTCCGCCGGAGACATGAAATTCGTCAGCGACGGATATAACAAATTTCTTGACGCCGATGGCTACCCGGCAATTCAGCCGCCATGGGGAACGCTGACTGCAATCAATATGGACACGGGCAAGTTCGCGTGGAAACTTCCGTTGGGCGAATACCCAGAACTCGCCGCCAAAGGATTGGCGAATACCGGCAGCGAGAACTATGGAGGACCAGTTGTGACTGCAGGCGGCCTGCTCTTCATCGCGGCAACCAACTTCGATAGAAACTTTCGCGCCTTCGATAAAGAAACTGGAAAACTTCTATGGGAAACAACTTTGCCCGCGGCGGGCAATGCAACTCCTTCGACGTACGAAGTCAATGGCCGCCAATTTGTTGTCATCGTGGCCGGTGGTGGCAAGGCCAAGGACGCTCCATCGAGCGGGAGCATTATTGCGTACGCATTGCCGAAGTGAACGACAGAGTGTTGGAGGAGAAATGATTTCTCGGCGTGAATTTCTTGGGACGATCGCGGCGGGCGCTGCAGGTGCTGCGCTAGGCGCAACCGCAAAAAGCTACGCGCAAATTCTAGGCGCAAACGATCGCGTGAGCTTCGCGGTAATCGGACTCCACGGACGCGGTTTTGCCCATCTGTCATCCATCAAAGCGAGCGCAAACGCTGCGCATCTTTCTAGAGTCTGCGACGTGGACTCCCGCTATCTCGATAAATTTGCCGGCGAAGCGCAAAACGAATTGGGCTATTTGCCAGCCAAAGAAAAAGACTTCCGAAAAGTACTGGAATCCAAAGATGTTGATGTCATTAGTATCGCAACACCCGACCATTGGCACACTCCGATGGCTATTCTGGCAATGCAGGCGGGCAAACATGTTTACGTAGAAAAACCATG
>DASYGR010000262.1:0-10937 GCA_035999525.1 Terriglobales bacterium
AGGCTTTAGTAGAACCGGTTTGGGGGACGCTAAAAGAACAAAGAGGAATGAGGCGGTTTCGATTACGCGGCCTGGAGAAAGTAAGCATCGAGTTCACCCTGGCCGCCATCTCGTTCAACCTGACCCGACTCCTGGCCAACCTGTAGCTGGGCCGAAGGAGTTTTCACCAACGGTAGGCAAAGTGGTCGCGATGCACGCGTTCTCACGCGGTCTCTTCAGCCCCGCCGATATTCAGATCAAAGATTTGTAGGTGCGCCTAAAGGTACGCCCTTTCAAGGCGATTAGAAAAAGCGCCTCATCATTCTCGTACAGGCTCACGCTCTCACAAACCATAGGATTATGACTCTCGGACCTCATTCCCTCAGCGACACTTCTCTCGATCCCCCGGTCTGTGGATTCATTCATCGTCCTACTACGTCAAACGAGAACGGCCTCATCCTCACCCACGGCGCCGGAGCAAACTGTCAATCGGCATTATTGGTCTCGGTCGCAGACACCTTTGCCGCAGCGGGATTTACGGTACTACGCTGCGATCTTCCGTTTCGTCAAGTTAGACCCTACGGGCCTCCGCGCCCGGGGGATGCGGTGAGAGACCGCGAAGGTCTTAAGAGCGCAGTCGCGGCTCTTCGCAAACAAGTTTCAGGCCACATCTTCCTCGGCGGACACTCTTACGGAGGCCGCCAATCAACGATGCTGGCCGCTGACGAACCTCAACTCGTGAATGGACTGCTTCTGCTGTCCTACCCGTTGCATCCGCCGCGCAAGCCCGAGCAGCTTAGAACCCAGCACCTGCCTAGGCTGCAAGCGCCAGCAATGTTTGTGCATGGGACGCGAGACCCATTCGGTTCCATCGAAGAAATGGAATCTGCTTCAAAGTTGATTCCAGCAAAACACTTGCTCATGCCAGTCGAAGGCGCAGGCCACGATCTGGGATTCAAAGGGGAACCGCAGAAAAGAGATTTGCCGCTTGCCATCTTGGCTCGATTCTTGATGTTCTTTGCGTGAGGCCCGGTGAACGTCTCCACACGGGACATCCAGGGATGGAAGCGAAGAAGCGCCCCACACGAAAAAGATTCCCATCCTTTGCGTCGCAAAGGATGGGGCTGCCAATTCTATTTCATCCTAATCTTATGGCAGAACGGTTATCTGACCAGTCATGCCCAGGGTATCGTGAAGGGCGCATTTGTAGGGGAATATCCCCGCGCTCGTGAAAGTCACTCTGAAGCGGGTAACTGGCAGTGGAGACTGCGAGAGTCCGATCCGGTCTTGCGGAGCCGCGACTATAAAGCCGGAGTGCACGCTGTCTGAAGGCGAACTTATCGTGGCATGACGAGCCCCGTCCGCGTCCAGGGTTACATTCGAGGAGGGAGGAATAGGGTTTGCGGGCTCGACTCCAAATGTGATGGTGTGTGCGGTTACGGGATCGGCATTCTCCCACTCAACCGTTTCTCCCACGTGCACGACTTTGTTCGGTTGCATGAAACGCATCACCGATAGAGTCTTAGCCCCGCCCGGGGATGCAGTGCTCTCTCCGGTGCCTGCTGTTACCTTGTTCGGTTCTTTTTGATCGTGATCCCTTGAATGATTTTTGCGCGACCGGTCGTAGTCTGAAAGCAGGTCTGCGCGTTGTTTGGATGCCTGGTCATCATAAAAATCCCGGTCGTGCGGAAGGGATTGCCAAGGGTCGAGAACATGGATGGTTCCGGTCATATTCGTGTGAATCAAGCAGACGAGCTTGAAGTTTCCGGTGGCCGGGAAGAAAACCGTATAGCTTTGTCCTACCCCTAAGAAACCCGTATTGACGCAGTGGGTGCCGTCGAAGATGGAGTTATTTGGAGTCGTTCCTGGACAGCCCACGGCGAACGGCGGGCGGGGCTGGCCGGATATTAGAAAGCTTATGGTGTGGGGCTCATCGGAAGCGACGGTCCAGGTGATGCTGTCGCCGGCATGAATCCAGATCTCATTCGGAAAGAAAGCCAGCGATTGCATTGCCTTGCTACCATTTTGAGCGCCCGCAGTAGCCTGCCATTGCGCCATACCCATCTGAGGCAAAGCTAACACCGCGAGCATGAGGGTCCAACGCACAATAGGCGAGGATCGAATTGAGCTAGTCACTTTCATTTATTCCTCCTTCAAGTGTCATAATGACACTAAAGTGTCATTACGGCATTTATGTATACTATGTGGGTGAAATCTGGTCAAGCGTTATCTGGAAGATTTAAACAAAGGGCGCGGACCAAGACCTGGTTGCTGCAAGCTGCTGGGAAACTGCTTCAGTCGGGCCGTGTGCCTTCGGTCTCCGAAGTTGCGGACGCAGCCGAAGTTTCGCGCAGAACTGCCTACCGTTACTTTCCCACACAGGAACAATTGCTGGCCGAGTCGGCACTGGAAGCGCTTCGGCCCATGGTTCTGGAGTCCTTCGAGGGAGCGCCGGGTGATGCGGAGCATCGGGTCGAGTTGCTTGCAAGGGAGGTTCAGCGGCTTGCTTATCAATACGAGGGGGCATTGCAGACGATTCTCAAGCTTTCACTTGAGCGGCGACTCGGAGCCGAAAAGCAAGTGCCTGTTGTGCCGGGAGCGCGGCGCGGAGTCCGGCGAATTTCATGGATTGAAAGCGCGTTAGAGCCTGTTCGGAAGCGGCTGGGCAACCCTAAGTTTCAAAGATTAATTTCCGCGGTCTCACTGGTCATTGGGATCGAGGCAGTGTTAGTGTTGCGCGACATACGAGGTCTAAGCCAGGAGGAAAGCATCGAAACGTCCGTCTGGGCGGCACGGGAGTTGTTGAAAGCTGCGTTGAACTCGCGACCGGGATCCAAGATGTCTTGAGGATCATCGCTACATTCCAAGGCGGCCGACTGAGGTGTTCATTTGACCGCGCCATCTCAGCCCGTCGAATGCCGGCGTTTTGCGCGGAGCGTGTCCTCAAATCAATTCACCCATCCCGATTTCGACCCGCCATTCTTCTTGCCGCCTTGATCTTCCTCTGGAGGGATGTAATTACCATGTTCATCGAAAGTTACTTTGCGGTCGTGCTTGCGCATGTAAACTTCGAATTTGCGGGCCGCGCGGCGGCGTTTCCAACGGTAATATGCGCTGCGTATTCCATCCGACGGCTTAGAGGCTCGGCGGGAAATTGGTCGCGCGAAAAATGCGAGGTACCAGATGTATCCCGCGCCAAGGCCCAGCAACTGGATGCAGTAAAACAGGGCAAAATGATTCAGCAGCAGGTAGGCTGTTTCAATGGCTGCGATAAAAATAACAATCCATTTCACCGGAATCTGAATTGGAAGAGGAAAAAGCATGATCGGTGCGTCACGGTTGAACATGTAAAACACCATCAGGATGGCATTGGCCGCCGCGCCGGAACCAAACGCAGTGCCCTGTGCAACCACGTGCGTGAACGAAAGCCCGAATCCGGCGATAGCCGAAAGGATTACGGTGCCAAAAAATAATCCATAAAAGCGGGCCGAGCCGACGCGATCTTCAACTGCCCATCCCAGGAAATAAACTCCGAGCAGGGACAGCACAAAATCCAGCGGATCCACATACATAAAGGCATAGGTGACGAACTGCCAAAGCCATCCTTGCCGAATGTGCTCCGGGTCCAGGAGACCAAACGCCAAGACTGCCTGGCCTGACCCCGGCGCGAACGCCATCAGCAGCAGGATGACAACATAGATCGCGCCGCTGGCGATGATGATCTGCCGGACCGCCCCGCGAAGGGGAGGAAATCCGAGGTTGGAAGAAATGTCTCTAGCCATGGTTATGTGCCATTGGATGCGCCCTGATATCTATCGGTCGTCATTTAATCCTATTCGCGCAACCTCAACGCTCTGGCGATGGTACGACGGCGAGGCTTGTGTGTCCTGCGGCGTCAATCGCCCGAATCGCAAAGATTACATTATCCTTCGATAACTGCGACGTGAATTGCGTAACATTGCCCAGGGATTGCACGTGCTCCCAATCGGGACTGGTCGTGTTGCGCCATAACAGTTCGTATTCCTTGGCCCGCCCGCCGGGCGAGGTATCCCATTTCAGCGTCGAATCATTCTCGACCGTCTTAGTAACCATGCGGACATTCGCCGGGGGCGCTGGCGCCGCCGCTAATGACGCGAGCGTGGCCGCATTTAACCGGGCAACATTCGCTACATAGTCATAATTCACAAACTTCGGTAGATCGCCATATTCAATGCCATTCTCAGTGCGCACATTCTGATGCTGATGATCGAAATTCTCGCGAAACTCCGTGAATCGTACTGCGGCGAATGCTTGTTGATTGAATGAGTAGTGATCGCCGCCGCGAAGGTAGCGGTCCAATCGGAAAATCAGCATGGGCTTAACGGGATCAAGGTACTCACGGCCCACTTCCGCGACATATCGCGCCAGTTCGCGAGAAGAGGAATCGCTTTCGCCGCCCAGGCTTCGGATCAATTTCAATTCGGCCTCTGTGGCTGCAACAGGTACGCCCTCAGAAAACACGCGCACCACGCTGGAGTCCTGCTGTGGGCTTCGGTCGCCGCCGACAATGTCGTTGTTCAATGCCGCTTCGATGTTCCATCCCTCCGACTTCGCCATTTGAGCGAAGTGTCTGCTGCCGTTTAGCCCCTGTTCTTCTCCGGCGACGGTGAGAAAAATAATAGTGGCCGGGAATTTGAGCTTGCTCAACACGCGAGCACATTCGAGGCTCACGGCGGTGCCGCTGCCATCATCATTGGCGCCGGGCGCGGCGTCTGTGATGTTTAGCGTGTCACTGTTGCGGGAATCGTAATGGCCGGTAACCAGCACAATGCGCTTGGCGTCTTCCGGATCCGTCCCCTTCAATATTGCGTATACATTTGTGATCTGAGTGGGAGTTGGAATTCGGTTGGCGGGGCTCTCGGTGAAGCTGTCGGTTTTGACTTCCAGGCACCCGCCGCAATCGCGTGAATACCGTCCAAACTCGGACTTGATCCACTCGCGCGCCGCGCCAATGCCGCGCCCGGCGGCAATCGAAGCTGGATCCTGGGCTGACAAAGTTGAGCGGGTCTGGAACCTCACCAACTTCGCGATCGTGTCCTGTATTCGCTGGGCGGAGACCTGCTGAAGCGCGGCTGTAATCTGAGGATCAGGCACCGCGGCCCGTTCCTGAGATAATGCAAGAGGACCTAAGGATTGCAGCACCATGCACGCCAAAATCAGCCTGAACAAATTGTTTATCTTCATTTTGTATACTTCCAACGATGGTTTTACCGGCTGAACGCAATATTTTATTCTGAGCTTGAGCAGCCTTGTATCATCAACTATCATCCGAAGCCGGACAAGTTGGAACGGCCACTTGACCTGAACCCCGGAAGACACTAAATATTAGCAGGGACAATTCAAAGAACGGAGGCAAGTTTTGGTTTACTGTCCGGAATGCGACACCAACCTCGACCTTGAAGAGGACGAAATAGATGAGGGCGAAGTAGTCTCTTGTCCCGAGTGTGGAACAGAATACGAAGTTGTCACCATTAATCCTATCGAGTTAAAGCCCGTTGAGGGTGAAGGGTACGAGGAAGAAGAGGAAGAGGAAGCCGAGGACGGCGACTTTTCGTAGGTTTTCCAAGTCCGCGAGATGTTGGCTTTTCCACCACTCTTCCGCTTCTTCTTCCCACCCACTGAAAACATTTCGCCCGGGTTCTCCCGATAGATACGAGAACGTTCATTTTGCACCGCGAGCGTCAGGGACCTACCATCTGCCTGTCCATGCATCTACAATAGTAGTTTGGTGAACTCCTCCGCAAAAGCCGCGAGACTTAGTCGTATTTTGCTTCTAAGCCTGCTTGTGCTGGGCATCGCGGTGTTGTTCTCGCCCACTTACGCCAAAAACAAAGACGCCAGTTCTGGCCGTTTTTTAAACGGTAGAGTCTTGGACCGCCAGGACAACCCAGTGCCTGATGCCGTGGTTTATTTGTCGAACGCTCGCACTCGGGCAGTGAAAACATACATCGTCGGCGAAAGCGGCGCGTATGATTTTCCGGCACTCGCTCCCAACGTGGATTACGAAGTCTATGCTCAATATCGCGGGCACAAAAGCGATACCAAGACCTTAAGCCAGTTTGACGATAGAAAAACGGTGAGCATAATTCTAAGGATTGATACCAAATGACGGAGTAGTCATTCCCGCATGAAAAGTATTTCCCGCACGAACCCTCTCTCGTACCTTTCCGAACAACTCGATGATCTGAAAGCAAAGGGCACGCACTTTCGCTTGCGTGTACTCGATGACGAACAGGCTGCCGTCTGCACGTTTGACGGCAAAAAGGTGATCAATCTCGCTTCCAATAATTACCTGGGCCTGACCACGCATCCGAAATTGCGTGAAGCCGCACTGCAAGCTACCCGAAAGTATGGAGTTGGGTCAGGCGCGGTGCGCACCATCGCCGGCACGATGAAGATTCACATGGAACTCGAGGAAAAGATCGCGCGGTTCAAGAATGTGGAAGCCTGCGTGGTTTTTCAGTCCGGATTCGCCGCCAATGCCGGAACCGTTTCGGCGATCCTCGGTAAGGACGATTTCATTATCTCGGATCAGCTTAACCACGCTTCGATTATTGACGGGGCAAGGCTCTCGCGTGCGAAGATTCTTGTCTTCCGACACAAAGACGTTGCCCACGCCGAGGAACAATTGGCAAGCGTGAAAGATGCTCCAGGAAAGAAATTGTTGATCACCGACGGAGTGTTTTCGATGGATGGCGATATTGGCCCGCTGCCCGGACTGTGCGATGTTGCCGAGAAATATGGCGCCGTCATGATGGTGGACGATGCTCACGCCTCCGGTGTATTAGGCCGCAACGGGAGAGGCACGGTGGATCATTTCAATGTGCACGGCCGCGTGGATGTGCAAGTGGGCACGTTGTCGAAGGCGATTGGGGCCCTTGGTGGTTACGTTTGTGGAACGCGAGACTTAATTGATTTCTTATACCACCGGGCGCGTCCGTTTTTGTTTTCGACTTCCCATCCCCCATCGGTCGCGGCAACTTGCATCGCGGCCTTCGAGGTTCTGCAAGACGAGCCTGAGCGCATTGAAAAACTTTGGGAGAACACGCGCTTCTGGAAAAAAGAATTAGGTCTGTTGGGCTTCGATATCGGAGGTGAAACCACTCCAGCCAGCGAAACGCCGATCACTCCAATAATCATCGGCGACGGCAAACTCACGATGGATTTTTCCCGCGAATTGTTCAAAGAAGGTGTTCTGGGAACGGGAATCGCATTCCCAACCGTTCCGGAAGGCAAAGCCCGCATCCGAACCATCGTGACCGCAACACATACGACAGAAGAATTGCAGCAGGCGTTGGGGGTGTTGAAGAAAGTAGGAACGAAGATGGCGATCATCGGCAATTGATTTCAAGACGCGATGCAGTGCTGGGCATATATCCGCAATCAGAAAGAACACCATCGCAAGCGCAATTTCGACGAAGAATCGGAGCATGGTTATGCAAATCCGGCGGCAGCGACAAGCCACGATCCAGTCACAGCCCCTTATAAAGCCCATTCTTCCGGATGTACTCGGCTACCGCCGGGTCCAAAAACCTCGTAAAAGACCGCTTCGCTTTCACCGCTTGACGAATAGCGGTTGCGGAAGCATCTTCCTTGAGATCCCCCAAAAGATGCAACGTGACTCCGGTCAATGCCAAATCGCCGGTGGCGGGCTGTTTTGCGAAGGGCTTGGTAGCGGCAGCTTTCGGCCGCAGTTTCTCAGGCAATGCGTTGGCTATATCGGCGAGTGAATATCCGGGACGGCTGCCAACAATAAATTCGCATTCTCGAAAGAGCGCTTCGGGTTCATGCCATTTCGCAATGTCTTTGAATGCATCCATCCCAATTAGAAAGAAAAGCTTATCCGCTTTCTTCAGCGTCTTCTTGAAGCGCAGCACGGTATCTATGCTGTAGTTAGGAGATTTTTTTCGATCCTGCGCCCGCGAACTACCGCTTTCAGCATTGACATCCGGAGCTTCGAGGAGCGATGGCAGAAAAGCCTTCTCGCTCATGGTCGCCAGTGCCACCATTGCGTAGCGATGGAAATAGGATGCCATCGGCTGCTGCGATTTGTGTGGTGGAATATTGGACGGAACGAATTCGATGCGACCGAGGTTGAAACCATCCCTTGCCGCGCGCGCCAATGCCACGTGGCCTTTGTGAATCGGGTCGAAAGTGCCACCGAATAATCCGATATTCATAATTAAAGTTAAATTGCGATGGAGATCCTGAAGCGCGATGACGATTCACGATTCCCAGTTGCCTGTGGCATTAGTCGTGTCTGACGCGTCCTAGCCGCCAACTGCAACATGCCCTCTCGTAACTCGCGGCAATTCCCATTCTGGAACTACGATGGCAAATATGCGAGTGAAGCCCCCTCTTCTCCGCAACCGCCACGTCGCCCCCGCCCGCGCTGCCGCATTGCGCTACGGAGTTGCCGTCCTCAGCACCATTCTGGCCATAATACCCGGGTTCCTGCTATCTGACCTGGTAGAAAGCCGGCTGGTCGTTTTTGCGGTCGCCATCATGGTCAGCGCCTGGTATGGCGGCTGGAAGCCGGGGCTTGTTGCCACGTCGTTTGCACTCACGGTCAGTTCGTATTTTTCCTTCGTCGGAGCCCGATCCCACGCCGACTACCGCAAGGCCATCATACATCTCACGCTATTTGTCTTTGTTGCGTTGCTTATTTGCTCGTTCAATGCCGCGTTGCGATCCGCGCAGGAAGGTCTGCGGCGCTCAGAAGCCAACTTTCGCTCCTTGGTCATGAATGCTCCATATGGCATTTGCCGGTGCAATGCCGATGCGATCATTCTTGACGCCAATCCAGCACTGGTCTCCATGCTTGGCCGCGTGACCGCCTCTGAATTGGTTGGGATGAACGTCGCAAACCTTTACGCCGACTCGCAGGAGTGGTTTAAGGTCGCGGACTACTTTCGCTCTCTGCAATCTTTTAACGGGCTGCTCGCCGAATGGAAGAAAAAAGATGGGGTTAGTACAAGCTTACGCCTCTCCGGCAGGGCGATCCGCGCCGAGCGCAATACGATTTTCTTCGAATTATTTGCGGAGGACGTCACCGAGCGTTATTCCCTTGAGCAGCAGCTCCGGCAATCACAAAAGATGGAGGCGGTAGGAAGGCTGGCGGGCGGCATCGCTCACGACTTCAACAATCTTCTGATGGTGATATCGGGCTATTCGGAATTCCTGCTGGAAAAAATCGGCGACAACCCCGACCTTCGGCCGCCTGCACAGGAGATTGCCAAGGCCGCAAACCGCGCGACCGCGCTTACAAGGCAACTGTTAGCGTTTAGCCGCAAACAGATGCTTATGCCGAGAGTTCTCGACCTGAATGATCTGGTCAGCGAGAACCTGAAAATGTTAACTCGAGTGATCGGGGAAGACATTGATCTTGTAATGGCTCCAGCCGCTGACTTGGGAGCAGTCAAAGCTGACCCCGGACAGATCGAGCAGGTCATCATGAACCTGGCGGTAAATGCCCGCGACGCCATGCCACAAGGGGGCAAGCTCACAATCGAGACAGCCAATGTCACGCTCGATGAAAGCTATGCGCGCTTCCACGCATCCGCGGCACCCGGCGAGTACATCATGCTGGCAATCAGCGACAGCGGCGTTGGAATGGATGCGGAAACTCAATCGCACATCTTTGAACCGTTCTTCAGTACCAAGGGCGCCAAGGGAACAGGTTTGGGACTCTCCACGGTTTACGGAATCATTAAACAGAGTGGCGGTTTTATATGGGTTTACAGCGAGCCGGAGAAAGGAACCACGTTCAAAATATATTTACCCCGGGCAGTGGCTGATCGAGAAGCTGAAGTCGCGCAGCCAACTGTCTCCGCTCAAAAGATTAGCAAAGGATACGAGACGGTCCTCGTCGTGGAAGACGAGCCGAACTTGCGCAGGCTGACAAGCGACTACTTACGCAATCAGGGATACACAGTGCTCGAGGCTCCCGAGGGCGATGCAGCGATTCGAGTGTCGGAATCCTATCCCGATTTTATCCATCTTCTTCTCACCGACGTGATTATGCCCGGCATGAACGGGCGCGAACTCGCGGTTCGGATCTCGAAAGACAGACCGCAGGTGAGAGTGCTTTATATGTCCGGTTACACAGAAAATGCGATAGGCCACAACGGCACATTGGACGCAGGTATCACGCTGCTCCAGAAACCCTTCACCCTCCCTGACCTGAAAGCCAAGGTCCGGGAACTTCTGGACACACCATTGCCTCAGGAGGCTGTAATGTCATTCCGTGAAATTCGGCAAGCTCGCCCCGCTCGTGATCGCAAAGATGCCCTCTCATCCTTCCGTGCCAAACGCTTTTCGCTTCAGTTGCCGCTGAAATATCGCCCGCTGGGTGAGCAGAATTGGCACAGTGGCACCACAGAAAATATCAGCCGATCGGGAATGTTGTTCCGCGCTGAAGAGCTAATCTCCCCGAACGTTCAATTGGAGATCAATCTCGTGTTACCGCGGGAAATTGCAGGATTGTCCGACGCCGAAGTGGTTTGCCGGGGAGAGATTGTGCGCGCGGTAGAAGGGTCGGAATCTAGAATGAGCCCAGCCATCGCGGCGAAAATACTGCAATATCACTTCCAACACGGATCCAAAATGCCGTCTGCGTAACTGGAAGTGCGATGGAGAGACGGCCCTGCCCGGCTCTTGCTTACGCGCCATTCTTCTGCCGTCGCCGTATCCAGCCTGGGTCGCGTACATGTTCTTCTTCGAGGCGGCGCATGCGGGCGGCCATAATTCCGGGACGTCCCAGGTACCCGACCACCTTGCGAGAATTAATCCGGTCAACGACTGGAAGGCGCCCAATGTTGTTGCGCAGCATTTTGGCGGAAGCTTCATGCAGGCCTTCGTCGGGATAAGTGACGATGACCCGAGACGTGCCGGCTTCGAGCACGCTCATCTCACCGGTC
>DASYGR010000264.1:0-3980 GCA_035999525.1 Terriglobales bacterium
CATGGTTTCTATCCACTCCCAATAGAAAGTGCGTTCCGGAATTTCGAACATAATCAATAGAGAACACAGTGCCACGCCCAAATTCATGCTGCAATCCAAAGTTCATCTCCAGCGATCTAGGACTCACATAGTTGGGTGAAAGCATTGACCCGAGCGTGCTGCCGGTCGTGCCTGCATAAAATCCGTTCGGGCCGGCAACTGCGCTGGCCGCGTCAACAGTACTCTGCAAATCGGTTATGGCTTTCGCGACCGAGACTCCATTCACAACGCTACTCAATGGGTGCCCGCAGATTTGTGACGCAATATTTAAGCCGTCAGACCTCGTAAGAGGGGCGCCATGTGGAACGGCGACAGAGTACTCCCCAGGGCCGCAAAGCGGCTGTTGCGCATAGTATTGGCCTTGCTGCAGGCGCAAAGCACGGTCCGCCAGAATATTGCCGGAGAGATTATTGTCGTAGTAAAGGCCTATACCTGCGCGCAATACCGTCCGGTTACCGCTGAAGGGCGCCCACGCGATTCCCAGTTCTGGAGAAAAATTGAGGTTTGGCTGATGGACCGCATTGCCCAGTGAAGGCCCAAAACCATTCAATGAGGAAATTCCTGGCAGATCAGAATTCGTGAGTCCGCCGTCACGCAAGTAGTGCACACCATAATTCACGGTGAGGTTTGGCCTAACCTTCCATGCATCACCGGCATAAAGCTCAAGACGATTATCAGTCAGTCCGCCGTGCGGATAGCCGAATGCGGAACCCTCGGTGAAGAATCTTTGCCCATTGCTTATTGTGATTGAAGCGACTGGATAGTTCAGAGGATTATCCAGCGCACCTGCCGGGTCGCCTGCGACTAACGCAGGAGCATAAGCATTGGGATTTCCAAGTATCGCTTGCTCATTCGCAAACGTAGGAGTACCGGTCACCGTGGGCCCAAGGCTCCCCAATGCCTCATACCCTCCCGTATCAATTCGGTTGAATGACGCGCCAAAGCGAAATATATGATTATTCCTAAGCTTTGAACCGTCGTACCGGAACTGCTTGCTGCTTTGAATGGTTGACTGTGGCGCCAACGGATTTGGCCCCACGTTAATGCTCGCGTTCTGAATACTGATGGAGGGAGAAGGATTGAACAATCCCGCCTCGTTAGGTAATCCCAGATGATTTGAGTATCGCGTGTAACCGAGACGAATGCTGTGGGCCCAACTTCCCTGAAAGAAATCGACTCCAAAGGCCTGTCCGGGCGTATTGTCGTGGGCAAGAAAAGGGGAGTAATTGTTTCCCGGCCCAACGTCGCTGTCTTCGTCGTATGTAGCCCGGTAGAAAGCACGCATGTTGTTGCCGATCCAATCAAGCCGTCCAAGCAGGGTATTATCGCGAAATGGCGTGCTATAGCTCGCAGCCAGTCCATTGAAGGGATAATCGAGCGCGGGAACATTTCTCGAGTCCTGTTTGGTGCGTTGCGCGTCTACGAAAAAGAATAGCTTGTCCTGGATTAGCGCACCGCCGACGTTCCCGCCGAATTGGTTGCGCTGGAAATAAGAGTCCTGGCCGCCGGGAAACGCAGCGAAACCGATCTTGTTATCACGGAAATTATAAAAACCGCCGCCATGGTAGCTGTTGGTCCCGGTTCGTGTAATTGCATTGACCGTCCCCGAGGAGGTCATGGGAGATGAAAGATCTAGAGAAGACTGAGTGACTTGAAACTCCTGAATCGAACTCAACGAAATATTCTGAGTGGTGCTTCCTTCACGCGCGTCAGTAACATCAATTCCATCCAATAGGGTCCGAGTCGTTCGTGAAGACCGATCTTCGATTGAGACGGCAAAGAAGCCGTTCTTCGTTGGGTCAAGCCGGGCGGCGTCGAATATCTGAACTCCCGGTTCCAGCTGAGTTAGGTCTAGAAAGTTACGTCCATTGACCGGAAGATACTCCCAGTCCCGGGATGTAATTACGCCTTGAACGGTCGCCTCCGCGAGATCAATTGGCGAGACTTCATTGGTCTTCTTATCGCCACTGGGATGCAGTCGAATATTGCCCGAAGTGGTCTCCCCGACGTTAATAGTCACTGGAAACTGAACACTGGCGAATCCCTTCACGTCGAGCGTTACCGTATAGTTGCCGGGGACAAGTGGGCCCGAGGTGTAGAGTCCGGCGGCCGTTGTCATAAGGCTGTAGCTCTGGCTAGTGTTCGCGCTTCTGAGGATAACTTCCACGCCGCCTGCGGCTCCTCCCGCAGGGTCCAACACGACGCCCGTGATGCAGCCCGTCGAAATGGGGGATTGAGCAAACATTGCCGACACGAATGCGGCCAGCATGGCTACTGTCATGATCGCCATTTGCAATCGACGACCCGACATACAGTTCAACCTCATCGTTTAGGACCTTCCTTTCAAAATAGGCACGTTACGCTTTCGTTTATGCAGGTAAGCACAGGAATCGCCGGCAGCCGCCGAAGTCCGCCGCAGAAAGGTGGGACATCTTTCGACATCGCTCAGAATCGCGTCTGCCCCCTGCGCGTGCGCCGTTACTTTTTTCTTTGAGTGAGTTTACAGTACTCAACCGATCCCGTGTTGATGGAAAGCATTGTTCATGGAAAGTTGTTCGATATTTATTAATGCGACTTTGACGTGTAGTAACCGCTGCGATGGCGTACCTTGTACTCTAGCCCCGAGGGTACTCCATTGACCGAGACCTGGATTCTGCGGAATTCCGAATCTGAAATCTGTTGCGATGGATAATAAGCGAGCAAGTATTGTGTACGGAGTTCGTCGCTAATCTTCTGGAATGCCTCGTCTAGCTGTGAGGTTGACATCGCATAGAAATATTTACCGCCGGTGTCTTCCGAAAGCTGAATCAGCGCATGTTCTCCTCCGGTATCCCTACCCGCGCTCGATTCGATGGGCACGACAATGATGCTGTAAACGATTGCCTCCGCCTGCTGCGCTTCCCGCACCGCATCTTTGTAAGTGACTTTGCTCATGGTATCGCCGCCGTCGGTAATCACAACCATGACTTTTCTCCCCTGCCTCGGCTCAAGCGCTTCCGCGCCGAGGTAGAGCGCGTCGTAGAGGGCGGTTGCTGCTCCAAGCTGAAGGCGATCAATACCGCGATCAATGCTTCTGAGATCCGGGGTGAAGGGAACGACTTCGGTGACGATCTCGTTGAACCCGTACAACGACAGGGCATCTACCGGACGCAAAATCGCATGCGCGAAACGCCGCGCCGACGCCAATTCAAAGGGCAGATCCTTACGTGTGCTCAAACTGGTATCAATGTCCAAAACAATAGATAGAGGTAACCCAGACTCTTTCGAGAATACTGCGATCTTTTGCTGTTCTCCGTCCTCACGCAAGTCGAAGCTATCTTTAGTAAGGCTTGCAATCGGCGCGCCCTGCGGGTCTGTCACCGTGACAAATACGTTCACCAGTTTGACGTTAACTTTGAAGGTGCTATCGGCCTGGTCCCTGGTTGGAGTTGAGTTTGCGGTAGTTCCTGCGGCATCCGTATCTGAACCACTGGTCGAAGTGTGCGGTGTGGGTTTTGGCGTGCCGCTGGGACTCGATGCCCAAGGTGGCTTTGGCACCTGGGCATGGCACAGAGCGACTGCCAAAACAAAGAGAGCAATCAGGCGTTGCATCAAGATTGGGGTTCGTTTCGGCGTTGTATTTGAAATACTTGCCTAAATACGCTCTGCCGTTAGATGCAAGCGTTTTTCAATGGGTGCCTTCCCCTCTGGAAATTTCAATGGGAAACGGTTCACCATCTGCCCATACCGCGCCATCTTCAAAGTATTCTTTTTTCCAGATTGGCACCGTTCGTTTGAGCGTGTCTATCAACCACCGGCAGGCGTCAAACGCCGCTCCTCGATGTTCGGCAGCAACGACGATCAGCACGCTGGTTTCGCCGATTAAAAGGCGTCCCAGGCGATGGACTACTCTGATATCCCGTACCTTAAAATCGCGGAGTGCCTTCGCAGCCAACGATTCC
>DASYGR010000273.1:0-2578 GCA_035999525.1 Terriglobales bacterium
GGGTGACCCCGCACGCTCGGATTCAGAGGCGGTCGCTTTGGGGTACATGCGAACCTTGATTCGCGCCGAACATCAATATCAAAAGAAAAATGGCAAATATGCCACGACTTTGAGCCAGCTTGTTCATACCGGGACGTTCACCCGGCGCATGGCACAGACGGATCGAGGTGACTACACCGTCGGCTTTCGTCCACATAAAGACGGATATGAGGTGACGCTCACTCCGAAACAACTCGACACTCAGCACCGTTCGTTTTACGCAGAGGATGACGGAGTCATCCATGCGGATGAGGAAAAAGCCGCGACTGAAAATTCCCCGGTCATTAAGTGAGATAGCCTGCAAGTGATATAGCCTGCGCATCCATCTACTCCTGCCATACAAATGCATCGAACACTCGTTTTGTGTCGAAACCAAGGTGCCGGTAAAGCTCCACGGCGCGAGTATTGGCTTGAGTGACGGTGAGCGAGAGGAGCGAGAAGGCACGTTGCCGAAGATTCGCGGCTGCTGCCGCAAGGAGCGCCTCGCCGATTCCGTGAGAACGGAACTCCGGAAGCACACAGATTTGGGTGACGTGGCCAACGTCCTGGCGAACCCGCGAGCAAAGAATTAACCCAATCACCGATTTTGCCCGCCGATGGAATGCGATAAACGAGGATTCGGCGTCAAAAGTTCCGCAGCCCGGGAAGCGGACAATGTTGTTCAAGAACCTCAGCGATCCACTCAAGGAGCGGTATTGGTCGTTGATGTCGGCGTCTACGTGGTCGCGGTAAGCCGATGTGATGACGGCGGCGGCGGACTGGTAGTCCTGCTCCGACCAGCGGCGGATTTCGATTTCCTTATCGAGCGGAGCAATCTGACTTGGCGGGTCGCTTAGCCGCAGGAGCATGAAAATCCGCGCGTGACGGCTAAAGCCTTGGTCGGTAAACGCGGGGACAACGGCTCCACTTTCATACACGAGCAGTTGCGCTTCGACTCGGTGGATTCCCGGCGACTGTTGCAGGGTTTCAATCACATGCAACAACAATCTCGATTCCACTTCACTTGCGTCAGGCGTACGGCCATGATTGCCGACGAAAAGGTCACCGATCACGCCTTTATTGCCTTCATAAACAAAAAAGGCGTAGCCGCAGATGCGTCCACGTTCGATGGCGGCGTAGCCGGGGAGAATCCTGGCGTCCACGTAGCGCAGAATCATCTCGGCCGACCCGCTGTAGTCCCAGGAAAGTAATTTCGCCCAGACTTCGATTTCCTCGTCCAGCAGGGGACGCAGGTCGCCAGAAGAAAAATGCCTGAGATCGAGAATCTCCAACGGACTCCTAAGGGCAGCGGGAATAATGTTTTGTCGCTAGGAGGGAGTGTAGCGGAGGCTGATGGCTTCTAGCTACTGGCTTGCTGGATGCGACTTGCACGGGCGATACGTTTGAGCGACTATTTCTGTGCCTCTATCCAGAAATAATCCAGCCTTTGGGCCGCGATGGTTCCAAGATAAGAAACTCGACGGCCTGGGACGACGCTCGCTACGATGGTTTGGGATCCTTCAGGCGCGACGACCAGGTGTTCTCCTGCCGGAATCTCATGCCGCTCATAACGCAAGATCGGGCGATCGAGGTAAAAGGCCAGACCAAATTCGGTTTCGCGCGACGCTTCAAAGACCGCGACTTGCATTGTTTCATCCTGGCTTGCAAGTTTGGGTTGAAGACTGACAATTTCGATCGCCAATGGCCGCGCAGAAAGGGATGCATCGAGCAAAGGCGAGCCGAACCGAAGAACGATCCCAACAACCAGAACCGCGGGAATCAAAGTTGCGAAGCGCAACATGCGAAATCCGGAAATTCTCACCATCGCTACGATTGATATGGCGCAGACCGTTGCGAATACCACAGGGACGACGGCTTTTCCCCATGGCATCCTGTGTTGCAACAAAATGTATTGGATCATCAGCGCAGGAACCAGAAGTCCGCTCGCAACAAGCGCGTGGATAACAATCTGCCAGGGACGTGGCGATTTTTCTTTCGCGCAATGTGTCCGGATGTATTCGACAACCACCAACGCACCTGCGGGAACGGCCGGAAGTATGTATCCGGGAAGCTTTGATTGGGAAATCGAAAAGAACACAACCGGAACGAGCAGCCAAATGAAAAGAAAAAGACTAAAGGTGCCCTCTGCCTCAACATCGCGCCTCTTCCGCCACTCACCAGCCCTCTGGGAAAGCGCGACGATTGCAAACACTGTCCAGGGAAGCAACGCTAGCAGCGCGACCGGAAGGAAATACCAAAAAGGCTCGGCGTGATGATAGAGGTTGGTTCCGAAGCGCGCAAGATTGTGTTGCAGAATGAATACCGTGAAAAACTCAGGATTCTTAATCTGCACTGTGACGTACCACGGCAGAACAGTGGCAAGGAAGATTACGATCCCCGGAATCCAGGCAGTTTGCCGCAAGAGCCGGAATTCGTGGTTCAGCGTTGCAAACAGCGCCACAACCAATACCGCTAAGACCAGCGCGATTGGTCCCTTGGCAAGCACTCCCAATCCCAGAAATAAATACGACAACGCCAGGTAAATTCTGCTTCGACTTTC
>DASYGR010000282.1:0-9112 GCA_035999525.1 Terriglobales bacterium
ACTGTCAAACGAAATCGGACCCGCCCCAAAAAAAATCAGCGCAAACGCAATTGCCGCCACAGCCAGCGGAAACTGATATCCATGATCGCCCATGAGGCCGTTCTTCCAATGCACTTTCCAAATCGCGACCACCATATCTACTAAAATCCCCAGTGCCGCAAACCGGGTCAGAAATCCCGCGATCACCAAAATCCCGCCAAAAAATTCCGCCGCCGCCGAAAAGTATGCCAGCCATCCCGGCAACCCTAAGCCGCTCACCATTTGCACATGATGGGACAGCCCCCCAAATACCTTGCCCGAACCGTGGGCAATCATAATCACCCCCAGCACAAGGCGCAGCACAAACAGCGCGAATGGTTGAAGCCGATCCAGAAACCGCAATGTCTCCCTCCCCTACGGAAGCCACAGATTATTGCATAAGCAGCCTTCACGCCCAATCAGAATTCAACGGAGGCCGCCGTCCTGCGAGGACTCACTGCTGTTGCTGCTCGTGTTGAAATTGCTCCCATCCGCCCCGGTTTGGAGACCGCGTCCGGAGCACCGTTGTAGGAACGATCTCTTCCGGCGAGGGAGCCTCCGCAGGCCTCACCATCACTGCCACGCTCAATTCGCTTTCCGCATCCCCTTTGTAAACTCCGCGCGTCGGAGGCACGTCCGCATAATCCCGTCCAATAGCCACGCGAATGTGTCGTTCGCCGCCAACCAGATCGTTCGTCGGATCAAAAGAAACCCATCCCGGCCCCGGCAAAAACGCCTCCAGCCATGCGTGGGTCGCTCCATCCGCGGAGCGGTCATGAGCACCGTCCCGTTGACAAAGATATCCGCTTACATAACGGCACGGGACTCCCAGTTCCCTCACCATCGCAATCATGATGTGCGAAAGATCCTGGCACACTCCCTTGCGATCTCTCAAAGCGTCATCAATCGGAGAATCAACATTGGTCACATTTTGAACATAGTCGAATGCGCCATAAATCGAATGATTCAATTCCAACATTCTTTCTAAAGGATTCCCACTCCGCTCCAACCGAAGCTCCGCGCTCAACTCCCGCAGCAGTTCAGTTGACTGAGCAAACTGGCTTGGCAGTAACATTTCCGAAAAGTCGCCGGCACCAACCATTGAATCCATATCCGCCCAACTTCCAACCGCATCCGGCGTCGGCACTGTCACAGCCTGGACATCTACGAGCGCCTGTGCGGTTACCTTGAACTGGCTATGCCGTCCCGGAATATCAAAGTGATGCACCGTGTTCCCAAGAAAATCCCGATACGTCATGATGTTTGCCCGCGGACTGAGATCCAAAGAGAATGTCAGACATCGTTGCCGTGCTTCGTTGCGCGGTTGCACCCTCACTTCCATCACGCTCTCGCGGATGGCCGGCTCATACACAAAGCTTGTAACGTGTCGGATCGAATAAAGCAATTGGGCTCCCTCGATTAACTTGCCAAAGCGCTTTCCACTGGATAATCGAAATAAATCTGCTGAATGGCGGCGTGCGCCTGCGTGCATTGACCGCGAATATTCTCCATATACAAGTGCACTCCTTCCGCCATAATCTCTTCAATTTGACTGAAGCTCAAAGCCGCCCTCATCCGCCCCGCTATGCGCACCGGTTGCGTTACCTTTCGTTCCGTAAGCTCGCCGATGCGACCGAGGCCAGCGTGCACGCTTTCAACAGAAAAGCGAATCGAGTGTGGAAACTCGGAATTCAGCAGCAAAAATTCCGCCACGCGAATCGGCCGAAGCTCGGCGGAATAGGCTTTGCAATAAGCCTCAAATGCCGCACAGCACTTCAACAATCCCACCCAGTCCAGATAATCCGCCCCTTCGACCGGCTGATTTGCCGGATGCGACAGGCGGCTGAAATGCGTAGCCACCAGCGCTGCTACCGCATCCGTCCGCTCTACAAATCGTCCCAGTTGGATGTACTGCCATCCTTCACCGTGAGACATCGTCGAATCCGTGATGCCCTGAAAAAGGTGCGCGCCATCCTGCACCGCGCGAAACAGAATATGAGATCGCAAAACCCACTCATCTTCCGCCGGACTCCCCGTCATTTGCAGATACAGCCGGTTCAACTGCTCCCACATCTCGGAACTCGACTGCTCCCGTACATGTCGGAGGTTTTCTCTTGCCGACGCAATACAAGAAACAATGGACGAGGGATTCGTACGGTTGAAAGTCAACGTGTGCGCCAGGCGCGTCGCATCTACGTTGCCCGCAAGCAGAGCCGGGACGTGTAAGGCCTCGACTAGCCGCAACCACCGCCCGGTGCTCGATTCGAGCGATTGATCGAGACGCAGTTGCAGATCCACGTCAATCAGGCGCGCCGTATGCTGGGCGCGTTCCAGATAACGGCTCATCCAGTACAGACTCTCTGCCACTCGTGAAAGCATAAGGAATTCAGTGCTGAATAAATCTAGTGCTGAATAAATTTAGTGTCGAAGTGCGCCCTGTTAAGTTTTTGACGTCATCCTGGACTTGCGAAGGATCTCGCGCGTAGTGCCCGCGCTCCAAACTCAGCCATCAGCCTATGTGACGCGGGGCCCTCGCCCGCGATAGTGCTTTACCCTTCCTCCTTCCGCAATACCCATGTATCTTTACTCCCTCCGCCCTGGGACGAATTCACCACCAGCGAACCCCGTCGCAACGCGACTCTTGTTAACCCACCAGGAACCAGCGCGACACTGCCGTTGAACAATATGTAGGGCCTCAAGTCCACGTGCCGCGCTTCCACTCCTCCGTCCAGAAAACACGGCGCGCTCGATAGGGCCAGCGTAGGCTGCGCAATGTAATTTCTCGGTTGCGCGATGATCCGCTGTCGAAACTCCTCACGCTGCGCCGCGGTGCTGTGCGGACCGATCAGCATGCCGTATCCACCCGATTCGCCGACGGCTTTGATCACCACCTTGTCCATGTTCTCCAGCACATAATTGAGCTCTGATTTTTCAGTCAGAAGATACGTTTTAATATTCGGAAGAATCTCATCTTCCCCTAAATAATATTTGATGATGCTCGGTACATACGCATACACCGCCTTGTCATCTGCGACTCCCGTGCCAATCGCATTGGCGAGCGCAACATTCCCCGCGCGATATGCATTGAACAGGCCCGGAACACCAAGATTGGAATCAGGACGAAACGTCAGCGGATCCAAAAAATCGTCATCCACCCGGCGGTAAATGACGTCCACTCGCCGCAATCCTGAAGTCGTCCGCATGTAGACGATGTTGTCGTGCACCAGCAGATCGCGCCCTTCCACCAGCTCAATCCCCATTTGCTGAGCCAGAAATGTGTGCTCAAAATATGCCGAATTGAAGACTCCGGGAGTGAGCAGTGCAGTGGATGGTTCATTCCGCCCTGCCGAATTAACCGGAGCCAGGCTGCGAAGAGTTGCGAGCAGGGCCGACGTGTAATGGTCAATAGGACAAACGCCATAGTCGCGAAACAAAGTCGGAAATACGCGCTTCAGCACCTTCCGGTTTGCCAGCATGTATGACACGCCGCTGGGCACTCGCAAATTGTCTTCCAACACCGCGAAACTGCCATCCGGCAGGCGCACCAGATCACTTCCGCAGATGCTCACATAAATGTCGCGCGGCACGTTCAAGCCACGCATCTCTCGCCGGAAGTGCCGACAACTGTAAATCAGTTCACGCGGAATAATTTTGTCGGCCAGGATATGGCCGTCGTGATAAATGTCCTTGAGAAAAAGATTGAGCGCCGCGATTCGCTGGGTCAGGCCTTCTTCGATCTTTTGCCATTCCTCGCCAGGAATAATGCGTGGAAGAAGGTCATTCGGAAAGATCCGCTCCGTTCCCTCGTTGTTGTCATACACGGTGAACGTTATGCCCTGATGAAGGAAGGATAAGTCGGCCGCCTGTTGGCTTTTCTTCAGTTCTTCAGGGGGCAATTCCAGCAGCGTCCGGTAAAGGGCATGGTAGTGCTCGCGAGGAACGCCCGTGCTGCTGAACATCTCGTCGTAAGACTCATCCAATTCATAGTTAGGGAATGCATTCCCAACGTTCGCACTCGACGAAAGTTTTTTTAACAACGTCATCGCGGATGCGTTCATCGCCGTGTTCCTCGGGTCGGGAAAAAGCAACTCCCCAGCCCGTTTCCTCTACCCTGGTCGAAACCTGCCGGGTATTAGATGCTCACAAACTCTAGGCGCAAGATACGGGACTGTCCAATTGAAATTGCTTATGGATTCCATCTCCACAAAAGCGCGACTCGAGCTCCGATCCGGGCGCGAATCACGTAGGGACAGCCGCCCTCGGCTGTCCGGCCGGGCCGGCCGGGTGCCCCATCCTTCTCGCGTCTTTGCGTGAGGGTGGGAATGTTCTCCAGCCTTCAAGCGGGTACCAGAAGACGATCGACCGGATCAATATCTCCATGCAGAACCCGCTGCCTGAGTCCGATATTCCCGCAACCCCTTAAAACCCATCAGCTTCGCTTCCCCTTAACCCATCCTCCTCGCGCTCGTACACAGACCTTGGTACTCTCCCTAGTACTTTAGTTATGTGTCCCGTCCCAGCCACGAATCTGGCGGCCAACAAGCCCTTCTAATTGTATACGCGGCAATTGCAGCCACAATATCTAGACTTTCTCTCAAAAACCAGTTTGGTTACTTTCCAGAAAACCCCCATAAAACCCAATAAAACGCGGATATTCACTTTGACCTGCTGCAAATGGGGGCTGATATATGCTCAGTCCACTTGATTCACTCGAACCGCATTTCTTGGGGAAATGGATTCGAGGGATTTCTTCCCAAGCCTGCCCTGTTGTAGCAGGTGTGATTGCGTAAAGAGGGATTTTGAAATTTATGGCCGACTCGCGTGAAGTGATGAACATTCGCCAGGCGTCCCAGTACCTGGGAGTGAGTCCTGACACGCTTTACAAGTACGTAGGTGAGCAAAAGATTCCTGCTTTCAAGTTGGGCAACCGCTGGCGCTTTAAAAAATCAAGGCTGGATCAGTGGATGGAAGAAAAGTCGAGCCACATGGAAGTGAAGAGCAAGAACAAACCGAAGGCGGCTTCCAAAGCTGCCGGGCAATCGTAAAGGCGGACACATGTTTGGATTAGGAACAAAGACGATTGTTGGCCTGGATGTGGGATCTTCAAGCATCAAGGCAGTGGAACTCAAAAAGGGACGCAACGGAATCGAAGTAGTCCATTTGGGATTAGAGCCGCTGGCCCCGGATATCGTTGTGGATTCCATGATCGTGGACTCCGGTACCGTCTCCAGCGCGATTTCAAAACTCTTCGCTGACAACCAGATCAAAACCAAAAATGTCGCCACCGCTGTCAGCGGTCACTCCGTCATCGTCAAAAAGATTTCGCTCCCTTCCATGAGCGACCAGGAATTGGCCGAGACCATTCAGAAGGAAGCCGCACAGCACATTCCTTTTGACCTCGCCGACGTGAACCTCGATTACCAGATCCTTTCCGAAGATGTTGGTAATCCGCAGATGGACGTTCTCCTCGTCGCAGTCAAGAAGGACAAGATTCTCAATTACACCAACGTACTCTCGATGTCCGGCAGAAGTCCCGCTATCGTGGATATTGATGCCCTTGCGCTACAAAATTGCTACGAATACAACTACGACCCCGCGCCGGGTCAGGTGGTCGCATTGTTGAACCTGGGTGCGAGCGTGATGAACATCAACATCGTGAAGGGCACCACACCGCTCTTCCCACGTGATGTCAGCGTGGGCGGACATCAGTACACCGATTCGTTGCAGAAAGAACTGGACCTGAGCTTCGAAGATGCCGAGTCACTGAAGCTCGGACACAAAGTTGGCACAGTCAGCGAGGACGCTAAGACTCCGGTGCTGCAGCAGGTCACCGAGATCATCGTCCTGGAAATTCAAAAGACGTTCGATTTTTTCCGCGCCAGCTCTTCCGGTGAGCATATCGAGAAGATTTATTTGGCGGGAGGATCGTCGAAGGTTCCTGGTCTGGTTGAGGCTCTCCGTCAGGAGTTTTCACTACCGGTCGAGATCTTCAATCCATTTCAAAAGATCGCCCCTCCCATAGATGGGCCGGGAGTTGGGCTGATCGAGCAGAATGCAGGCCAGTTGGCAGTTGCCGTGGGTTTGGCATTAAGGAGCTTTGAAGACTTATGATCCGAATCAATCTGCTGGGAGCATCGAAACCGAGAAACAAGCGTGGCGCAGCCTCTACCGCGGCAGTCATGGAGATGGGGGACGCTGGGTCTCCAAAACTCAAACTGCTGATCGTTCTGGCTCTCGTGGCTGGGCTCAACTTCGCCTATTGGTACAGCCTGGATCAGCAAGGCAAGAAGATTACCGTTGAGATGGCCTCCGCTGAACAGAAGAACCGTGAACTGGCGGACGTGAAAGCCAAATATCTCGAGCGGCAACGTCAGGCCGACAGCTACAAACGTCGCGTAGATGTGATTGATCAATTGCGCGCCGGCCAGATGGGGCCCGTGAACCTCTTGAATACCGTTGGAGAAACCGTCAACGGCACCGAAGCAGTCTGGTTGAGCACCATGAAAGATCAGGGCGGCAGTGTCGCCATCGAGGGTATGGCTCTAAGCACCGATGCGGTTGCGAACCTGATTCAGAATCTGCAAAAGACCGGTTATTTCAAGACCATCGAGATCAAGGAAACGTTTCAGGACGACTCGCTTAAAGATATGCAGGCGTTCCAATTTACTTTGACCTGCGAAAAGTTGAAAGCCTAAAGGCGGAGAAAATGGGGAATTTTAGCGAATTATCGGGTCTCAAACAGTGGGCGGCCTTGCTCGTCGGAGCAGCGCTTGTAACGTTCGCTCTATACTTCACGGTTTTTAAAACTCAACGTGCTGCGAATGATTCGGCGCAGCAAAACCTGCAATCCAAACTTCGGGAAAACGCGGAGTTGGAAGCCTATCGGCCAAAGCTTGCCGAAATCGAACGTCAAGTGGCCAGCTTGAAGCAGCAACTCGAAATTGAACGCCGAATCGTTCCCGACGAGAAAGAAGTTGACAACTTCATGAAGATGCTCGATTCCGAGGCTCTCAAGGCCGGAATTGAAGTGCGGCGATATACCGCAGACCCCGTCTCGTCTAAAGAGTTTTATTCCGAACTGCCGTTCGAGGTTGAACTGGACGGGCCCTATTACTCGGTCCTGAATTTTTTCGATCGAGTCAGTAAATTGGAGCGAATCGTAAACATCTCCAATCTGCTGGTTGCCACGACCAAGAAGCCCAGCGAGGCAAAGGCAAAACACACATATCAATATGCCGCGAGCGAGAGCATTGTGGCTACATGCACCGCAACCACGTTCTTCAGTCATGACGCGCCAGCGCCAGTAGCTACGCTGGCCAAAAAGTAGGGGAATCCTGATGAAGCTGATAGGCGCAATTCTGCTAGTAGGAATGACGACGGGAAATGTTTACGGACAGAATCCCAACATCATCACCAACACCAAGAGCAAACTGGATACCGTTCAGGCTCAGCGGGTTGCTGATTCGAACGCCGCCCTGGGTGTCACAGAGGCGAAAGCTGCGAAATCACCATACAGCTCTGTGAAGCCTGCCGCGCACAAATCCGCGAAAGCTCACCGGGCTGCACCCGTGGTGGACGTCGAAAACGCGGCAACCGCGCCAGACAGTACAAAATCAGAGGGAGCCCCTGCCATCAACATTACCGGACGCAGAGATCCCTTTGTCAGTCCCGTGGTAAGCCGCTCCATGTCGGGCTCAGGATGCAGCACCGGCAAACGCTGCCTCGCCATTGATCAAATTAATCTTCGGGGCGTCGTGAAATCAGACGATGGCATGATCGCCGTTGTTGTCAATGCCCTCGACAAAGCCTATTTCCTCCACGAGAACGATCCGGTGTTCAACGGGTATGTAGTCAAAATCACCGGCGACTCGGTCATTTTCAAAGAAAGCGTGCAGGACAAATTTGGAAAACCGTTCACACGCGAAGTTACAAAGAAAATTTTCACGCCGGCAGTTTAGGCCCTGGCAAGGAGCCGGTCATCCGGCGAACTAAAAATCTGTTCAGAAAGTCACGGGAATCGTAGAGCGTAACCCGTAGGGAGAAGCGAAATGCGAAAGCAAATGCTGGGTATTTTTCTACCGTTGCTGGCAATGGTTCTTATGGCAACGGCCGAAACTCAGAGCGCGGGCATGAATGACACTACTCATGCCTCGTTGCAGAAGGTCAACGTTGTGCGCGGTAATGATGGAATCACTCTGGAAGTCATAGCCCGCGGGCAATTGACACCCAAGGTCGAAACTCTCAGCGCACCCTCGAGGCTTGTGATTGACCTGCCAAACACTGCTATGGGCACGTCCGTGAGCCACATTGATGTGGGCGCCAACGGCGTGAAGGGCGTGCGCATCGGCACCGACAATCTGGCGACACCCACGACTCGCGTCGTGGTGGATCTGTCCGAGAAGTGCCGGTACGAAATCGTTCCCGCCACTGACGGCAGGTTCACTCTGAAGCTGCATTCCGCGATGACCGTCGCAAAGGCAGTCACTCCCGTAAAGGCCGCGCCCGTGGTCGAGTCTTCTGAGCCACTCGCGGTGAGCGCAGTCTCCGCATCAACGAAAGAGACGAGCACTCCGCAGGTTCCGTCTTCGATGTCGTCCGCGCCTCAAAAAGATGCGGCACCGGCAACATCCGCCAGCAATTTCGTTGTTGTTGAACCTTCCTACAAACCAAAGCCGGCAACCGAAGATTCGTTCCCGGCAGTGACAAGCCAACCCGCGCGCGCAGTTCAAGCCGCCGCCAAATTTGTCGAGCGCCCGGAGATGGACTTGTTGCCCAAACCCAGCGCCTCAATGCAGTCTGGATCGCCGAGCGCTCAAGCGCCCGCCGCAAATAATCTCGCTGCGGAGCAGAAAGCACAATTGCAGCAACAAGCTCCCGTCATGGGACCCAAGTACACCGGCGAACCAATCTCTGTGAACTTGAAAGATGTAGACCTGAAAGATTTCTTCCGCCTCATCCACGAAATCAGCGGACTCAACGTAGTCCTCGATCCCAACGTCCACGGCACGCTAACAATCGTCCTGGACGATGTCCCCTGGGACCAGGCGTTGGATATTGTTTTGAAGAATAATGATTTGTCGCGGCAGTTGGATGG
>DASYGR010000293.1:0-11128 GCA_035999525.1 Terriglobales bacterium
ACGCCGCTCGCGTTTTCGATTTAAGATCAGCGCCAGATCGCGCATCATTTCGAATGTGCTGATCAGTCCGGAATATTTGTCGCGCAATACAGCGTCACCTTCGAGTACGGCATTCACGTCGGTATAAGTCATGCGCTCGGCGGAGCGGATGATTCCCTCGGATACTTCGTAACCAAGAATTTCGCCGCGATGATCAATTTGCATTACGCAAGAAAGAACCAGCCGGTCTAACTTTGGGCGCAGACTACAAATATCGGTGGATAGCTCGAGTGGCAACATCGGCACGGCGCGGTCTGGAAAGTACACGCTGGTTCCGCGCAATCGCGCTTCCTGATCGAGCGGCGAATCGGGTGTCACGTACTCGGCAACATCCGCGATATGCACTTGCAGTTCGTAGTCCCCGTTTTCAAGCTTACGTATCGTGACGGCGTCATCGAAGTCCCGGGCTGTTTCCCCATCAATCGTGACAATTGGAAGGCTCCTGAAGTCGCGGCGCTTGCGAATCTCATTGGGGGAGATCGCGGGATCAATTTCCCGGGCCTGAGCAAGAACTTCGGAAGGGAAGCGATGCGGGATATGAAATTTGCGAATGATGATTTCTACATCTACGCCGAAGTCATCCTCGTAGCCTAAAATTTCTACTACTCGACCACGCGGCCCGGAAGCAGCGGTTGGCCAGTCAGTAATTTCGACATCCACAACGGCAGCCTCGAGGTCGTCCCATTTGCGCCGGGCGGCTTGCTCGCCGAAAACACGATCGGCGCTTTTTTTTGGTTCGTGCTTTTCTTGATCTTCAGGTTTCGGAATTTCCGGCAATTCCATTCCCTGCGGAATGACGATTTCCTGCGAGACCTTCTGGTCAATTGGGATCACATAGTTGTGGCGAGAACCATAATGAAAGATTCCTACGACCGTGCTTTGCGCGCGAAAAACTGATCGCACAATGCGGCCTTCGGCTCTGCCATCCGGACGGATCGTGCCAACTTCGACCAGCACCCGGTCGCCGTGCATCGAGGAACCAACAGCAGGCGGAGGAATAAAAATATCTCCGGAGAGCCGGGCTTTGAGGCTTGGACTAAGCGAAATCGCGTCCGGGGTAACGAACCCGAAGCCGTCGCGATGCATGCTCAATTTTCCGACGATGAGATTCTTATTCGCCGCTGCCTGTGGAATGGAATACCGGTCGGAATCAACTTTGATGAGCTCGCCGCGGGATACTAATTGTTGCAACAGTTCCGAAAGCTGGTTGCGACCGTCTCCGTGCAGCCCAAATTCCCGGACCAGTTGCTTGAACCCCGCGGCGCGTTTGGACTGGCCTTCAATTTTCTTGAGAATGCCGCCGCCAGTGAGTTTGACTGGTTTCATATGTAATTAGGGCAGGTTGAAACGATATCACGGTGCAGATTTAGGCCGTTTTCCTGTTCTCGCAAGGCCCCAGTTCCTGACCAAGAATCTCGGCCAGCAATAAATTTCCACAAGACTCGGCACTACTAGCGGAGTAGAATGAGTCAGGTCACCGAAAATGCGGGCAGACCCATCTCATTCAGTCAGGAAAGGATTCTCGCGAAATGTGGAAGCCTACAAATCAGCCCCCGTCAACGCCCGCCCGCCCCAATGAGCCGGAGCGTCCCGTTATGCATACTCCCTCGAGCACACCACCGCCGGTCAGCGAAAGTCCATCGGTCACCGCCCGGCCTGTAACTACTGCAACGACTGCGGATCAGGCGACCATTGGGAAATCTCTCGTGATCAAGGGCGAGGTCACCGGTTCGGAGTCGCTTTATATTGACGGACGAGTCGAGGGTTCGATCAACCTTGCAGGAAATCGCGTGACGGTTGGCCGCAACGGAGTGGTTTCTGCCAACATTAATGCCCGGGAGATCGTGGTACTGGGCAAGGTTCGCGGAAATTTGACGGCCAGCGACAGGGTGGATATTCGCAGCGACGGATCGCTCACTGGGGATGTGGTTGCCGCGCGCATTTCCATTGAAGACGGAGCGTTCTTCAAGGGTGGAATTGATATCCGCAAAGGCGGGCAGCAGAAGCCCAACGGTGAAGAAGTGAAGCCTGCAGCCGCCGAGGCAGTAGCGGCGCGCGCCTAGAACAAAATCAATACTAAATTTCCAGCGGACGCTCTTTGATTGAGACGTCCGCTTTCTCTTTTTAGGCCAGTTTTTGTTTTTGGAGTCTAAGGTAAAGTTCTGGCCGGGTATACAGGCATTCTGAAATTGGCAAAAACATCGCTTTGCATCTAACTGTTACGAAATGAGAGGTGTTAGATGGCAGTGGCCAATATATTTACCGGACGTTCCAGACGGCTCAAGCCGAGAGCGTTGAAACCGATGCCTTTGCTTCCGGGCATGCGCACGGACGCAAATGGAAAATCCGTAAACAACGGTGTCTTGTTGGCCCTTCCAGAGAGCGAATACGCGTTGTTGCGTCCGCACCTGGAGCCAGTTGACTTGCCTCAGTATCAGATATTGTACGAACCTGCGGAGAAAATTGAGTTTGCATATTTTCCGAATACTGGCATGACTTCGCTGGTAATTGCCGTTCGCGACGGGCGCAGCGTTGAGGTCGGAATTGTGGGCAAAGAGGGAATGGTTGGGACACCGATCGCGGCGGGCTTGCGCAGCGGGCCATGTCGCGCCATCATGCAGATTGCGGGGAGCGGTCTGCGAATCAGGTCTGAAGTGTTGGAGTACGCGCTCCTTGACGCGCCCGCGTTGAGATTATCTTTGAACCGCTACGGCCTGCGTCAGGGACTGGAAGTGGCTCAGATTGCTGCCTGCAATCGCCTTCATGAGATCGAACAACGTCTGGCGCGCTGGTTGCTCATGTGCCAGGACCGCGTAGATTCTCCATTTCTCCCGCTTACTCACGAATTCCTGGCCGAGATGCTCGGCACGGCACGGCCAACTGTCACCTTGGCTTCTGGAACATTACAGCGCGCGGGTTTAATCAAGAACACACGCGGAACTGTAAAAATCCTGAACCGTAAACAACTCGAAGGCGCGGCCTGCGAGTGTTACGGCATCATTCAAAACTTTACAGCCACCATGGGACTGCGCTAGACGGCGAATCTCCTCGACCACCCCTTCGGTTCGTTGGCGAACAGACATCCATTCCTCATCCCAATAGCCTACGCAGAATAGTTGTAACCGTCCCTGTACACCAGTTTGCAAGGAAAACTGTTGGAGCGCCAAAAAATTCACAACTCAACTCGTACTGCCCCTTCGGGCGGAGCTATCAAAAATGTTGTCTTGCTGAACATTCCGGCGAAAGACTTCAGCCTGATTCGACCTCATCTTGAAGCGATTGACCTTCCCCCGCAGCTTATTCTCGATGAACCTGGTGAGAATATTGAGTACGCCCACTTCCTGAATGAAGGCTTGGCTTCACTCGTCGTCCTCACCAGTGACGGCAGAAGCGTTGAAGTCGCGATTGTGGGAAAGGAGGGAATGGTTGGCACGCCTCTCGCCGTAGGGTTGGATCGCGGACCTTACCGCACAATTATGCAGATTGCCGGGAGCGGGCTGCGAATTAAATCCAGGCTGCTCGAGCAAACTCTCCAACACTCCCCCGAACTTCGTCTCATTCTGAACCGATTCGTGCTCATTCAAGGATTGCAGATTGCGCAAATCGCAGCTTGTAACCGATTGCACGAGATTGAACAACGCCTGGCACGCTGGTTGCTCATGTGCCAGGACCGCGTAGAGTCCGATCTGCTTCCCGTAACCCACGAATTTCTCGCGCAAATGTTGGGAACGGGGCGTCCCAGCGTGAGCCTGGCGGCAGGGATTTTGCAGCGAGCCAGCATGATTGAAAATCTGCGCGGAACAGTAAAAATCTTGAACCGCAAGAAACTCGAAGAAGCTGCCTGCGAATGCTATCGTGCGATCCAGCATTTCAATGGCGGACTTGGAATACGCTAGACGGTCAGGTTTCGTTGGCCGGAAATTACCGCCGGCGATGGTTGTGTTGTTGTGATCTAAGGCAAGCACTTACTTCCACGGTCCCACCTTTCACAAAATTCATCCCCGCCTTGAAATATAAGATTTAGTTCAGGATGTTAGACTCGGATGTTCGACGGGGGGCTGCGTCTCGTGGAAATCCAACGTGTCGGGGTGGTCGGCGCGGGAACGATGGGGAATGGTATCGCCCACGTATTTGCGCGCCATGGTTTTCCGGTGGTTTTGTGCGACGTAGAACAACGATTTCTTGATCGCGGGTTGAGCGCGATCAGCAAAAATCTTGAACGCGAGGTCAGTAAAGGCAAGATATCACCCGAGGACAAGCAGGCCGCGTTCAACCGCATCGAGCCGGTTCTCACGCGGTCAAAGCTTTCCAACTGCGATTTTGTATTGGAAGCGGCTACCGAGAAGCTCGAGATCAAAACCGAGATCTTTCGCGAGCTCGATCAACTTTGCCGGCCGGAAGTAATCATTGCTTCGAATACGTCATCCATTTCGATCACCAAGCTTGCCGCGCTGACTTCTCGTCCCGAAAAAATAATTGGCATGCATTTTTTCAATCCCGTACCGGTAATGAAACTGGTGGAAGTAATACGGGGCCTGGCAACTTCCAACGAAACGTTTTCAAAGGTGCGAGAACTGGCGGACAGGCTGGAGAAGACCCCCGTGGAAGTGAATGACGCTCCCGGCTTTGTTTCCAACCGCGTCCTCATGCCCTTGCTGAACGAAGCCATGTTCGCAGTAATGGAGGGAGTGGCTACTGCAGAGGCCGTGGACGAAGTATTTAAACTTGGCATGGCCCATCCCATGGGCCCGCTTACCCTTGCGGATTTTATCGGCCTCGACGTCTGCCTCGACATTATGCGAGTCCTTCAGGACGGGCTGGGAGACCCGAAGTACAGGCCATGTCCTCTGCTCATCAAGATGGTGGACGCGGGCTGGCTGGGCAAGAAAAGCGGACGAGGTTTTTACCGATACTAGATGTTTGCGTAGGGGCAGTGTCCTCGTCCGCCTTTTGTCCCTGGATTCAGAGTTTTGCTGATCCCAGACGAGGACGTCTGGCCTGCGTATTGTGTGCGGGAGAAGCGAAATCCGAATGGACGATTTGCGAATTTACATTCTTGGCCTTTTCCTTGGAACTTGCGCCGGGTTTCTCGATTTATTGGTTGGCGATCTCCTGGGCACGGCTTTATTCGTGCTGGTTTCAACCATGGTATTGGGCGCGCTTTGTCCCGAAAAGCCATGGCGCTGGACAGTGACGGTCGGCATTTGTGTCCCCCTGGTGCGCCTTGGAGCTTACTTGCTATTCGGACAAAAGCCCTACCGCGCCCAAATCTACGAATCCGCTTTGGGTTTCGTCACCGGTGTTGCGGGCGCATACAGCGGAGCCGTTGCGAGGAGGGCAGCGCACGAACTTTTCGGGAAGGGATGATTCTAAGGGATTCGCAATTGAGGATTCACCTCGGCTATTTAGAAAGTCACTATCGCTTTCACAGGCGCGGCGAGTATGCTGCGGATTATGGGAGTTACGGTTTCGGTCCTTGCCAGCGGGAGCAGGGGAAACAGCACCATTGTTGAAAGCCCTCAAGCTAAGATTCTCGTGGACGCAGGCATCTCCTGCCGCGAGACGTTTAAGCGGCTTAAGGCCTCTGGCCAGGATCCACATTCGCTCTCAGCGATACTCATTAGCCACGAACACTCCGATCATGTGTACGGCCTTCTGGTTCTTTCCACGAAGCTCAATATTCCAGTGTTTATGACGGACGCGACGCACGAGGCCTGGGCAAGGAGCGTACAGGACGGTTGCGGAAACAGCCCGAAGATAAACAGCCCTAAGATACCCAAGCTTGAAACATTTTCCTCAGGGCAGCCGTTCTCCATTGGAGATATATCGGTTACGCCGTTTACGATCCCTCATGACGCGGCTGATCCTGTGGGATTCACCTTTCGCGCGGAAGGCATCAAGGTCGGTATCGCGACCGATCTGGGGTACATTCCGCCCAACGTTTGTGACTACCTGCGAGGCTGTGACGTGCTGGTAATCGAATCGAATCATGATCTTGAGATGCTTCGCGGGGGCCCTTATCCATGGTCGGTCAAACAGCGGGTGATGAGCCGGGTTGGGCATCTGTCGAATGAGGCACTCGCGGATTTCTTTACCAGCGACTATGATGGAGGTGCGGCATATGTGGTGCTGGCGCATCTGTCGGAGCACAATAATCACCCCGAAATTGCCCGCAAGGCGGCGGAAAAAGCGCTGGGTCCACGGCAGACGTTGCTGCGCAATCGCGTGATGCTGGCGGTGCAAAGTGCGCCATTGGAAGCGATACAACTGTAGTCCCCTATGAGTGAATGTATTGATCCGATAGTCGGCAAGATTCTTGCGGGTTGGCGTTACGACATTTCTGGTCTCGCTCCCGAAATGTGCGGGGACTATGAGGATCATTTTTCAGCCTGTGAGCATTGCCGGTCCCGCCAGCGTTTGCACAGAACAATTGATATTGCCCTGATCGTATTGGCCTCAGTTTCCGGAGCCGTCTTTCTGCTGGCCTTCGGTGTGATTCGCCACTTCGAGCCTCGGCATACATTCTGGCTTGAACTGGGTGCACTGGCTGGGTTCGCGCTTTCCGCGCTGATTTGGCTTGTCGTTGCCGTTGCGACTCCCGCACCGATGACGATGGTGGACGTTGCCAAGATTGGCGCTCGCCGTGTCCATGACCGGCTTCCCCCTGAGATCAGAGAACGCCTCCCAGAAGAACTTCGCCTGAAGATCACCGGCTCCTAGCCTGTGTTGCGTAGGGACAGCCGCCCCGGCTGTCAAGTCGAGCAAAGCTCGACAGTGCTTATTCCGGAAGCCTCTCTGACACGCATTCCGTTCACGTTACCAATGATCCGAATATCCCTGGTGGAGTTGAGCTCCACTCAACCGGACAGCCGGGGGCGGTTGTCTCTACGTTATTCATTTCTGCAACAAAGTTAGCTCGAATTCCGTATCTATTTCCGACGCCTATCACACGTGACGGCTTACTTATGCGTCCTGAATGCGTCCAACTCTCAATGATTCTTCGTGATCTCATCGGCGACGTTCTTAGAACACTGTGGGCGCACAAGCTTCGCACGTTCCTCACCATGTTCGGCATCGCTTGGGGCATAGTTTCTATCGTTCTGATGGTTGCCGCGGGTGAAGGACTGCGAAAGGGGCAAGAAGAGCAAGCTCAGACTCTTGGCAAAGATTTGATGATTGTTTTTCACGGCCGCACCAGCTTGCAGGCTGGTGGAGCGCGTGCCGGCAGGGCGACTCATTGGCTGGATTCGGACATCCCGGCGCTTCAAGCAGAATCTCCCGATTGCGAGAATGCAATTCCGGAGCTTGAGCAAAACGATCTGCGAGTACACAGCAACTACAACAATGCCGCATTCACCGTGACGGGCTCGTATCCTCCGTTTGGTTCCATTCGCAGCCTGAATGTTGGGGTTGGCCGTTTCTACGACTGGGAAGATCAGACCCAATCGCGGCGGGTCGCCTTTCTTGGCACGGATGCGGCGAAGCAGCTCTTTCCCGGACGTGACCCTGTAAATCAAAACATTTATCTGGATGACATTCCTTATGTCGTGGTTGGTGTCATGGCCACCAAGAAGCAGGATTCCAGTTATGACGGCTGGGATGTAAACAAGGTATTTATTCCGTTCTCAGCCATGCGGCGCGATTTTCCCAATAAGCCTCCGCAGACAGCGGACAGTTTTGACCAGCTTCTGGTCACTCCGAAATCAGTTGAGCAACACGAAGCCTGCAAACATGAAATCCAGGCGGTATTGGGACGGTTGCATAATTTCGATCCTACGGACAAAGAAGCGTGCCCCATCTGGGATACCGTGCAGGAAGCCAAGGCCTTTCGCCAAATGACCGATGGCATGAAGTATTTTCTGGGCGCGGTGGGAATGATCACGCTATTTCTTGGCGGACTCGGCGTGATGAACGTCATGATGGTGGCCGTGCGGGAGCGCACGCGCGAAATTGGCGTTCGCAAGGCGCTCGGCGCACCCGCGCACACAATCCTGCGGCAATTCTTTATCGAGGCGTTATTGATCGCAGGCCTCAGCGGCGCTATTGGGATGGCCGTCGCTTATGGCCTGTGCGCGTTGGTGGATTTGTTGCCGATGCCAGCATTTTTTGCCGGTTTGCTGCCGACGTGGGGATCGGGCCTTCTGGCCTGCGGAGTGTTGGGGACCATCGCGGTTTTGTCGGCGCTTTATCCCGCGCGGAAAGCCGCATCCGTGGATCCCATCGAAGCGCTGCGGTTTGAGGCGGGCGGATGAAGCCGATTGTTCGCCCAAGTGCAAGCATTATTGGTTTTTCCTTTGTGGACCTTCGAGTCCGCCGTGGTTATAGCCTTTCCCGGTAGATGTAATGCTGATTGAAATCATTCGCGAAGCCTGGATCGCTTTGAAGCGCAACTACACGCGTACCCTGCTGACCATGCTGGGCATTGTGTGGGGTATTGCAACGGTCACGTTATTGATTGCTTACGGCTCGAGTTTCCGGCAGATACTGGTAGGCGGTTTCGATGCGTTTGGAAAGAGCGTGGTCATCTGCTGGCCACAGCAAACCAGCGAGCAGCCGGGCGGACAACGCGCCGGCAAAAAAGTCGTGCTCGAAAAAGCTGACATTGACATCATCAAAGAGACTGCCCCTCTGGTGAAGCATGCATGTCTGGAGACTGTTCGGCGGCCTGGCATTGCGTATGGTGACCGCCTGGTGGGGACCGCCGCAATTCGCGGAGTCTGCCCCGCTTATGGCGAAATGCGCAATGAAGTGCCATCCGAAGGCCGCTGGATCAGCGCCAGCGACGAATTGGAAAGACGCAGAGTCTGCTTTCTCGGGGGCCGCATCCGCGAGCAGTTGTTTAGCGGACGCCCAGCCGTCGGCGAAACCGTTCAAATCGCCGGAGTGCGCTTCACTGTCATTGGCGTAATGGCGCGCAAAATCCAGCTAAGCAACTATTTTTCCAGCGACGACGATTCGGTCTGGATTCCTTATTCCACGGCAGGTGATCTTTGGAATACGCGTTACGCCGCGGTATTAGTATTCGAACCAATTGCTCCGCAATATGAAAAGAAAGCGATGGCTCAAGTGCTTGCTGCTGTCGCGACCCGCCAGCAATTTTCGCCGACCGATCCAAAGGCCTTCCAGATGTTCGGACGCGACGAATTTCGTCCCGTGATTGACGCGCTCACTATCGGATTGCAGGTGTTGCTGGCATTTGTAGGAACCTTGACACTGGGCATTGGCGGCGTCGGCGTGATGAACATCATGCTGGTTTCGGTGGATGAGCGCATCCGCGAAATCGGCTTACGCCGCGCTCTCGGTGCACGAAAGCGTCACATTAAGCTGCAGTTCCTATCGGAAACTTTGCTGATCATGCTGCTCGGGGGCGCGATTGGCGTCCTGATCAGTTACGGCATTGCCGCGGCCGTCGGGACTCTTCCGCTAATGGGCCCACTCTTTGAAGATGACTCAGGCAAAGCCGACATCCACCTGCGAATTTCGATGATGACGGTGTTGATCTCAACAGTCGTATTGCTGCTCGTTGGTGTAGTCAGCGGATTGGTGCCAGCAATGCGCGCCTCGAAACTTGATCCTGTGGAAGCGCTGAGGTATGAGTAGGCATTGGCGACACGAGGAGAAAAGCAAGGCGGGGCCTCAGCCCCGCCGTCATTCAGAATCAGAAGCCTTTCGGCGCGCCTGAAGGTGCGCCCTTTCAAGGCAAATTGTCAATGCTGTGATCTTTGCAACAACTCCGCCAGATGATCCTGCCAGATTGCCGGAAGAGAATGTGTTCCATGGCCTCGGGTCTCGTCGGTGATTGGCAGGAGCACAAATTTACCGTTCTTCACGCGCTGGATATCCATGTCAATAATCTTCAGTTCCGGCGGATTGATCTGATCATCCGCTGAATTGATCGCCGTCACTGGCGCAGTGATCCGTTCCAGTTGCGGCTCCGGATTGTAGTTTCGTGAGGCGTCAAAATAGTACAGCATGTCATTGGCGTCAGTAGTCTTGGCGCGAGTAGAGAGAAAGTTCTCCAAATACTCGTCCGCCTTCTCCCGCGTGGGCTCTGTTTTTTGCATTTGCAAGGGGCTGCTTCCCATAATTAGCAGGACGTCCAAGGCGCACTCCAATCCGCGCGGCTGTTCTTTGTATTCGCCATTGTTCCAGTCAGGTGATGTGCGAATGGCGTCCATGATCATGCGCCTCATCATGCGGTTGCGTCCGGCGATCTCGACGGGCTGGCTTGCCAGCGGCATCGCCGCGTCCATGAAGTCGGGGTGCTGCTCGGCCCAAAGCCAAGAATGCATGCCGCCCATGGACGTTCCCATCACCAGCCGCAGGTGGTTCACGCCCAGCCCATGAGTCAGCAGCCGGTACTGCAGTTCAATCATGTCGTCATATTCGTAGTGCGGGAAACGCATGTGCAGGCCGTCACTAGGCTTGCTGGATCCTCCGTGGCCCACGTTGTCAGGAAGAATGATGAAATACTTCGCAGCGTCCAGCAGTTGGCCCGAGCCAAAGAGCACTCCTGCGAACGTGGGTGTGAGAAACTGCCGGCCCGATCCGCCAGTTCCATGCAGAATCAAAACCGCATTCCGCACTTTTCCGCTCACATCTTTCTGCGGCGCGCCCAATGTGTAGTAATGCAGTTTGACCTCAGCGAGATGCTCCCCTGATTTGAACTGAAAATCTCTGACCGCGAAATCTCCCGGCTGGGGCGCGGGATAATCGGCGGCGTGTGCAAGCTGGGCAGCGAGAACTAGGAATAGCAGACCTACAATGCGGTGGAGTTTCATGAGACCTCCCGTGTAAGGAATTTCGCGAATCGCAAAAGAGCAAGGTGGTTAATATACTTCCCAAAAACGTTAGGGTGTGGGGATAATTTCTTGGGCCTGGGATTCGATGAGAGGCACCGCACCATTTCAGGCAATAAATAAATTTGGATACGATTTGTTGATTCAGAACGCAACGGGTCGCGCTTGACACCAAACGTCCACCGGACGGCAGTTATTCTTCGCGCAAGGCTTGCATCGGATCAACTTGCGTAGCGCGCCGCGCCGGAACATAACAGGCAAGAAGAGCGGCGGCCATCAGCATTGCGGCG
>DASYGR010000238.1:0-3534 GCA_035999525.1 Terriglobales bacterium
GCATGGACGCCCGAGAAAAACACGCTTCTGTGCAGAACGGTTCCAGTGAATCGCGGCCGGCCTCCCGTTGAATCGACTGTCCCCGTAGGTCCCATCATCCAGGAAAGCTTCGGCAAGGCCGCGCCCGCTCCAACATTCGAAGACCTGCTCGAGAGCCCCCGCGACGAGCAACTTTTCGACTACTATGCGACTTCCCAACTCGCCTACATTGACGTTACCAGCGGCAAGACCACGCCTCTGGGCAAGCCCGGTATTTTCGAGACCGCCAATCCCGCGCCAAACGGACGCTATATTTTGGTTGCACGGATCCATCATCCTTATTCCTACATTCGTCCGTTTGAGAATTTCGCTCACACCGTTGAAGTTTGGGATCGCACTGGACACCTCGCTTACAAACTCGCCGATTTGCCGCTCGCTGAGACTATCCCGATCGGCGGCGTGCCGACAGGACCGCGCGATTATCAATGGCAGGCCGCCGCTCCAGCAACCCTGGCGTGGGTCGAAGCTCTCGACGGCGGAAACCCGCGCGCGAAAGTTCCGAACCGTGACCATATAATGTGGCTCAAGGCGCCATTCACAGACCAACCCGCGGAACTCGCTCGCACCGAGTACCGCTTCGCAGGACTTTTTTGGGGCGAACGCGACGATTTGGCCATGCTGCGGGAAACGGACCGCAATCGCTTGTGGGAACGCACCTGGTTTCTGAATCCGCAGAGTGCCTCCGCGAAACCGCGCCTCGTCTGGGACATGAGCGCTCAGGAACGTTACAAAAATCCTGGCCAACCACTCATGCGCATGCTCGCAAACGGGCACCCTGCGATGATTGAAGAAGAAGCCAATATTTTCCTCACGGGCCAAGGCGCATCTCCCGAAGGCGATCGTCCCTTCCTCGATCGCTTCAACACGCAATCGCTTCAGGCGGAGCGCATTTTTCATTCCGACGACAAAAGCTACGAAGAGGTCGTTGCGCTCGCGTCGACGGACGGCTCGAAATTCATCACCCGCCATGAAACGCCCGCCGATCCGCCGAATTATTTTTTGCGTACTGCTGGCAGCGAAGAACCGCGCGCGTTGACGCATTATGCTGACCCCACGCCTCAATTGCGTGGCGTCCACAAAGAACTGGTCAATTACAGGCGCGCGGATGGCGTGCCGCTTTCCATGACGGTTTATCTTCCCGCGGACTACAAAGATGGCGAACGGCGGCCAGCCGTGATTTGGGCCTACCCGCGCGAATTCACCGACGCGCAAGTCGCCAGCGAAGTCACCGGCTCGCCGAATCGTTTCACTGAATTCACGGGTCTTTCGTCGCTTTGGTTCTTGCTCGATGGGTATGTGGTTCTTGACGGACCCACGATGCCCGTCATCGGCCCTCCTCGAACAGCCAACGATAAATATGTCGAGCAGATCGTCGCCAGCGCGAAAGCCGCCATCGACAAAGCCGCGGACATGGGCGTAATCGATCCGCATCGCGTCGGCGTCGGCGGCCACAGTTACGGCGCTTTCATGACCGCCAATCTCCTTGCGCACTCCGATCTTTTCCGCGCCGGAGTCGCTCGCAGCGGCGCATATAACCGCACGCTCACTCCCTTCGGCTTTCAGAATGAGCGCCGCACGCTCTGGGACGCTCCCGAGGTCTACCTCAAAATGTCGCCATTCATGTACGCGAATCAATTCCACGCGCCCATTTTGCTGATTCACGGAATGGCCGATAACAATTCCGGTACTTTCCCGATCCAGTCCGAACGAATGTACATGGCTCTCAAGGGCAACGGCGCGCCGGTTCGTTACGTGCAATTGCCCGATGAAGCCCATGGCTATCAGGCGCGCGAATCCATCGAGCATATGATTTGGGAGATGCTTCGCTGGTTCGACAAGTATGTCAAGCCGGCTGCCCAGAATAACTAGCAAAGAATCAGCAGGGTAAGACGAACTCACCCGTTTTCCGTCCGACGGCGGTTCATGCCAACCAATTCAGTTCCAATTTGTCATAGGGGCTTTCTTCCTTGTTTGTCGGCATTTCGCTGTATGTTGTCCGGTGACTCGCTGCCTTAACATGGC
This sequence comes from Terriglobales bacterium, assembly GCA_035999525.1. Lineage (GTDB taxonomy): Bacteria > Acidobacteriota > Terriglobia > Terriglobales > Acidobacteriaceae > PALSA-188. The sequence continues at coordinate 2,062 of DASYGR010000238.1, forward strand.
AGTGCGTGATGTCCACGATAAACGCTCCGGCGGCTGACCTGAAATGTCTGGCTGCCGAATCCTTTCAGTAAACCGTACTCGCCACCAGCCGCCGAGAAATCACAGAGGAGAAATCAGCATGAATGTAAGACGAAACTACATTTGGGCAAGCATCAAGAAGGCGGCTCTCGCAATTTCAACCCTGAGCCTGCTTTTGCTATTTGTCGGTGTCGCGATTCCGCAAATCGCTCACGGCCAGGACCAGGATGACAGAGATCGCCAATACCAGAATCGAGACAGGGATCACCGCAACATGGACAAGTGCCAGCGTCGCATCCAAAAGGCGGAGGTCAGATTGCACCAGGAGGTTCAAGAACACGGCGACCGCAGCCGGCAGGCCAATCGTGCATGGACGCAGCTCCGTTCCGAACGCAACCGTTGCTACAGCGCATACCATCAGTGGTGGGATGGCCGCGACGGGCAATGGCATCAGGACAGAGACTGGGATCGTGATCCTCGCGGCGACCGCGACGACCATGACCGAGACCGCCACCCCGGCGGCCCTGGCGCCCACCTCCAGTAACCGCAACCCTTCATTCTTTCCGTGCTTGAGCTTCGCAAAAGTCGAAGCTCAAGCCGGAGGAAGTTCCGCCTGCTCCCGACTTCGCGCGGATCTTCATTCACTCACAAAACATCGGAATTTGGTACCCGGGGTGGGAGTCGAACCGAGAGACGTTACTCTAACGTTTGTGTTTTAGCGGCGTTGCAACCCACCCTCAAAGCCAATCGGAACAACTGGAACAAAAACGTCAGCCATATCCGTATACTATTATACTATTGACGGGATGCAACGCTGCTTGACTGTGCCGCGACTACTCCTGTTAGGAGGCTTGTGTTTTTGGGGACCAGAACTCCTGATCTATGCGTGGACGCGGCATGAAACAAACGCCAAGATCATTACATTTCTGTTGCCCGGCACACTTCTGGTTGGCTATTTTCTGATTTCATTTTTCCGGCGGGCGCGCCAAGCCTGCCCCTCTGCCGCAATTTATATGTCTGTCGGTGTGTGGCTCCTTGCGTCTACTGCTATGCTTCTAGGTGCCACGCTTCAGAAGGCAGGTTTTTATACTGGCGTGGGCAGCGTCGCCGCCCTCTTAATTGGATTACTTCCTCCTTACGCGCTCATAATGGCTACGTATGATGGAAGCCTTTTTGCTCTTCTTCTCAGCCTTTTAATGCCGCTCTGTCATCTGATTTTCGAGCGAGAAAGTTGGATCATTCCTCCTAAGTGGAAGCTGTCCGTTCGCCAGGGAAGATGAGTTCTCAACCAGTTAGCACCCGGGGTTGGAGTCGAACCGAGAGACGTTACTCTAAGGTTTGTGTTTTAGCGGCGTTGCAGCCCACACCGGAATCCAACTGGAACAAATGGAACACGGCGTTGTTGGTAGACGAGGTATTTAATCTTCCTCGCTACTTCCCTCGACTTCCTGCGCC
>DASYGR010000245.1:0-13409 GCA_035999525.1 Terriglobales bacterium
GAACGCGCAATTCGCTCGTTGTAAACTTCGCGGAAAAATCGTCCGCCGCTTTCTCAATAGCCGCTGGATCGTTGGCGCTTTTCATTGCTGCTTGGTAGGCATCAAATTCAGGCTGCGTTTTTGCTTGAGGTGGTCTTTTCCCCTGGGGTGGAGTCGTCGCTGTTGACGCCGCGGTAGAAGCGGATGGCGGCGTGCTCTGCGTGGTGGACCCCTGCTGCTGCGCAAGTCCAAAACTAACCCAACCAAGCAATATGACGGCTATGGCTCCTGGCTTCATGCTTTCTCCTTAATATTCTCTGCCTAAATTTAGTTTGACGCAGAACAATCTTAATGTGAACGGCTTTGTGGCTCGTAGGGTTTTTGCAGCCCATGTTCCGCTGCCGCTTTCACCGCCGGCAGGTCCGCGCCGGCAGTTATAGCCGCCCGATAGTGATCTAACGCCGCTGCCCGATCTTCCTGCAAATCAAAAATCCTGCCCAGATAGATATGGGACCAAGCCACCACCGTCGGTTCCTGGGCAACCTCCAGGGCTTTCTGAAAGTAATTTCTGGCGCCGTCAATGTCTCGATGCGTCGTCGCAACCTGGGCCAAAATAAACAATGCCCTTCCCGCATCTTCCTTCTTTTCATCAAGCGCTTGTTGCGCCAGCTTTTGCGCGGAATCCGCGTCGCCAGCCGAAAGTTTCTCTTGGGCAACGATCAGCAGCTTCCGCTCGGATGGGCGCGAAATATGCAAGAGTTCCGCGTCGGCCTTGGGGGCAAATTGCATCTGCGAAACCTGCTTCTGCACCTTGCCCACATCTATGTCGGCGATCATTGGGCCGTAGACAGTCTTCAGTCCTGCGGGATCCTTCTCAAATCTTGCCAGTGCGTCGTAGAAATAACGCGTAAGAACGAATCCCTGGTCCATGGAGGCCTGCACTGCCTGTTCTCGCTCCGCATCCGTCGCCTTGACCGTTCCCGTCCGCGCTTCGATGGCGCGAATCAGACATTCCGTAATCAACAGGGACGAATCATTCTTGAAGCTTTCATCCATGGGCGCGGCCTTCAGTGATCCAAGCAGGGGATCAACATTCTTCACCAAGGCCGGATACTTCGATGCAAGCGGATCGAGCAGATAATGGAGATAAGTGTGACGGATCTGCTCCATTTTCAGCGGCGAGCCCTTCGCGGGAGAGATCACCACATAATAGTCCGAACCGTAATTGCGGGCATTCGTTTGGCCGGGCGCGCCCATTGGGTCTATGTAAACCGTAAAGTTACGGCCAAGATATCCCGCGGAGGGCAATTTCAAATACGCTTCGGTCTGGAACAGCATGCTGGAAAGAGGTTCGTGGTAGCGGTTGATATATCCGGCATATGCCAGCGCATGACTCGTCCAAATTGAATGTAATCCGGCGGCTTCATAAAACTTCTGCATCAATGGCAAAAATCCTTCAATGGCTGCGGCATCTGGCGGAACGTCCGTGTCTTTCACCTTTGGCGTCAAGGCGGGAGGAGGATTAAGAACCAGGGCTAAAGAAACGTATTGCGCGACATTGTGCAGAGGATCGGCTGCTTTATGCTGGTCATAAAACTGGCACATAGCCTGGGATGCGTCGTTCGCGAGTTCTGATCCGGCGACCCGCGCCGCAACCTCGTTACGAATGCGCGCCCGCAGAGGATCGGAGTCCTCGAGTTCAACATCGTACCCGCAGACGTTCACAGCCGTGAGTACAGTAAAAAGAGCTTCGCTGTTGTCGAGCGTGACCCCGGTGTTCTGCGCTGGAGAAAATTCTGCTCCAAACGTCAACACACAGGCACACACAATAGTGCGGAACCAGTTATTCAGGAAACCCCCTACCCGAAAAGGCGGAAACGAACGCTGAAGTAAGTTTAAGAGCTTCCGTCAACCCGGTCAAACGAGAGCAGGGTGAGTTAGTTATGTTGGGAGATGGCACGCGGTCAATGAGTGTAGTGGCGATTTTTCACCAACTACCGTTCTGAGAATCCGCCAAAGCCGCTGCTTTCATTGACTTGCCCTTTTCACAGACGTAAGATTCGCGCCAGTGATCGGCCAGACCATCTCGCACTACCGCATCGTCGAGAAGCTCGGGGCAGGTGGCATGGGCGTGGTTTACAAGGCCGAGGATCTAAAACTCGGCCGCTTTGTAGCTCTAAAGTTCCTGCCTGATGAGGTAGCCAAAGACCCACAAGCTCTCAACCGCTTCCAGCGGGAAGCCAAGGCTGCCTCGGCACTGAATCATCCGAACATTTGTACCGTTTACGAAATTGACGACCAGCATGGCGCAGCCTTTATCGCCATGGAGTTTCTCGATGGTGTGACGCTGAAGTATCGCATTGCAGGAAAGCCGACCGAGACGGAGGTTCTGCTGGGCGTAGCGATCGAGATCACCGACGCCCTCGATGCCGCCCACTCTAGTGGAATTGTTCACCGCGACATAAAGCCTGCAAATATATTTGTTACCCAGCGCGGTCACGCAAAGATTTTGGACTTTGGGCTGGCGAAGATCGCGACCATATCGAGGTCGACGAGTCAGAAGAACACAGAGACGGCGACCACGAAGGAACGGCACTTAACCAGTACCGGAACCGTTCTTGGAACTGTTTTCTACATGTCTCCCGAACAGGCGTGCGCGAAGGAATTGGATGCGCGAAGCGATTTGTTCTCGTTCGGAGCCGTGCTCTACGAGATGGCAACCGGACAGCTGCCATTTCGTGGCGAAAGTTCCGCGCTCGTCTTTAATGCGATTCTTGAACGCGCTCCAATTCCCGCCGTGCGGCTGAATCCCGATGTCCCCGTCGAACTGGAACGGATCATTAACAAGGCTCTGGAGAAAGACCGCAATCTTCGGTATCAGCATGCAGCGGACATGCGAACGGATTTGCAGCGGTTGAAGCGTGACACCGAGTCCACCCTCGCAGCGGTACGACCACCGCCTGACAAGACGCTCCAAGGTCGCAAGCTCTGGGTCATCATGGCCATCTGCCTCATTGCCGCCATCGCACTGGCGGCAGCCGGCGCCCGATATTTTCGGTCTAGCGCGGAAGCCCAGATTGATTCCATCGCCGTGCTTCCTTTCGCCAATGTGAGTGGAGACGCTGGTAAGGACTACCTGAGTGACGGCATCACCGAATCGCTGATGGCCAGTCTTACTCATGTACCCGAACTGAAGGTAAAGTCGCGCAGTTCGGTCTTCCGCTACAAAGGCAAGGATGTGGATGTGCAGAAGGCTGGCAATGACTTGGGCGTTTCGGCGCTGGTGAGCGGACGGGTGATGCCAGACGGAGACAACGTGGAGGTGAGCGCCGAGTTGACCGATGTTCGGGACAACACCGAGATCTGGGGGCAGCACTACAGTGAAAAGAGCACAGAGATCATCTCGTTGCAAAAGCGGATTGCGGGGGACCTTGCGGAAAAGTTGCATTCCAAGCTCAGTAGTTCAGAAAGGCAACAAGTCACTAAGCAAGGCACGCAAGATCCAGAAGCCTATGAGCTGTATTTGAAAGGCCGTTACTACTGGAATAAACGGACCGCTGCAGACTCTGAGACGGCAATCTCGTATTTGAATCGAGCGATCGCCAAAGACCCGAGGTACGCGTTGGCGTATTCGGGTCTGGCCGATGCCTATCTCGTATTGGCGAGCTTAGGCGGCAATCCCGTTGAAAGCGTTGCCAAGTCGAATGCTGTCGCGCGCAAGGCTCTGGAGTTGGACGCGACCTTGGCACGTCCTCATGCCGTTCTGGGCAGCAACGAGATGGAGCACGACTGGGATTTTGCCGGGGGAGAAGATGAGTTCAAAAAGGCTTTTGCACTCGACCCCAACGATGCCACGACTCACCAATGGTATGCCCTGGAGATTGGTATCCTCGGTGGCAGAGAGGGGGAAGCAATTGCTGAAGCCAACCATGCTCACCAGCTCGATCCGATGTCAGCGATTATTGGCTATAGCGTAGGATCCGTTTTGATCCACGCACGGCGGTACGACGAGGCCATTCCTGCTTGCAAGACACTGGCGAATGAAAACCCAACGTTTGCCCTGGCGCACTTTTGTCTCTCTTGGGCCTACTGGGGAAAGCGTATATATCCGAGGGTCATTGAGGAAGAGAAGACCTATGCCCAGCTCTCGGGCGACCGAAACGAAACTGATTTCGCTTCCGTCCTGGAGGAGGGATTTCGTTTAGCGGGCTGGAACGGCGCACTCGCCAAAGGCATCGAAGTCCGGCAAGCGCAACGCAACACCCGCTACTATTCTGCAGTCCTCATTGCTGGTCTCTATGCCGACATGGGAGACAAAGATCAGGCCTTCCGCTGGCTTAACACCGCCTATCAGGAGCATGACAGGCTGCTACCGGCGTTGAAGACTTATTTCTTCCTTGACTCCCTGCGTTCCGACCCGCGCTTCGCTGAGTTGGCGCGGAAGGTGGGACTGCCGCAGTAGCGAAGGCCATCTGTGCCCGTCAAATGAGAGTAGAGGAAGTAAGCTGTGCCGGTCCATCGTTGCTGGATTTTGATGTCCTCAAAACCGTAACCAACGGTCGCAACCAACAGTCCGAAAAATCAAATATAGGGGAGGAATGTAGCGTCGCGGGCGGACTTGGCCAGGGCAAATCAAAATGCCGCCACTGCGCCGGACACGTGCTAGTATGCGGGCTGTGCAGGTGCCTCATGAAGCTCACAGACGCTGTTGATGCCGTATTAAAGATGAAAGGATCGAATCGAGTTCTGACGATTGACCCTGACCAATCTGTTTTCGAGGCCATCCAAAAGATGGCAGATGAAAGTGTGGGGGCTTTACTTGTTCTATCTCACAATAAGCTGATCGGCATTGTGTCGGAGCGCGACTACGCGCGCAAGGTGATACTGAAAGGTCTTTCATCCAAGGAGACTCCTGTCCACGAAATCATGACCACTCCGGTTGTGTTCGTCACCCGGCAGCACACTGTTGACGAATGTATGAACATCATGACGAAGCACCGCCTGCGCCATCTCCCCGTCATGAAAGACGATGCGGTCGTAGGTGTCGTGTCAATCGGCGACCTCGTGAAGTGGACCATTTCCGGCCAGGCCGAGACGATCCAGGAACTCCAGGGATACATCACAGGCGGCTATCCTGGTTAGTTGTTCTTGGCTGCCTTGGTAGATCTCGTTCGCTAGCGGCAAGACGCTATCTCGACGTAAGAACGATCGAGCGCAGCGATGGATGGGCAGCCGAGCAGCTTGAGAGTGCGCTCTACGTCGGTTCGCAATATATGCAGCGCCCGAGCGACGCCCGCTTCGCCCGAAGCAGCAAGTCCATACGCATACGCGCGGCCAACTAGGACTGCGCGAGCGCCCAGACAGATGGCTTTCACGATGTCGCTCCCGCGGCGAACACCCCCGTCAAGCAATATCTCCGCGCGGCCTCCTGCGGCCTTGACGATTTCCGGCAATGCCTTGAGCGTGGCGGAAACGCCGTCGAGCTGGCGCCCACCATGATTCGATACGACGATGGCAGCAGCGCCATAATCTACCGCTTTCAGCGCATCCTCGCCAGTGAGAACCCCCTTAATGACAATCGGACCGGGCCAGATTTCGCGCATCCAGCGCAAATCTTCCCAGGTGACTGCGGCCCGAGCCAGGGCGGCAGCCACGTCAACCAGCGGCATTGGCCCCTGTCCTGGAATAACAACATTAGGAAGTTTGGGGACGCCGCCATCGAGCAGAAAACCGGTCAGCCATTCAGGATGCGAGAATAACTGCGGCAAGAATGGAATTTTGGATAGAAGATTGCCGCTCATCAGTTGTCCCATTCCATTGCGGAAGTCCCGCTCTCGCATTCCCGCAACTGGAGTATCAACCGTCACCACCAGAGCGGAGAACCCGGCGATCCGCGCTCGTTCGATGGTCGCTTCAGCGGCCTTGCGTCCACCCAAAATGTAGAGTTGATACCAGGCTGGGCCAGAGGTCGCGGCTTTGACGTCCTCCAAAGCATGACCGGAAATAGTTGAAAGAATGTACGCGGTTCCGGCGAGCCCGCCTGCTTTAGCCGCGCCCATTTCGCCATCGGGATGCATGAGACGGCTATAGCCAACGGGCGCCAGCAGTGCGGGGAAAGACAGATCGAGGCCGAGCACGCGGCAACTCAGATCACATTGCGGTGGCAGCGCGACTGCCTGCCGTGGGCGAAACGTAACGGAATCGAATGCCGACCGGTTGGCGCGTAGAGTCACTTCGTCTTCGGCCCCACCGTCCAGATAATTAAACACCACTGGCGGCAATCGAGTGCGGGCAAGCCGCCGAAGGTCCTCGACATTAACGACGTGCGGAGATGCGACTGCCCGAGTCTGCCTGGTCATGTGAGATTGTGCGCAATCGCATTCTACCTTGACAGTCCAGCTTCGTGTTGCAGGGTTCCGGATGGTTATGCTTCTTTTACCTGACCATAGTTCAGCACGCTCACGATGATGACGCCGCCCAGGATGTTTCCAAGAACCACCGGTAAGAGCCAGTGGAAGTAGGCTGAGACGGGAATCGCTCCCGCGACGACCGCTGAAATGATTTCACCACTGCTCGCGATGCAGTGAGCGAATTTTCCGATTCCCACCACAAAGGTCAGCAGCCACACCATTACGAGTTGACCGATCGTCCAATGGCTTGCGGTCACAACCCATGCCACAAGAGCGATGATCCATCCCCCCACAACTGCACTCCAAAAAAAGTGGCCTGCTGATCCATTGACCGCTTCAGTGCCCAGGCGCACCAGTTGAGAAAGAATGTCAGGAGATAAAGCACTCGATTTCACCGCAAGCAACGCAAAGAGGAAAGCTCCAAAAACATTGCAGGAAAAGACGATTCCCCATAGGCGAAGCGTTTGGACAAAGTAGCGATGTTCGTCGAGAACCAAAATTACGGGATACAAAGTGTTCTCGGTGAACAGTTGCGCACGTCCAATGATTACCGCGACGAATCCGACTGGGTAAAACGAGTAGGAGACAAACTGTTGCCAGCCCGCATCGCCCAACAGAGCGCGGACTGATGCGACAGCCAGCCCGGTCAGGCCCATGGTAATTCCGCCGGCGACCGCTGAAAAGGCCAGCGTTTGTGACGAACGCTTGAGCTCCTCGCGCCCATTCTCCTCGACGGCCCGGAAAATTTGCGGAGCGGTCAGCCGTTTGGATTCGGCAGTGTCTTCTTGTTCCTGCGGTGGTTTTTGTTGTCGCTGTTTGACCATGGACGGTTGGATTCGAGACTGAAGGAGTGGGTTGATTGCCGATCAATTCCGCCCGACTTTATTTTGCCGCATCCGTCAGCAAAAGGCGGCAAGCGGAAAACTCCGGACTGCACGACATCATTATTCGAATGCTCCTCTGTTTTGCAATGCCATCCAGCGGGGGCCGAAACCGCCAGCCTTCAATTTGTGACATAACCGACTCCTGTTGTTCGTCAAGGTGGGGTGTCAGGGACAAATCCGAAACGGTGCCGTCGAACCGAACTGTAAAATTTGCAACGATCTAGACCACCCATCTCGCTTGAGCGCGCCAGGGGATGGTGCTAAGGGCGCAATCCACACAGTCTTTGGGGATTGCAACTTTCCCCTGGGGCATGGGCTTTTCGACTGGAGTCTCGATCGTTGGATTCCTGGGTCGAGGAGGTTGCGGCGTGTCGGTCACCATTGCAGGGCCACACTCCAAGCTAGCACTGATCGTGCATGCATGATCTCCCGCAATGGCCCATTGGCTACCCATGGAACCATCCTGGGGTAATGCCCAATATTGTTCCCTGGCTCCGTACAACGACTCAACGGTGCCATCTCTTATCGCGCAGCCCTGTGACGTGCAGCCACTGTACTCGTTGGGACCGAGAACCCCGTGCGTCCACGTTTCGCCCTCCTTCGAACGGAGCGTGAGGGGCACACCATAACCACCGCCTTTCTCGCGATGCACAAGCTCCATGCCGAATGCCCAGTACTCAGCTCCGTGCACAAAAACCCAGTTCGCGAGGACACGATTCGTCGCATCATTTTGCATTGGGATGACGTTCCATGATCGTCCCGCGTCCTGAGTAATTACGAATACATCCTCAATCGTGGGGTGACGGCGAATCATCAAGTAATGTGATGAGTCCAATGCAGCCACACAAAGAACATGGGTGTAGGGCCGAATCTGGTCCGCATTCAAAGCTGCAACCTCTTCCCAATGGTCACCACCGTCATGGGTTAATTTGACGGTGCCGTCCATAATAACTGGCTGGCCCCAACTCAGCCCGTCGGGGGCCTCTCGGTCACCTCCTAGTACCGAGATTCCATTGTTTGCATCCGCAAAGGAAAAATCCTGCACGTCGTCACCTGCGTTGTGTGGCCACCACGTTTTTCCGCCATCGCTGGTTGAGAACAACAGACCGCCCTCACCACCCGCATGCCCGACCTTCTCATTTACGAAGCTAATCTTGATGAGTGTTTTGCCGCCGCGACGATGATGCCTGAGCTGCCAGGATGCTCCGCCATCAGATGAAGAAGCAATCATCTCGTCCGCCCCACATAGCCAGAATGTGCCTCCCTGCGCGGTTATGCTCTCTGGTTTGGACGGAATGGATTCCTCCGTCCAACTTCTGGTGACAGGGGTGGATTGACGCGGCTGCGGAACCGAGGGGTGATTCTGCTTTACGGCGCAACCGCTCAAGAGGGCAACTAAAAAGAAAGAAATCAACAATTTCCACATAGGTATAACTCCAAAAGAAAAGCTTTCCTCGCCTAGTCGGCCTCTGGTGCGGAACTTCCCTCCGCAGGAGGGGTTCCATGTAAAACGCATTTTATGGGATGAAGACCATTCGCACGAAGAGGAAACTAATGATTGTTCTCCAAACACAATTGCCGTTGTTACCGAAAGCAGAATTCCTATCTGCCCGCGATCACGGTATTCTCTCTCCGTGAAGATTTCTGTGGTGCTCATCACCCATAACGAAGAGTCGAATCTTCCTCGCACGCTCGCCAGTGTTCAGCCGCTGCTGAATGACGGGCTGGGAGAAATTATTGTGCTGGATTCCGGTTCGACCGATCGTACCTTAGAGATCGCGCGTGAGCATGGGGCAAGAGTCTTCGCAGAGCCGTGGAAAGGCTTTGCCGGGCAAAAAAACTCCGCCATGGACAAAGCTTCGATGGACTGGGTGCTTCAGCTGGACGCAGATGAGGCTTTGGAGCCGCAACTCGCACGAGAGATAGTAGAAACATTGGCGGGCAATTCCAGTAATGTCGGATTTTGGATTCCGCGCAAAAACTTTTTCCTGGGTCGGTGGATCAAGCACGGCGGCTTTTATCCTGATCCCAAGCTACGGCTCATCCGTCGAGGAGCGGGAAAGTTTGAAGAATACGGCGCCCACCCCACGATCAAAGTGGACGGCGCGACCGGCAAATTTTCGCACGCCCTATTGCACGATGCTTATCCCACATTGCGTACTTACATTGATCACATGAACAGCTACTCTTCCATGGGAGCGCAAGTTGCGGTCGAAAAAGGCCACGGCCGGTTCAGCATAGCCAACATTGTGTTCCGGCCGTTGCTTACGTTTCTTTATAACTACATATTCCGCGCAGGATTTTTGGATGGCCGCGAAGGATTACTGTTGCATCTCTATCACGCCGTTTATGTTTCCTGGAAATACGCCAAGGCTTGGGAGTTGGCCTCGAAGCGGCCGCATTGAAGCCGAAATTGCGAAGCACACTTGGCGGTCATTTCTTTATTGCGTCCCACTGCGCTTGAGCAATCGGCGCCGACGGAGTACAAGCTGACGCCAGAGCGTACCACTGGCCGTTACGCTTGATGAATGTGTCCAGGCAGCTAACCGAATATTCGCCGTTCAAGACCTGATTCTTGTGGCCGCTGTCGGTAGTGATCTGTTTATAACCAGCCAGCGCGGTATCGCCGTAGATGTCCACTTGGAAATCGGAAACCGTGTAAACCGATTTCGCGTCCGGATCTGTGGGGTCAGACTTGGCCGCCTCGGCAACCACATCTTTCTTTTCCATCCGGTAACGCCTGCCAAACGGGTCCACAAGCGAGATTTCGCCATCATAAAGATATTTCTGGAAAGCAGCCGACTCCTCCTGGCCAGCAACGCCAGTTGATGCCGCTAATTTCTGTTCAATTTCGATGATCTTTTGCTGATCAGGTGTGCCGGCAGAATGGGCGACGCCATCATTCAGTTTCGATTCGCTATTTTGATTTTGTGCCAAGGCCAAAAACGAGCTGAACAGCCCCAATAGAACCAGGACTTTGCATGTCATAGTCAGGTCTCCTCGGAAGCCGATAATTTTGTGCTGCCAGCGGCGATCTGTCAATGTGAGGGCGAGGCAACTTCTGCGGCTGCGAATCCAGCCCTCGACTTGCCCAACCCGCTCTTCTATCATCCAAGGAGAGCGCGCGTTATGGTTAAAAAAGAGTTCTCCTCGAAGGTTCCTCTAGCCGATAGCCCAGTTTCCGACGTTCTGGACGGGCGTCATCCTTCCGCCGCCGAAAAAGACTGGGCCGAAAATGTTCTTGCGCCAGCCTTGGAGAAATCTCCGGAACGTCCGATCGGGGCGCCGACTGGCGTCAATTTGAATAAAGACGGGCAGGCCAGATTTACGACGATTTCTGGAGTCCCCGTGCGCCGCCTCTACACTTCAGCCGACCTCCCAGAGGATTGGAGCTACGAGAAGTATCTCGGATTTCCCGGGCAGCCTCCGTTCACACGCGGCATTCACGCAACCGGATACCGTGGGAAGCTGTTCACAATGCGGCAATTTTCCGGCTTCGCATCTCCGGAAGAAACGAACCAGCGCTACAAATACCTGCTGAAAAGCGGCGGCAGCGGCCTTTCTGTCGCATTCGATCTGCCCACCCTCATGGGCTATGACTCCGATCACCCTGCCAGCGAAGGCGAGGTCGGAAAATGCGGCGTGGCGATTGATTCTCTCGAGGACATGGAGATCCTGTTCAGCGGGATTGATCTGGAAAAGACAACAGTTTCAATGACGATCAATTCCCCCGCGTCCGTCCTGTGGGCGATGTATCTGGTCGTGGCGGAAAATCAGGGCGCGGACTGGAAAAAGATTTCGGGAACGATTCAGAACGACATTCTTAAGGAATATATCGCGCAGAAAGAATACATCTATCCTCCAGCGCCCTCGATGCGGCTGGTGATTGACACATTCGAGTTTGGATCGAAATTTACGCCGCGGTTTAACACGATTTCGATCAGCGGATATCACATTCGCGAAGCGGGATCTACGGCGCTTCAAGAACTCGCCTTCACGTTGTATGACGGGGTGGAATACGTCGAGTGGGCGCGGCGGCGCGGTCTCGACGTGGATGAGTTCGGACCGAGGCTTAGCTTTTTTTTCAATGCCCACAATGATTTCTTTGAGGAGATCGCGAAGTATCGGGCCGCGCGCAAGATTTGGTATCGCGTTATGAAAGACCGTTTCGGCGCAAAAAGTGAAAGATCAACGTTACTGCGTTTCCATACTCAAACCGCGGGTGTTTCCTTGCCCGCTCAGCAACCTCTGAACAATATTGCTCGAGTTGCAATTCAGGCCATGGCAGCCGTACTTGGAGGAACGCAGTCGCTGCACACCGACGCCTATGATGAAGCCCTTGCCTTGCCTACAGAAGATGCGGCCAGGATCGCCCTGCGTACCCAGCAAATCATTGCTTACGAATCCGGCGTGACGCAGACTATTGATCCTCTGGGTGGCTCCTATTTTCTCGAAAATCTGACCCTCCAAATGGAGCAAGGCGCAGCGGATTATTTTGGCAAGCTCGATGCGATGGGCGGGATGGTGAAGGCGATTGAGCGAGGGTATCCCCAAAAAGAAATTGCTGAAGCTTCCTACCAATATCAGCGCGCGGTCGAGGCAAAGGAAAAAATTGTCGTAGGCGTGAATGATTTTTTGGTTGATGAGGGACCCCACCATATCCTCTACATTGATGACACAGTTGAACGCCACCAAACGGCGAAGCTAAAGGCCCTTCGAGACCGCAGATCAAACGACGAAGTACGACGCCGGCTGGATGCCCTGAAGGCGGCAGCGGCGAAAGAACCCGACCAAGGAAATAGCGGCAACCTTTCCCAGTCGAACACTATGCCCTATCTTATAGACGCTGTACGGGCTTACGCCACCGTAGGCGAAATTTCTGCTGCTCTGCGGGACGCATACGGGACCTACACGGAAGTAAGCGTCACCTAGTTACCGAAGTTATACCTAAAAAAGCAGATCGAACTCAGGTACTCACCCGATTCCGCCGATCCATTGGCTTTGAGAGGATTCAACAGGTGATATATGGACCTTGAGCTTATCGAATGGTTGAATATGGTTTATGGCGCGCTTGAGGAGGCCGATTCCGACAAGCGAGCCGATTTGTTAATTCACGCGAACTCTTACCTGGAGCAGGCGCGCAGCCTTACCCCGGCCACGGCCGAAATACACGGAGATTGAGAAACCCTCTTCCCGGCGGTAATATTCTTGTGTTTCCGTGACTTTCCGCAGCCTGCATGCGCAAAGCGATTAACCATCTCAACAAATCTGATCCGGTGATTCGCGAGATCATCAGGCGCGTCGGTCCGTATCGCATGGAATATGGCGACCCGGTCTTTCACAGCCTTGCGGAAGCAATCGTCTATCAGCAATTAAACGGCAAAGCAGCGCTCACCATCTTCAAGCGGTTTGCTGCCCTCGCGGGCGAACCCCTGACCCCCGAAGGGATTATGAAGGTGACTGGCCTCCAAATGCGGGCGGCGGGGTTGTCCAAACAAAAGAGTTCTTATCTGCGCGATCTCGCCGAACGAACCCACCGCGGACAGTTGAATTTTGAGGGTCTCGCCGAACTTTCGGACGAAGAAGTCATCGAGCATCTGACCCAAGTCAAAGGCATTGGCGTTTGGACGGCGCACATGTTCCTGATGTTTTCATTGCGGCGGCCGAATGTTCTTCCGACGGGCGATTTCGGCGTGAAGATGGCTATCAAGAAACACTATAAAAAGCGCAAACCACCAAACCCAAAGCAGATGGAAAAAATTGCCAAGTGCTGGGAGCCATACCGCAGCGTTGCGTGCTGGTATCTGTGGCGGAGTTTGGACATCAAAACCATGTAATTTGTCGCCGGAAACCGCCTTCCTTGCGTGTGCCTTCGTGCCCTTTGTGGTTAAATCGTCTTGGATGCTTGAAGAAAAGATTCGCGTGCTGGTCGCCAAACCAGGTCTGGACGGCCATGACCGTGGTGCGAAAGTAATTGCCAGGGCCCTCCGCGATGCGGGGATGGAAGTCATATACACCGGCCTGCGCCAGACGCCAGAAATGATTGTGAATGCGGCATTGCAGGAAGATGTGCACGTGATTGGACTTTCGATTTTATCCGGAGCGCATAACGCGATCGTCCCGCGAGTGTTGGATC
>DASYGR010000069.1:0-4445 GCA_035999525.1 Terriglobales bacterium
GCGGAACTTGCCGTTGATAAGAAGCAGGACGACCTGGCGCGGGCAGCTCTCCAGCGAGTGGAAAGTTATCGTGATCTTAGTGAAGGCTATGCGCAGCAAGTGGCTGATCAAAAGGCGCAGGTTGACAATTTGAAGACCGCGCTGCGGCAACTCGAGCAAAAGCTTACCGAGGCACAAGCCAAAGCTGATTTGCTCATCGCTCAGCATCGGCGCGCGCGCGCGGTGTCCAAGGCCAGCGATGCGAAGATGGCGTCGGGCAACGGATCAAGCGGCACGGCATTCGATCGCATGAAGCACAAGGTCGCTCATTCGCAGGCATCCAGCCAGGCCAAGTCAGAGATGGCTGCCGACAATGTGGAGGACCGGCTGGCTGCGCTGGAGAAAGAAGACAAGATCGAACAGTTGCTGGAGGAGTTGAAGACGAAGCGCGGAGCGTGACGGGAGATTGGAAGCCAAAAAAAGTAGGGGTCCTTCGACTTCGTATAGCTTCGCGTTGCGAACCTGTGCTGCGCACAGGATGACAAATTTGAAGGAGACAAATTGGTGGAATCGGAAGAGGCGATCTTACTCGCTGGTGAAGTAGTCCACGGTCACGGGGTTCTCGAAGAGGGAGTAATCGCGAGTCACGACGGTGATGCCGGTTTCGGTTACGAAATATTTCTGGCGGTCGGCCTCGGGGTCGTAGCCAACTGTCGTTCCTTCGGGAATATGCACGTCGCGGTCAATGATGGCATTGCGAATTCGGCAATGCCGTCCGACGTTGACGTGGGAGAACAAGATGCTGGCGTCAATGTCGCTGTAAGAATTTACGCGGACATCCGGTGAAAGCACGCTGTTACGAACGGAACTACCGGAAACGATGCATCCCGCCGAGACGATCGAATCCAGGGCTTGCCCGGTGCGTCCCGTTTCGGCAAAGACGAACTT
This sequence comes from Terriglobales bacterium, assembly GCA_035999525.1. Taxonomy (GTDB): domain Bacteria; phylum Acidobacteriota; class Terriglobia; order Terriglobales; family Acidobacteriaceae; genus PALSA-188. The sequence continues at coordinate 928 of DASYGR010000069.1, forward strand.
CGCTGGCGGATACTGACGCTGATGAGTGCGAATCGGCCACTGTGAGTCGTAAAGATTAAACACCGGCGAGACCGAGACGATATCCATATTGGCCTCGTAATAGGCCTCCAGCGTTCCAACGTCACGCCAATAAAGCGCTTCCTTCTTGTTTTCATCCACGAAGTCGAAGGAATATACGCGGTAGTCGTCCATCATTTTGGGCAAAATATCTTTGCCGAAATCGTGGCTGGATTGCTCATCCTCCGCGTCTTTGAGCAAAACGGGAATCAGCACATCTGTATTAAAAATGTAAATGCCCATTGACGCTGAAACCTTGGACGGATTGTAGGGCGATCGCAGATCAGTTTGTTTCGGCTTTTCCAAAAAGCCTACGACGCGGTAGTCGCGATCCACATCCACCACCCCAAACCTGGCAACTTCTTCGGGATTAATCTGAATGGTGGCGAGCGTTACATCCGCACCGGAGTCATTGTGCTGTTTCAACATCCGGCCATAATTCATTTTGTAGATGTGGTCGCCGGAAAGAATTAAAACGTGACGCGGCTGCTCGGAACCAATGGAATAAATATTCTGGTAAACCGCATCGGCCGTGCCCTGATACCACTGATCGCTGACCCGCTTCATGGGAGGAAGCACCTCGATGAACTCTCCCATTTCGCGGCCAACAATATTCCATCCTTCGCGGATGTGGCGGTTCAAGGACAGAGCTTTGTACTGGGTGAGGATATAAACCCGGCGCAGATCGGAATTGATGCAATTGGAAAGAGTGATATCAATGATGCGATACATGCCGCCAAAAGTGACAGCAGGTTTGGCGCGGTCGCGAGTGAGCGGATAAAGCCGCTCCCCAGCTCCTCCAGCCAACAAAACTCCCAAAGTATCTTTCATTGTCATTCTGCTCCCTTAATCACCGGGTGAGCTTGGATGTTGATTAAGGTCCTGAGGATGCGTCGCGGTAATATCCCCATGGAAGCGAAAATACTAGCATAGGTTGGAGGGTAAGGATTCAGGGACGGATTTCAATCGGCGTTCCATTAGGCACCACGCTCCAGATTTCGTCCATTTCATCATTACTCACAGCGATGCAGCCATCGGTCCAATCTTTTAGACGGTGAGTATTGCCTAACCAGCCAAAACCCTTCGGTAATCCGTGAAGGAAAATATCTCCTCCTAGGGCTGTGCCCAGCTTATCCGCGCGACGACGGTCTTCAGCATTCGGGTACGAGATGTGAATCGAACGGTAAAATCGGCTGTGGGCATTTCTGCTATCTAAGGAATAAATACCCTCGGGAGTCTTGTGGTCGCCTTGACGAGTCTTTGGACCAACTGGACTTCCTCCCAGCGCAATTTTGTATGTCTTCAGAATCGTACCGTGTCTTAGCAGAGTCAGAGTGCGATCCTTCTTTACCACTAACACTCTGTCGGCCTTTTTATCCTGGGGAAGTCCTGCAGCGATGGCGAAATTCCACGAAAATCCAACAGCGAGCGCGAATACGAGCAATAAAGAGTGCCGACTCACTGCCAAATTATAGACGGTAGTCCCGGCAGGTTAGTGCTAGTCTGTTTTTGAAACTCAGCAATGATCAGAGCACCATATAGGTACATTTTCATTTTGTCGCTTGGCGGCGCGTTGCTGCTTCACATCGCGTCAGCCCAAGAGTCATTGTCGGTTCGCTGGCAGCCTGCCCGATTAGTCAATGGTTCCCCGATCGTGTTTGCAGTCGCCTCGCCCGTCCATTTGAAATCTCTGACAGGGAAATGGCTGGATCACGAGGTCTATTTCGCGTTCGATCCGCATAAAAAGCAGTGGTATGGCATTGCGGGAGTGAGCTTGGGAACAAAAGCGGGAAAGTATCCTCTTCAACTGAGCGGAATCACGAACCTGGGAGCAAAGATTAATTTTTCGCGGGAGATCGGAGTGAAACGCGGGACCTATGAAAGTGTTGCCGTGACGGTCGCGAAGCAATTCACCGAACCCGATCCCGAGCAGCTTAAAAAGGCCATGCAGGACAAGGGCGTTAAGCAGGAAGTATTCGGCCGAGTGAATTCGCTAAAGGAATGGTCGGGAGGGTTCGAGCCGCCCGTGAACGCACGCATTTCTGACGTTTTTGGGACGCAGCGTACTTTCAACGGTCAGGTGCAGAGCACGCATCAAGGCCTGGATTTCGCGGTGCCGGCCGGCACGCCAGTATCCGCAGTCAACAGTGGCACGGTTTTATTGGCGCGGCCGATGTATTTTGAGGGCAATTGCGTGATGTTGGATCACGGCCAGGGGCTGCTGACGATTTACATGCATCTCTCGGAATTCAAAGTTAAAGAAGGCGAGCACGTCACGCGGGGTCAATTAATCGGGCTAAGCGGAGGCACTGGCCGGGCCACGGGTCCCCATCTTCACATCGCGGTTCGATGGGAAGGCGTGTACTTGAACCCGGCAACCCTGTTTGACCTAAAGATACCTTAGCGCCAGGTCCGAGCGCGTTTGCCGTGTGGATTTGTCCGCTGAGCGAACACAGAGGCGCCGCTAAGGGTTTTTTTGCGTTCTCCGAACCAGGCCATGAGAAAGTTATTTCATGCCCTCTCCAGTTGCTTTCATCCCTTGTTAGTAAGTGTTTAGCGCCTGTGAGGCCGCTGTCGCGCTTAGTTCTTCGCATGCCTTCCAGCAGTTTTGTTCGGATTTCGTAACAAAATTGCTAAATCGTCAGAGAATTTCGCCAGAATGTTAAAAGGCTGACGGCACTGTTAGCAAAAGCGACCGGGGAAGCGCTTTTAGAAATCTTGCGCGACAGAGCCAATCGGGAGCCTTGAGACCCCCTCATCGAGCTCCCGATTTTTTTGTTTATTGGAGCAGGCTTTTAGGGGTTGGAAGAGTAGTTTACCGATGACCAAAGCGGCAAAGCAAGCTGGAATTTTGAATCTGGAAGAGCCCGACTTTCAGTCGGGTCCTTCCCAACCTCCGCTATCCCATAGCTTGCTGTGCATCGAGCTGCACCATCGGCACCACCGGGACGGCTACGGCATCATTTATGGCTACGCCGTTGAGGAAGCTTACGGTCCTTCCCGAGATGGCGGGGACACGGTCGCCGGGTACCAAAATTCCGACCAGATTCAAGGGATCTGCAGCAGAAATGGTGATGACCTGATCATCGGATGGCAGTTTTCGGCCGGCCCGGAGAGATTCCAGGGCGACGGGCAACGCAAACTGCTCGCCGATGAATCCGTCCACGAAGCGGCCCCCGCGAATCTCTCCGCGATCTTCCAGCCTGCGGAAAGCAACTTGAAGCTCCCGCCATTTTGGCAGATTGGTTTCGCGGGCGAGCACCTCTCGGAACACGATTCCATAACGCTTCAGCAACATCCAGCAGGTGGCCTCGACGGCGCGATTGCGTTCCACCACGTGCTCTGTGTAGAGAAGCGCCCAGCGGCCCGAACTGTGGCGGGGACGCGTAGTGCGGCCACTGCCCTGTCCAGCGCGGCGCTTAGGATCAATCAAGGATCGCAGGTTGTCGAAACCATCGGCG
>DASYGR010000106.1:0-6723 GCA_035999525.1 Terriglobales bacterium
ACTTCCGGTGCGACGCGGTTGTTTTTCCAGTTCGGCCAACCGGGCTTTCAACTCTTCATAAGTAGGTTCAGGCATTTGATTCCTCTGAAAATGAAATGATCGTTCCATGATAGGGGTTAGCCGCGGATTCGTCGAGTTCATGTCCGTCATCATGATGCATTTTGACGCTTCGTTAAAGTTCAGGCGTTCTTCACGTGCTCGGGGCGGAATCCGACACCTACTATTCGAGCCGGAATGCGACGCAAAACTGGAAACCGCCGCAACAGTTTCAACGGCCAGGGGAGAGACAGCGGCTTGTTGGTCGAAAGAACGCGCACAATCACGTTGTCTTGCACAAAAAGCTGGACTCGCTGCGTGGCTCTCGTAGGAAACATTCTTCGCCGCTGAACCGCCTGCAAATCATTCTCAGTTGGGACACCGCGAAGCAGTTTAGGACCGAGGATGTTTGCCGTTGCCACGGCGTCCTGGATAGCCAGATTGATTCCGATCCCTCCAATCGGGGACATGGCATGGGCGGCATCGCCGATGCAAAGCAACCCGGGCCGCGACCATTCCCTCAGGCGATCCACGGCTACCGTGAGCAATTTGACGTCATCCCAATCGCGCAGCTCATCAACACGACGCCCCAGGAAAGGTTCGAGCCGGAGAATTTCTTCGCGAAAAAGTTCAATTCCCTTCCCCCTAATTTCGTCGGCTTTTCCTTTCGGAATAACATACGCGCACTGCCAATATTCCTCGCGATTTAGCAGCACCAGAATCTTTCCAATATCCACGTGCCCGAATGTTTGTCCCGGGTCATCGGGCTTTCGCGAGATTCGCATCCACATCACATCCATCGGCGCGCCCAAATTCATGACTTCGAGTTTTGCGCGTTCACGCACAACGGAACGACGCCCATCAGCCCCAATGGTCAAGCCGGCGTGAATTTCCAGAGCGCCATCCGGAGTTTTGGCGCGAACCCCAATAATACGGCCGTCATCTTCAATAAGGCCGACACCTTCCGCCTGAGTTCTTAAATGAAATGCAGAATAGCTGCGAGCCTTTTCAGCGATAAAGTTCAGGAAGTCCCATTGGGGCATCAGGACAACAAAACGGCAGTGCGTCGGAAGATGCGAGAAGTCGCCGATGGTGACGGTTTCGTTGCCAACTTGCCCGGAAATTTCGCGCACCTCTTGATGGGGACGGCGGAGAAATTCATCCAACAAGCCGAGCTCGTAAATTACGTCGAGGGTGGAGGGATGGACCGTGTCTCCGCGAAAGTCGCGCAGAAAGTCCGCATGTTTTTCCAGGACGATTACATCCACGCCCTTCCGGGCCAGAAGAAACCCGAGCATCATTCCCGCGGGGCCGCCGCCCACGATACAGCATTGAGTGTTGAGGGTTTCGGTCATTAGCTGCCCTTTCCATTGTGTTGCAAAGAAGAGCACGACACAAGTGTCAGTTTTTGGAGAATGTTCGAGTTCGAGTTTTTTCCGAGCTAGCGTTACAATGCCTTGACACGTATATACCTAATAGAGTATACACAAAGAATGAAAACTGTATTCGAGGTCATTGCGGAGCCGAATCGCCGCGCGATATTAAGCCTGCTGGCCTTGTCAGAACAGTCGGTGGGAGAAATCGAGCGTCAACTTCGCATGACCCAGCCGACCGCCTCAAAGCATTTGCGAGTGTTGCGAGAGGCCGGTTTCGTGGAATCCACGGTGGACGCACAGCGCCGTCTCTACCGGCTGAAACCCGAACCACTTCACGAAGTGGATATGTGGCTGGCTCAGTTCCGCCGCTTCTGGTCCGCTCGCCTCGATGCTCTTGAACGTCATCTTGATCGGGTACACCGTCACCTGGATAGATCATCAATACCAGCGAAAAAGAAGAGCAAAGATAAGGCGACGCGGCCAAAACCGCGGACGCGATAAAACACGACAAAGGAGAAAAGAAATGAAAATCAAATTGACTAGCGTATACGTGGACGACCAGAGCAAGGCCCTGCGCTTCTATACCGAGGTACTGGGATTTGCCAAGAAGAACGATTTCAGTAACGGCCCATATCGCTGGCTGACCGTGGCGTCGCCCGAAGAGCCGGACGGCACTGAACTACAACTGGCGCTGAACAATAACCCCACAGCCAAGGCGTATCAGCAGGCGCTATTTCAACAAAGCCAGCCCGCGGCCATGTTTTTTACCGACGACGTCAAGAGCGACTACGAACGGATGAAGGCCAGCGGCGCCGAGTTCACGATGGCACCCACCGACGTGACCGCCTCGACCATTGTGATGGTGAACGACACCTGCGGCAATCTCATTCAGATTACGCAACTGAAGCGTTGGTAGGGGTGTAACAGGATCGCCATCGGCATAAGATCGTCGTTGGTCGTCCGTCGTTACTCGTTCGCAACACCGATTGTGGCCAACGCCCTACTACCAATGACCAACGACCAACAACCGATTGGCCCAGCGATAAAGGAGAAAAAGAATGACAGAGCGCGTGCAGTACACACCGGGTCCGGCTAGCGGGGCACAGGTTCTAAAGGGCCAGGCACAAAATGATAAAGATAAGTGGACGCTCATTCTCGTCCGCGAGCTGCGCCACTCCCCGGAAAAAGTCTGGCAGGCCCTGACCGACCCGGCTCAGCTTCGCGAGTGGGCGCCCTTTGTGACCGATGGGAGCCTTGGTGCGGCCGGAACTACGGTGAAGCTCACCTGGGTGGGGACGCCAACACCCCTCGAAACAAAAGTGACACGAGCCGACGCTCCCAAAGTGCTTGAGTACGGCGATATCCGCTGGGAACTCGAAGGCTTTGGTGAGGGTACGCGCCTGACCCTGTGGCACAGCATTGATCGTCGCTTCATCTCGTGGGGCGCTGCGGGCTGGCACATTGCTTTCGATGTTCTGGATCGGCTTCTCACCGGCAATCCCATCCGCCACATCGTGGGCGCCGACGCGATGAAGTTCGCTGGCTGGAAGCGCCTGGTCGCAGAGTACGCAAAGCAGTTCGGCGCTGAGGCGCCCAAGTAGGCGGCTTCAGGCCGCGCAATAGTCGTGAATTGAGGAGGATGGCGCTTGCTTGCATGTCATGCCTACAATATATGCGTGCAGTACACCATCCGTAATATCCCGGATATGTCGGACAAAGCTCTTCGCAGGACGGCCCGCGAACGTGGCAAAAGCTTGAACGAGGTGGCGATCGAAGCCTTGGTCCGGGGTGCTGGCGTTACCGGGAAGCGATGTCAACGACGCGATCTCGGCGATATCGCGGGCACCTGGCGCAAGTATCCGGCTTTCGACCGCGCGTTGGCCGCGCAGGATACCGTTGATGAAGAGATGTGGCGGTGGGCTGGCACTCGACACGAACCGCTATACCGACCTGTGCCGCGGCCATGCAGCCGTTGTCGAAACAGTCGAACTCGCAGATGAAGTTTGGCTGCCCTTTATCTGCTGGGAGAACTGCGTGCCGGATTCGCGGTGGGTAGTCAGGGTGTGCGTAACGAAGCTGTCCTGCGCCGCTTTCGGTTGAAGTCCGGCGTCGGTGTGCTCTATGCCGACGACCAGACAACGCATCATTACGGCGCCGTGTACCGTCAACTGCGCAAGCAAGGCACTCCCATCTCGACCAACGATATGTGGATCGCCGCGCTGGTGCTGCAACATTCGCCTGTTCTCTTTGCCCGCGGCACGCATTTTGACGTGCTCCCGCAGCTTACGCGTGTATAGAGAATTGAAATGTTGCATCATGAGGGAGCAACAACGCGAAATTTAGAATGGGCCACCCGGAGCGGGAATGTGCGAAGTTAGCCCTTGAAGGAACATCATGTCAAAGAGCGGTGGCATCATCGGGGTATCCGATCATGGGGGTTGGGCGGTGCTGGTGACGGTGGCGCGTGATGGGACGCTCCTCGACCGCCGCCGTGTGGAACTCGTAGGTGAGGGCCTGCCGAAGATTCCCCACCACAGTGAATGCCAACGGCTTCCGCTCGACGAGGCCGTGGAGTTAGTAGAGCGCGTGCGGGTGTCGGCGGAGAGGCACGCGGTGCTTGCCTTGGACGCTGTCACGATGGCGGTGCCACGTATCCTTGGTGTCGCCCTTCGCAAGTGTCCACAGCTTCCACCCACGATTGCCGAGCGAATCAAGGACTACCGCGCGCAGAACAATGCCGACTGGGTGATGTACCGCAAGGCTCTGGCCTCCGCCGCCGAGTCTCGGGGATGGCCCGTCCACTGGTACGACGCGAAGAGGGTATTCGGTGCCGCCCGTCAGGCGTTACGTGTCGACAACCTCGACGCTCATTTCCTCCAGGTGCGGAGGGCCATTGGGCCGCCTTGGAACAATGACCATAAGCTCGCAATGGCGGCGGCCATCGTCGCGGCGAGCGTGGTTTGGATAAGTCTCCAACCCGATCTCAAAAAGAATTGCGGCACGCGGTTGAGTGAAGACTATGACAAACGTAACCCTTTCAAAAAAGCAACGCGAAGAATTACTCAAAATATTGAAAGCCCGTTTTGAGAAAAACACGAGCCGCCATAAAGGTCTTGATTGGGCTCAAGTCCAAGCTAAGCTGAAAGCTAATGCTGAAAAACTCTGGTCACTCAACGAAATGGAACGAACTGGCGGTGAACCGGATGTTGCTGGTCACGATAAAAAGACGGGCGAATACATTTTTTATGATTGCTCAGCGGAAAGTCCGAAAGGCCGCAGAAGTCTTTGCTACGACCGCGAAGCGCTGGAGTCAAGGAAAGAAAATAAACCAAAGGGCAACGCGGTTGACATGGCGGCGGCCATGGGCATTGAGCTTCTAACGGAAGAACAATATCGAGAGCTGCAGAAACTTGGGGGGTTCGATGCGAAAACGTCGAACTGGGTGAAAACACCTTCTAACGTCAGAAAACTCGGCGGCGCCCTCTTTTGTGATCGCCGCTACGACACTGTTTTCGTCTATCACAACGGCGCGGAATCTTACTATGCCGCCAGGGCGTTCCGTGGCTCACTACGGGTCTAGCTATTGCGTGCTGCTCGCGTTGCAGTTCTTCACCGGTCTGTACTTGTTCGTACTGCCGGATGTCGCCAAGTGGCCCACCGCGCGACGCACCAACTAAACGCACTGCCGGTTCTCGTTGAGGTCGCCCATCGCCCAGCAAGTCGCATGTGGCAACCAGGCATGTCGGCGACGGATTATCTCTTCATCTCCTGCTCGGGCATCTTCTGCTCGTCGCCCGGAAGCTGAGGAGCCGGCAAGAACGTTGCCTCATACTCCGCCAGCTTGAGTGGTCCGCTGGTGTCCGGCAGCGCCGGAGGCGACTTGTCCACCTTGCCGAACCGCAACGCCGAGGTCATGTCGCCAAAGGTCTGCCGCCGCCACGCGCTGATGTTCGGTTCGTGTACTCCCGTGAATTTTTCCAGGAACATGAGCACCGACGTATGATCGAACACATCGCTGCACACCCATCCGCCCGTTGTCCACGGCGAAACCAGAATGCACGGCACGCGGAACCCTCCACCGATCGGCAGGCCATCAACAAATTCGTGCGCCGTCCCGCGCGGCGGCACCGGCGGGGCAACGTGGTCAAAAATCCCGTCGTTCTCGTCGTAATCCAGAATGAAAAGCGTCTTCGCCCATACGTCCGGATTCGCCGCGATCGCATCAATCTTGCTCGCCACAAACGCCGCGCCATCCGCCGGCATGTAGTCCGGATGTTCCGACTGAAAACTGGTCGGAATGATCCAAGATACTACGGGCAACTTGTCATTGATCGCGTCGTATTCGAACGTGCCCTCCTGCCCGCGCAGCATTCCTCTCTTATAAAGACCAGACTCCCTGCCGGCCTGCTGAAAAACTTTGAAGTTCTCGAGCATATTGCAACCGTAGTTGTCTTCCTGCTGATACACCTTCCAACTGATCCCCGCCTCTTCGAGCCGCTCTGGATAGGTCTTCCACGTAAAACCACCCGGCGGAGCAACGTTGGTCGTGATCGGCCCACCGCCCTCGCCCTCCGCATCAATCGTGCCCGTCATCCAGTGCATCCGGTTCGGCCACGTCGGCCCCATCACCGAACAACAATATTCGTCACATAGCGTGAAGGACTCCGCCAGCGCAAACTGAAACGGGATGTCTGCGCGCGTGTGGTAGCCCATGCAGTAAGGGCCATTCACGCCATCGGCCTTGCGATGCGCCGGAAGCCAGCGGTTCATGTCGCCGTGGTTCCAAGCCTCATGCTGCACTGCCCACGAATGGTTGGTCGAAGGGATTTTTTGGGCGCTGGTGGCACGCGTGTCCAGATGGAAAGGAAGAACATACCCTTTCGGATTTTCTGAGTCTGGCTGATAAAAAACGGGCCGCTGCGTCGAGTACAACTTCATCGCATGCGGATCACCGAACCCGCGCACGCCCGGCATCGTGCCAAAATAATGATCAAACGAGCGGTTCTCCTGCATCAGCAGCACTACATGTTTAATGTCTTTGAGAGACGCCTGCCGCGGCGGTTCCTGCGCTAACGCGCGCGCCACATTCCTCGGCAACAATGCCTTTGCTGCCGCCGCTCCAGCAATCCCGGCAGCGCCTCTCAGCAATCGCCGCCGCGTCAGGAATCCAACAGGTGTCGCCGAACCGCTCAGCTTGTCATTCTTCATCAGCACGATCCTTACGCGAGAAAATGGAAAACGTAGAAGTATACCCACCCGCAAGTCCGCGATCAGATGAGTGGTAGGTTAAAAAACGATGTCGGCAACGAAC
>DASYGR010000108.1:0-3932 GCA_035999525.1 Terriglobales bacterium
ATAGGGTGCACACGAGCGTTGGGGACTTGTGCATTCACCTGCATTTTGGCTTCGGCCAGCGCAGAGGGAGAAATATCAACGGGAAAATACGATGTTCGAATCTGCTTGCCGGCCAGAGCGCGTAGCAGCGTGCTGGTTTTAGTCGCGGTGCCAGCCCCCAATTCAACGACAGTAACATTGGAGCCAACCGCTTGCCCGATTTCGCTGTCTCGCCGATGCAAGATTTCGAGTTCGGTGCGAGTGAGGTAATACTCCGGCAAGCGGGTAATCTCTTCGAATAACACGGACCCAGGTCCGTCGTAAAAAAGCTTTGAAGGAAGTGACTTCGGCGTTCTGGACAGGCCTTCCTCAACCTCTCGAGCGAATGAGGGGATGACTACAAGCTCGCGAGCTATCATTTGGCGAGCCTTATACCCGAGAATTGCCAGCGCGCATGCGCCGGAAAGAAGTTCCGATAGGAAGCGCGAATATGGCTCGCAGGGGTCGCATAAGAACCGCCGCGCAGCACAAGCTGGTTGCACATGAACTTGCCGTTGTACTCCCCGAGCAATCCGTCGGCGGGAGTGAATCCGGGATACGCGACGTAAGGACTGGCAGTCCACTCCCACACATCTCCGAAAGCTTGCTGGAACCCATCGCCCTTGGCGGGGCGAGGATGAAACACCTCATCTTCCAACAAGGTCCCTTGCGATGGATATCGGGAAGCGGTCACTTCCCACTCTTCTTCAGTTGGAAGCCGTGCGCCTGACCATCGCGCATACGCATCAGCTTCGTAATAACTCACATGACAGACCGGGGCGGCAGGTTCAACGCGCTGCATGCCGGCGCCGTCGAAATACGTCCACGAACCATCCTCGTGACGCTCCCAGTAAAGAGGAGAATCCCAACCCTTCGCACAAACCGCGTCCCAACCATCCGAAAGCCATAGTTGAGGACGACGGTAACCGCCATCACCCATGAACTCCATATACTCGGCATTGGTTACGGCACGGCACGCGATTTGAAACGGGCGAAGCAGCACGTCATGGCGCGGACATTCATTGTCGAAAGCGAAACTGTCTCCCTCGTGACCGACAGAATGAATTCCGCCTTCGATTGCGATCCAAGTTAGCGGCGCGGCCTCGCTGGAGAAATTTGTATCGTGCATCGGTTGCGGGGGCAGTGGACTACTCCACAGCGCGTGCTTGATGTCGGTGAGAATCAGTTCCTGGTGCTGTTGCTCGTGGTTTAATCCTAGCTCAACTAATTCGAATACCTCGGCTTTGCAATCCTTCTGGTTCAAGAGTGCGGATATCGCATCATCAATGTGTGCCCGGTACGCATGCACTTCCTCCAGCGACGGACGCGACATCAATCCGCGAGAACCCCGATTCGGATGAGCGCCGAGTTGCTTGTAGTAAGAATTAAAAAGAATTTTGTACCTGGGATCAAAAGGGGTGTAACCAGAAACATTTGTTTCAAGAATAAATGTCTCGAAGAACCATGTTGTATGCGCCAAGTGCCACTTGGTCGGGCTCGCGTCGGGCATTGATTGAAGCATCTGGTCTTCCGCCGAAAGCGGCCGCGTGATCTTTAAGCTCATCTCGCGGACTTCAAGGAAATGCTGGTGCAGGCTTTTGGTGCGGGCTTGGATCGAGTCGTCCTGAACGCTCATGATCATGCTTATTCTTCCTCGCAATCTTCCTGGCGCTCGAACCGATTGACCATTCCAGAATTGAGCACGTTTCTGTATCTATATCCGATGCCGGGTGCGGTACTTCCGTTGTTAAAAATGCGACATGCCCTGCACCCGAACACTGAAACATTTCTTTCATCCTTTTGCATCTTTCCCTAATCATAGGTACGCAAGAGGTCAGCTTTCGGTTTGGCGAAGCTGCGGTAGCCAGCCTTGCGCGCGTAAGTTTACCCTAATTCTTAATACGAGGAGCGATTTAGCTTGGACCTATCCATTTTTCAGGTAGATGCGTTCGCGGCGGGTGTTTTTTCAGGTAATCCGGCAGCCGTGTGTCCCCTTCAGAAATGGCTTGAAGACGACGTCATGCAGGCCATCGCGGCCGAGAACAACGTGTCTGAAACCGCATTTTTTGTGCGCGAAGGCGATGATTATGGGCTGCGTTGGTTCACCCCCCAGTGCGAGCTTGACCTGTGCGGCCACGCGACGCTGGCCTCGGGCTTTGTGTTGCTCAATATCCTCGAACCAAAGAGTGCTTCAGTTCGCTTTAAAACCCGCAGCGGAATTCTGACAGTCAACCCTGATGGTGATTTGATCTCGATGGATTTTCCATCGATACCGCCCTGGAAGTGCGAGAATCCGCCGTCAGATCTCGCTCAGGGGCTTCCCGTCGCGAGTGGATCCACTGGCCCTAGTGCCGTGTTTCAAACCAGCGGCAAGTACGTGGTGATTTACGAAAGGGAAGAACAGATTCGAAACGCGGCTCCGAATTTCGAAATTCTAAAGAAGCTTCATCCGCGGGGTGTTTGCATCACCGCTCCGGGTCAGCGCTCAGATTTCGTGTCGAGATATTTTGTGCCCAGCTTTGGAATCCCGGAAGACCCGGTCACTGGTTCCACTCACAGTTCGCTCGTTCCTTACTGGGCAGGAAGGCTCAATAAATTGAAATTCCACGCGCGTCAACTTTCGCAACGCGAAGGCGACCTATGGTGCGAGCTTCGGGGGGAGCGTGTAATACTTAAAGGGAAGGCCGTACTTTATCTGACCGGGACAATTTCAATTTAATCTCCGATTTCCTGAGCGTCATAAAATTTTCCGATGAGCGCGACCAGACAAATAGCTTCCCGCGTGCCGGAGTCTACGAAAGAACTCACCGATCTGATCCGCCAGGCTTGTTTGGTGGCGAAGGACTCCGCGTCCAATACCAGTGAATTTGTAGAAGATTCGTCCAAGATGGCATTTCTCGCGGTGAAGGACTGCGAGAAAGAATTGGATCGCATTGAACGCCAGGTGGACGAGAAAATCACCAGCGCAATTACGGATGTTACGGAGGCTGAGGCGCGAGAACTTCTCGGATGCTTAAAATTCATTACCGATCTGGAGCGTATCGGGGATTTGACGTGGTCAGCGGTCAAACGTCTGCAACTCGTGACTGCGCGGTTCCTGCCATTCGACAAGCGGGATCTGCTGTCCATGTCCACCACCTTGCAAGCCATGCTGGAACGCATTCATGAAGGTTTCGTAAAGAGGGAAATCGAACCGGCGAACTGGGTGTTGCAAAACGATTCCCGGATTGACGAGGCTTGTCACGCCATGTTTCGGAGGCACTTGGAGAGCACGGATCGCCGTCCTCGAGAGTACAGCACGAATTTGCTACTAGTGGCCCAAGCCTTCGAGCGGGCGGGGGATCACGCCAAGAACCTTGCCGAGGAACTACTCCACTTAGTCGAAGGACGAAGTGTCCGCCACCAATCGAAACGACGAAGGCCGGAAGGATAGATTGGATCGTCCTCGGTCTTCCTCGGCGCTGAAACAACATGTCGGCATTCTCCTCCTTTCTGTGGGAGCTTTTTTAATCCATGGCTATCATCCCGGCGTTGAAGATGCGGAAATATATCTTCCCGGCGTCGAGAAGATGCTGCATCCTGAGCTGTTTCCTTTCAACTCCGAGTTTTTTGCTTCGCACGCCCACTTAACGCTCTTCCCAAATTTAGTTGCCGCGTCGGTGCGCATAACTCATCTGCCGCTGGATGTGATCCTGCTGGCATTTGAGTTTGGATCTATTTTCCTGCTGCTTGTGGCGTGCTGGAAATTGAGTGGCGAATGCTTCGATACTTTGAGTGCGCGCTGGTGCGGCGTGAGTCTTGTCGCGGCTCTGCTCACGCTGCCTGTGGCTGGAACGGCGCTTTACATTTTGGATCAGTACACCAATCCGCGGAACCTGGCGGCATTTGCGGCTGTTTTTGCAGTAACCGCGACT
>DASYGR010000127.1:0-8666 GCA_035999525.1 Terriglobales bacterium
ATCTACAGTCAATACACGCATTATCTGGCGCGGCTTTCGGCCCCCTGCGTGCATCTAAATGGTAGACAAGTCGAATACAGTATTTTGGTGTGAAATTTTTGGGTAGATTTGGAATGAACTACACACGGTATCTTTGGCTTGCGGCGCTTTCGGTTGTCACTACCTTGCCTCTTGCGTCGCAGACTCCTTATGTGTCTCCCGGAACCGCCGTGTCCGTTTCGGCCCCTGCGTTTGACCTATCAGAACCCAGCGACTCTGTTCTAACCATCAAGAAACGTGTGGACGAGGTCCATGTCCTGTTTATTGCCACGGACCGTCACGGCAAGTTTGTTCGGAACCTGAATGAAAACGACTTCGCGTTCCTGGACGATAACAAGCCCCCGCAGTCCATAAATAATTTCCTTCGTCAAACTGATTTGCCGCTTGAACTCGGTTTCCTTGTGGACACGAGTGGTTCTGTTCGGAGCCGCTTTGATTTCGAGCGCGAAGCCGCCACTGATTTTTTGCAGCGCACATTACGCGCCAATTACGATAAAGCATTTGTCATGGGCTTTAGCTCGCATAGCCATGTGACGCAAGATTTCACGGATAACATCGCCCTCCTATCTCAGGGCGTGAATAGCTTGCATTCCGGCGGAGGCACGGCCCTCTACGATGCTATCTACCGCGCGTGCCGTGACAAATTCATGAAGAGCAAAGATTCGAGTGACCGCCCCACACGACGGGCGATCATCATAATTAGCGACGGAGAAGATAATCAAAGCGAAGTCAGTAAAGCTCAGGCGCTCGAAATGGCGGAGCGCGCCGAAGTAATCGTTTATGCGATTTCAACCGATGACAGCGGATTAATTCTACGTGGAGATAAAGTGCTTCAGGACTTAGCCGACGCGACAGGCGGACGCGCCTTTTTCCCGTTTAAAATGAAGGACGTTAAGAACGCATTCTCCGCAATTGAAACGGAGCTGCGGAGCCAGTATGTTGTGTCATACCTTCCCGCGGATTTTGACGCCGATGGTCGCTACCGTTCCATAGAAATCACCGCCCTCAAGAAAGACCTCCAGGTTCGCGCTCGTAAAGGCTATTACGCCCCGCGGCAATAGCATCTTATCTCCTGACTAACTCAGCCTGCCGCGTTCGAGTTTTAGGGCCGCATGCGGTGTAGAATTTTGAAGAGTAGCCTTCAATTCGACGATCGTCATAATTTCATGGATCGCAAGAGTTGCAAATTCGTTTTTCGAAGCCTTTTGCTGGGATTTTTGTTTCTTGGACTATCGAGCTTTGCAAGCCAAAAGCCCGCAGCTGCCAAGGATTCGAATCCCGCGTCCGCTATGATCGGGCCTCAGCCACTGCCGCCACCCGCCCCCACGCCTGAACAGCTGCCTGCGACGGCTCCTCAAGTGTCATTCAAGGGTGGTCAGCTCACTATAATTGCCAGGAATTCGAGCCTGGGAACCATTCTGCAAGACGTGCAAACCCAAACCGGAGCCACTATCGACATGCCCGGAAACCCGTCAGACAGGGTTGTCGGACAGTTCGGGCCGGGCCCCGCGAGAGAGGTCCTTGCCTCGCTTCTGAATGGGTCTCATTTCAACTATGTTCTTCTGGGATCGCCGCAAAATCCCAACGTCCTGCAAAGGATAGTACTTCTTGCCAAGTCTTCCGCTTCGGAGGAGCCCACTCCCTCACCTCAAGCGGCTTCCGCTTTTCCTGCCGCCTTGCCGCGGCAGGGTGCGTTTGTCGTGGCCAATGGTGACGACTCCGACAACAACGACCAAGACGGCACCGATGACATGGCTGCGCAGGATCAAACCGCGCCAGATCAGACACAGCAAAGTAACGGAGACCAAAATAGCCAGCCAACGATTAAGACTCCACAACAGTTGCTTCAAGAATTACAGCGGCAGCGGCAGGTCCAGCAGCAGGGCGGATCGCCGGATACTCCTCCCCCACAATTGCCTGGACCGCAAGTGAAATAGATTGGGTTTGCCCGGAGGAATTTGCAGGTGAAGAGGTTCAGTACGGCTGGAAGCGCCTGGAAAAACTAATCGCCACTCGCTTGTGATTCGCTGGCGACGAGTGTCCTGGTTATGAGTGTCAATGACCCCACGCTGGAAGGGGACGAATGGTACGAGAGTGCCTTGAGGATGCCAATCACCGCCCAATAGGCGGAAGCGATTCCAAGACCAACTACGCCGACAGAAGTCATTCCGACGATTAAAATTGCAAAGAAGTTATTCAACTGCGCTCATCTTTCTAACAATAAAGACTTTGTTGATCTTTTGCCGTTTGCGAGGTCTTCTCTCACTTTAACCTGCGTTGACGCTTGTTATTGTTAGCTACTAAGATACGTGAGTAGAACTGCGCACCTTCACTTTCCAACATTTCTGTGCGCCCGTCCACGTTACGGAAGGACATTCTGATCCCGGGTTTATGCCAATCACCAAGATTACGGTGCGCGGGGCGCGCCAACACAATTTAAAGAATATTAACGTCGAAATCCCTCGTAATACTCTGACGGTAATCACCGGATTAAGCGGGTCGGGCAAATCTTCGCTGGCATTTGACACCATTTACGCGGAAGGTCAGCGCCGTTATGTGGAGACGCTCTCAGCCTATGCCCGGCAGTTCTTAGATCAGATGGAACGTCCGGATGTTGACGGAATAGACGGTCTTAGCCCCGCGATCTCCATCGAACAAAAAACCACCAGCCGAAGCCCGCGATCAACGGTAGGGACGATTACCGAAATCTACGACTATCTTCGCCTTCTATTCTCCTCAATCGGCACTCCACATTGCCCTCAGTGTGGACATCCCATCGCCCGGCAGTCGGCTGAGCAAATCGTCCAGCGCGTAATGTCGCTGACTCCAGATGATCGCATCATGATCCTTGCGCCCATCGTTCGAGGACGCAAAGGCGAATTCAAGAAAGAGATGGAAAGGCTGGTACAGCACGGCTTCACCCGAGCGCGAATTGATGGCGAAATGGTAAGCCTGGAAGACGATTTACAACTTGATAAGAGGAAAAACCACACTATAGAGATTGTTGTCGATCGCTTGCTCGTGAAGCCCGGAATCGAGCACCGACTTGAGCTGTCAGTAGGGCTGGCCATGAAGCTTGCGGGCGGATTGGTGCAGTTAGCAGTAGTTGGAGGAGAGGAACAGCTTTACTCTTCAAAACTGGCGTGCCCCGACTGCGGCATCAGCGTGCCTCAACTGGAACCCAGATCATTTTCCTTCAACAGCACTTATGGGGCTTGTCCGGAGTGTCACGGTCTTGGCAGCCGCTACGACTTCGATCCTGCAAAGGTGATCGTGGACTGGTCCAAGCCTTTACTCGAGGGTGGGCTCGGCCCTGGATCCGCGTCTCAAAGCCTGCTTTACATGTTGAATGTCACCGCTGCGGCCCACGGCATTGACCTGTCTGTCCCCTTCGAGAAATTTCCTGAGAAGATACAAAATCTTCTTCTTAACGGCGAACCTTCAAAGGGGAAGACTGGCTTCCGGGGAATTCTTGGATATCTGAAGCAGAATCTCGAAGACGGTACCTCGGAGCGCTATCGCGACTGGCTACTGGAGTACATGTCTGCGACGGAATGCCCCGCGTGCAAAGGCAGACGGCTGCGTCCGGAAAGCCTGGCGGTAAAGGTAAATGGGATGTCCATCGGCGACTTCACCGCTTTACCGGTGTCAAAGTCACTTGCCACGGCAAGAACGATCCGCCTCGCCGGTCGCGACGAACTAATTGCTGGACGCATCGTTCACGAAATTATCGAACGTTTGCAATTCCTCGACGCCGTCGGCTTGGGCTACATCTCGCTGGAGCGCTCCGCAGCAACTCTTTCCGGGGGCGAAGGCCAACGCATTCGCCTCGCTACCCAGATCGGCTCAAAGCTGCGCGGAGTCCTCTATGTTCTCGATGAGCCTTCCATCGGCCTCCATCACCGCGACAATGACCGTTTGTTAAGGGCATTGGAAGAATTGCGAGATCTCGGTAATACGGTTCTCGTCGTCGAGCATGATGAGGAAACTATTCGCCGGGCCGATTATGTCATTGACCTTGGCCCGGGCGCGGGCCGTCATGGCGGTGAACTGGTGGCGCACGGCACTCCACAAGACATTGAAGATTCACCTGAATCGCTGACTGGGGCTTACATTTCGGGTAGGACGCGGATTCGGATGCGTCATGATCGGCGCGAGACCAATGGTTCAGCAATCAGCATTCTTGGCGCTCGCGAAAACAATTTGAAGAATTTGGACATAACCTTCCCGCTCGGCGTGATGACCGTTGTGACCGGCGTTTCTGGCTCTGGGAAATCCACTTTAGTGAATGACATCCTGTACCGGGCATTGGCAAAAAAGCTTTATCGCTCGCGCGAAGAGCCGGGCCTTCATAAGGCACTGTTGGGATCAGAAAATGTAGATAAAGTGATTCGCATTGATCAGTCCCCCATCGGACGGACTCCGCGTTCCAACCCGGCCACTTATACCGGGGTGTTCTCGCAAATCCGCGACTTGTACGCCATGCTGCCGGAGTCGCGCGAGCGAGGTTACAAGCCGGGACGCTTTTCATTCAATGTGGCAGGCGGACGCTGCGAAGCCTGCCAGGGCGAGGGCCAACGCAGGATTGAAATGAATTTCCTTCCAGATGTATACGTCGAATGCGAAGTCTGCGGAGGCAGGCGATACAACCGCGAAACGCTGGCGGTGAAATACAAGGGTTATTCCATCGCCGACCTATTGGAAACATCTATCTCGGATGCGTTACAGATTCTCGAAAACATTCCCCAAGTCAAGCAGAAGCTCCAAACATTGGTTGATGTCGGGCTGGGTTATGTGCACCTTGGTCAATCCGCTGTAACGTTGTCGGGGGGCGAAGCTCAGCGCATCAAGCTGGCCCGCGAACTGAGCAAACGGCAAACCGGAAAGACTTTATATCTATTGGACGAACCCACTACGGGCTTGCACTTCGACGACGTGAACAAGTTGCTCGAAGTCCTGCACCGGCTGACTGACCTCGGAAATACAATTGTGATCATCGAGCACAATCTCGACGTGATTCGAAGTGCGGATTGGATCATTGATCTTGGCCCCGAAGGTGGCGAAGAAGGCGGAAGAATCGTTGCCCAAGGCACGCCGGAACAAGTGTCGAAAAATAAAAAATCCTACACCGGACAAGCGCTGGTGCGATATTTCCGCATGAGTAGGAAGGTTGCCGAAGAAGCCACAGTTTCTATAGCGTGATGTGATCTTGTGTAGACTCACCAAAGACCCTCCCAGTGGATCCATTGCAAAATTCCGAATTTCTACCGGCGGCGCCATCGGCTCAGGCGCCGGCGGGAGTCCTGACACCTCCCCATTCCGCCGGACCCGTCTGGAATGGCTGGGATGTCGTTAAGATTGCTGTTTTCATGTTCCTCACCCCATTTTTTCTCGATATCCTAATTTCATTCACCGCTCACAAATTCGCGTATCCAGGATTGTCGTGGCAACAGCTTGCACAAAAACCCGTGATTGAGCTGTGCGCTGAAGTCGCTGCTTACATCGGCGTGATTTTCTACATGATCGCGTTAGTAGAAGGCCAATATCACCGGCGCTTCTTCGAAGCGATATCCTGGAACTGGCCAAAGAAAATATGGGGACTCGCCGCTCTCGGTGCGGTTCTCTTGTTTGCGCTACAGGGATTGGCCCATCTTTTCCCAATTCCCAAGAATGTCCCTTTCGAAGAATTTTTCAAACATCCCCTCGAAGCTTATCTCACCTCAATTCTCGCAATCAGCTTCGGCCCATTAATGGAAGAACTGTTCTTTCGCGGATTTCTCTATCCAGTACTGGCGAGGAGGCTGGGACCGGTTGTCGGCGTTTTTCTCACCGCGCTCGCCTTCGGCCTCCTACACGCCACGCAGCTTGGGTTTGCCTGGGGCGCCGTATTCATTATCTTTTTAGTCGGATTGGCGCTCACCATCGTTCGCGCCGTGACCAATTCTGTCGGCTGTAGCCTCGTGGTCCACATCGCTTACAACTCCACCCTTACCATTTTGACATTCATCGCGACCAGCGGCTTCACGCACCTGGAGCGGCTCAACTGATCATCGCCGCATGGTATCTTGATTTCTAATGCACTCGGCGAAACAAAAACTGTTAGAGCTACTCGCGGAGAAGTCTTTCCGCCTGGGAGAGTTCAAACTATCTTCCGGAGGCACCAGCGACTATTACATTGACTGCCGCACCACAACTCTGGATGCTCGCGGAGCACAGCTTACCGGACAAGTTTTCCTGGAAGAGATTCGATCTCAGGGATGGAAGCCGGAAGCCATCGGCGGACTAACCATGGGCGCAGATCCGATTGTGGTAGCGGTCGCAGTGGTCAGCGGAGAACTCAACGGCTTTTTGGTGCGTAAAGCCGAAAAGCAACACGGCACAGGCCAGCGCATCGAAGGCTTTCGAAACAAATCCGCCTCAGTCGTCATAGTGGATGACGTCTGCACCACGGGCGCCTCCACGATTCAAGCAATCGAGGCGGCTCGCGAATTTGGATTCCAGCTCGTAGGAATAATGTGTTTGGTGGAACGGAAAGAAGCGAACGGCCGCCCCAATGTCGAAAAGGCTGCCGATGGCGTTCCGTTCGTTTCAGTTTTCAATAACAACGATATTCGCGAAGAACACCTTCGGCAACTGAGAACTAAGAACTGAAATCCAGGAACTGACTTGTGATTCAAACCCTTGAGTGGACCAATTCCGGCGTACGCTTCATTGACCAGACGAAGCTCCCCACCGAGGAGACTTATGTCACCTGCACCACTCACGAGCAAGTGGCCGATGTAATCCGCACCATGGTCGTTCGGGGCGCGCCCGCGATTGGCGTGTCAGCTGCGATGGGCATTGCTTTAGGCGTTAACAATTCAAAAGCCGCAAATATAGGTCAGCTCCAAGCAGAATTCGACAGCATTTGTAATGTCATCGGCGCGACGCGGCCCACGGCAGTCAATTTGTTCTGGGCCATCCGACGCATGAGCGAAAAGTTTGAATCTATCAAATCAACTGCGATTCCCAAGATCAAAGCAGCACTGATCGAAGAGGCACAGCGCATGCATGCAGAAGATATCGCCGCGAATCACGCTATGGGGCAATACGGCGCAACCCTCATGCCCGCAAGCGGTGGCGTCCTCACGCATTGTAACGCCGGTGCCTTGGCCACTTGCGGATACGGAACCGCATTGGGCGTGATCCGCGCGGCCGTTGAAGCAGGGAAGAAGATTCATGTCTACGCGGATGAGACTCGTCCCTTCCTTCAGGGGTCGCGCCTCACTGCCTGGGAGCTGATGAAAGACGGTATTCCAACCACCGTCATCGCCGACAACATGGCCGGAGCCATGATGAAGCAGGGCAAGATCGGCGCCATCGTTGTCGGCGCCGATCGCATCGCCGCCAACGGCGACGTCGCCAACAAGATCGGAACCTACACGGTCGCTGTTCTCGCCAAAGAAAACGGGATCCCGTTCTATGTGGCCGCCCCATTTTCCACGATTGATCTCGCAACCTCGGATGGCAGTACCATCCCGATTGAGCAACGGAACCCGCGAGAGGTGACGCACTTTAACGGCAGATTGGTTACGCCAGAAGGCGTGCTGGTAGAGAATCCGGCATTCGATGTCACCCCCGCAAAATACATCACGGCAATCGTCACGGAACGAGGCATTGCGCAGGCACCCTACGAGCAATCTTTTTCGCGCCTGCTGGAAGAACACGCCAGGGCTGAGACCTAGAGTTTGCCTTCGATCCGCGAGTCCCAAGCGACGTTTCGAAGCGGCGGAAAAGATATTGCCCTCGACTGTTTCCTGCCAACTTCTACCGAACAGTCATTTCCCGCAGTTGTGGCCCTGCATGGATCGGGCGGAAACTACTCAGGAATGGCAGAGCCCGCCCGGTTATTAGCAGCAGAAGGAATCGCGGTTTATGTGCTCCATTACTTCGATCGCACAAATACAATCTGTGCTGACAGCCGGGCTACCATTCTTCGTAACTCGCCATTCTGGTTGAAGACTCTTTGGGATTGTGTAACTTTCGTTGCTCATCAGCAGAACATCAACCCTGAGAAAATTGGCTTGATCGGATTTTCGCTCGGAGCTTATCTTTCATTGAGCATCGCTGCGTTCGACGCTCGAATCAAGGCTGTCGTGGACTTTTTCGGTGGCCTGCCCAAAGAAGTCAAGCCGTTCGCCCGCCGATATTGCCCCGTGCTGATTCTGCACGGCGACACCGACCAAACCGTCTCAGTGCAGGAGGCTTTCGATTTACAGCAAATCCTGGAACGAAATCACGTTGCCTACGACATGAAAATCTACCCGAATGTTGGCCACGGCTTTACCGGTCCAATCTGGCAAGACGCCAGCAGCAGAACCGTGGAATTCTTGAAGAAGTATTTGAAATCGAATTAGATTTCGTTTGCAGGAATGATCGCGCGGAAGGCATAAAAATGGGCGCCCATTGCGCGCCCTTTTCTTCCTACTTCTATAGGGGAAGGGCTAAACGAGGGTGCGTGAGAACTAACTTGTAATTATATGCAAGATGAGGCAGAAAGAGAGGTATGGGACGATTTCTGCCGTACCAGCCGGATCAAGCGTATCTAGTGCCGCCGAGTGTGAAGGATGAGTTGGGCGAAGACCATC
>DASYGR010000189.1:0-4495 GCA_035999525.1 Terriglobales bacterium
GATAAAGAGCGGAAGGATTTCTCTGCAGAGAGTCAGAGGGGGCACGACGAGCCCCGTGCTCTCTAATGTGTGTGGTCTTCTTTGCGTTCAATTCTTCATCGTCGCTTAGCGATGGCCACTATTGTGCGATCCACCACCGCGGCTTGAATGACCACCGCTGTGCGATCCCCCGCCATTATATGACCTGCCGCCACCATAGGCCCGGCCGCTGCTATGCGATCCACCGCCGCTGTACGAACGACCGCCACTATATGATCTTCCGCCGCTATATGAGTGACCGCCTCCATATGACCTGCCGCTGTAGCGTGGTTCACCACCCCCATAAGATCTTCCGCCGCTGTAATTACGGCCACCGCCGCTAAAGCCGCGGTACCCGTCATGGAAATGGTCGTTGCCACGAAAGCTGTGGAATCCGTCGTGGAACCCGTCATAGCCGAAGCGGTGGAAGCCATCATGGAACCCGAAGCCGCCGTTAAAGTAAAACGGCCGATAGAACCCAGGATACCGGTAGTAGAAGTTGCTCCAGGGCCCAACGCCGATGAACACTCCGTCCACGAAATAGTTCGGGCCCCAGTAACCATAAGGTGCGCAGTCATATGGATAATAGGAATAAAACCCGTATTCGCACACCGGAGGCGGATTGTAATAACCGTAGCGTGGCCCGATCTGGACGCCGAACGAAACCTGCGCCTGTGAATACGCTGCGGGCAGAACCAAAATAGCCAGCAGAGCGAGAAACTTAAGGTGTCTCATAATTAGACCCCCTTCAAAAGCGCCGGACATCCCTTGCGATATCGTGACCCGAGTTCTCGAATCGTACAAATCGAAGAACCGATCGCCGCACGGCTGACCGGCTACCTGACTTAATGCTAACCAAGATGCCCGAATAAAATTGTGCGCCCGGTCACATTCTCGGGCAGTTTTTTTCAGGACGTTAACCTAACTTTACCAACGTGGTAAAAGTCTGCTCGAAACGCGTGGTTGAGCCCGTCGAGTAGAACAAGGAAAAGGCTGGGCGACCCCTATTGTTACTTTAAACCGCAAGGGTGCGCAGGCGATCGGCGAGAACCGGAGCAACGTGTTTTGCGCCAAACATAAAACGCATCACCGGACCGAACGTTGGAGCGCTGGCCATTCCCACGATGAAAAGTCCGGGAACCGAGGTTTCGAATTGCGAATCCAGAACCGGAGCGCCACCTTCGTGCGCGATGCTCTGCTTTAAGTCCGGGCCCAGGTAGTCCAGGCGGTCAAGATCAGTTTTGTATCCTGTGGCTGCAATCACGTGATCAGTCTGAACGGTTTTTATTCCCTGCGGACCTTGAACTTCCAGGCAGACCCGTCCATGTTCGGCTTTCGCCTGACACACTTTGGAATTCAGCAGAACCTCAATTCGACCTTCAACGCGCTGCCTGAGCCAATAGGCCCCGGAAGGTCCCCATGTTTTGGCTACATAGCGATGGCGCAAGTGCGTTGGGAGAAGCCGCCGGAACCATTGAGGCATTTCCGACACCACGAAGCTTTCCCAGCCAAACCCAAGTCCGGATTCGGGATTCTTGACCCTGTGGGCCAATGAACGATGTCCGTTGCGCACGGCGTTCCAGCGAATTTGACCATCGCGAACGATCAGCCGGACCTGTGCGCCCGCTTCGGAGAGAAGGGCCGCACTTTCCAGCGCGGATTGGCCCGCTCCAATCAATGTGACGTCGCGCCCGGCAAAGCCCGAAAAATCACGCAGCTTGGCGCTGTGGTAACACAATGGCTCGGGAAGGTCCGCCAACTCCTGCGGCACCACGCGGAACGCCATGTGCCCCGTGGCTAGAACGACACGCCGCGCCTCAATCGACGGTGCTCCCGCAAAATCCAGCAAGAAGCCCGCACGTGTACGCTGCACGTTGGTGACTTTCACGTCAATGGGTTCGCCGACGGCCCGCTCACGAAACCATTCCGCATAACGGAGAAAGTCCACCAGACTAAGCGGCTCGCCGGCGGGCTGATAGGGAATTTTGTGTTCGGCCGAGTAACGCTCCAAAGTGAATTGCCCGCGCGGGTCCCAAAGATTCGAGGCGAACCGCTCCGACTTCAAGACCATTCCCTGCGGCATGAACTTGCGCCAGCTCTCAAGCGGTGTGCCATAAAGATGACATGGAATTCCCGCCGCTTTCAGATGGGCCGCAATGGATAGGCCATATGGCCCGGCGCCGACAATGACCGTGTTGGAAATAGACATTCGATGACTCCGATTGAAGCTTAGTTTGTTTCTTCTCGCGGCCTGGAGCACTCGCCCAGGCGCCTTTCCCTTTTCGACCATCCATCGGAAAACTTTCCTGGTGGCCAGCGGAAACAACTCAATGGCGTAGTAATACAGTCCTGGTAGTGGGTCGTTGAGGCGGAAGTACCCATCGCGCAGGGAAGCCCCTTGTGGCGCAATCCCGGCCGGCAGGCGGTGGAGCACGGACGAACGCCACAACATGCCTGATGTCGGTGTGGCGGATTCCCGGACGGGAATACCGGTGGTTTCCGCCCTGTATGCAATCAGAGGAATGTTGACTCCGCACAACGTCGCAATCTCCTCTTGCCAATCTATGCGGCCAACCGTCGGTTCAATGATGAGAAGCCTTCCCGTCCGCCGGTCCTTTTTAAACTCCAGACTCCCAATTCCCTTGTATCCGACGCGTTTGGCGAACTGCCAGGTCAGCCGCGCGAGCTCTTCGTCCATCTCGGGGGCTGCGGCGCACACTGCCGTGATGCCTACGGCTGGAGGAAAGCACACCAGCTTGCGACCGGCAAAACTTGCCAAGACCTCACCTTCAGAAGAACAGACAAACAGGCTGAAATAGATGTCGCTATCGTCCCCTTCGATCCACTCCTGGACGGCAAGGCGTCCGGCCTTTTCCATCATTTTCGCGGCGCGGACCGTTGCCTCGTCCCAGTCTTCCACACGGACGGGACGGTCATTCTCCTGGCTTGAAACCAGCGGAGCCTTATCGGCGGGTTTGATTGCGAGCGGCGGCGCCAGCGTCCTGATGAGCGCAAATTCGGAAGGATTCGCGAGAATAGCACCGCGAGGAACCGATAACCCTTCGCGCTCTGCCAGCAATTGAAACTGGGCTTTGTCGTAAAGAGTTTGAACCATCTCGGGACCAGGCAAGGTGAAGCGGAAAAAGGGCTCCAGCTCTTTACGAAACGCTGAGACTGTATTGACATCGGCATCAGTCGTAAGAATAAGAACGGGTCGCTCGCCAATGCGGATTGACAGGTTGATGAGCTCTTTTACAAGGTCGCTGCCGCCCACGCTGGTCAAGTTGACGAATCGCGCAAAGCGAGACCAGGCCGCGGGGCAACCATGTCCTTTATCGACAACAAAGATGGGCATGCCGCCGCCGGCCAGGCTCCGCACAACGCCCAGGCCACCCAGATTGCCGCCCAGTACTACAGCCGGAATCATTGGCAGTCACTCGCAATAATCACTTTGGATAGCCCAATCAAGATGAAAACACGTCCTTCCGCTTCAACCGCCGTAAGCTTTGGAAATCCCGCTGAGACTGACCGTGCCGGGACTTGTGCGAGCACTCTCCACGAGGCGGTTTTTCCTCGCAGTACACCTGCACGGTTACACACTTTCAGACTCGCCGGGGGTTCTGGAAAAGACATGCGCATTTTGGCAGCCATCTCTACTGCGTGAGAGCAATCGTAGAAGTTATTTCTTAGCAATAAGTTATGAAGAATGATGGGAGTTGCCCGCCTTTGGTATAGCCAATATTAGGAAAGGTTTTGCATTTTTTTGCTTGGTTAATGTGCAATTGCGCTGGATGCATCCGCCATTGCGTTTGGCCGTGAGCTACGGCCCTTTCCATCCATGGGCAGGAAAATTGAAAAGCGGTTTCATGTTTTGCCGGTCCGGTGCGGCTCTTCACATGGATTGTTCCGCCATGTTTCTCAACAATATTCTGCGTGATCCAACAGCCCAGTCCTGTGGCGAATTATGTTTTCATTACACGCGACAGTGCAGCGGCAAGATCGTCCGCATGGAACCCAAATGGGCCTGGCAGGCTTTTGTATGCCACTCTGCCTCGTTGATCGATGAGATAAATGCGGTCCGGCCAAGCGGTGTAGTGGGTTTCGGTTGAATTGCCGAATTCGTCCAGCACCGCCGGAAATTTGATCCCAAGTTTCCTCACGCATGTGCCGGCGACGGAAGCGCGCTCCTCCGCATTTTTGGGGCTGGGTAAAACAACATCGTCTTTGATATTGCTCTGCATCTGCCAAACGTCGCTGGGATGCGCTTCAGTGATGTAAACGGCCAGAAACGCGACCTTCCCCTGGTACTGCTCGTAGAGACGATTGAGGGCGGGAACCTCCCGCCGGAATGGCGGTCAAGTGTAGCTCCCAAAGATGAGGACCACAGGTTGCTTCCGGTTCAGTTCTGAAAGCTGGATCCGCTCGCTCTTGTCAGTCTTCAGCAGCGTGAAATCCGGCGCGGCGTCTCCAACGTTTA
>DASYGR010000225.1:0-16958 GCA_035999525.1 Terriglobales bacterium
TACCGGGCTGCACCCAATTTCGTGCAGTCCCTTAATTAGACCATGCGAGGGAAAGAAGGCGAAGAGGATAGACCGACCGGTTGGTTGAAAACATCGCACATTCCTTCGTGACCCTTATATCGCTTAGAGCTTTTCCGATAAAACGCGGTCTTCTCCAACCGAAATGAATCGCTCAAACACCTCATTCGACAGCAGGCGGCTGCGCGAAGACAGGCTAATTCTCGGCTCTTGCCGCGTGACTAGTCCGTCGCTGATACATTCATCAACCACACGTTGCATCTGAGACACAGGTCCAGTTCCAAACTTACGTTCAACCTCGTCCATATCAACGCCACGATTAAGGCGCAATCCCAAAAACAATGTTTCCTCAAGCGCGGCCTCCCATGAGATCGGATTGACCTGGAGCGGGGCGCCAGCAACGTATTTCTCCAACACATCGGACGTAGAAAATCGTACCGCTTCGACTCCCGAATCCCTCGCAGGAAGCATGGAATGTGCATCCACTCCAAATCCAAGATAGGGCTGTCGCGTCCAATATTTCAGATTGTGGCGCGACTGATGTCCATCTCGAGAAAAATTGGAAATTTCATATTGATGCACTCTCGCCGCATTCAGCCGCTCGCAAGCTTCTTCGTAGAAATCCGCGACCATGTCTTCATCCGGCACAAAGTGCGCATGATATTTTGTCCCGCCAGCAATGAGTTCGCGGCCCAGCCGAGAGTCTTCGTCAACCTCAAGCATATAAACGCTCACATGAGGCACTTTCAGTGACACAGCTTGTTCCAGCGAATATTTCCAGCTTTCCCCGTTTTGGTGCGGCAACCCGGCGATTAGATCAACGTTGATGTCGGTAATTCCCGCCGCCCGCAACCGCGCAATATCATCAATAACCGTTTCCCGTTTGTGCAATCGCCCGACGGACGCCGCTTCCTGATTCACGAACGACTGCACTCCCAAACTGACACGGTTGACCCCGCAATGCCGAAAAGCCTCAAGCACGGGTGCCGTAATTGTTCCCGGAGCGCACTCCACAGTAATTTCCGCGTCATCCCGAACATCAAAAGTTGACCGGATCGTGACAAATAATCGCTTAAGCTGGTCTATATCGAGTAGAGTAGGAGTTCCTCCGCCGAGGAATATGGAATCAACTGCGCGTTCAAGTTGCCCGCCGATTTGTTCGGCGACGTTTTCTGCATGCACAATGCTGTCGCAAACGCGGTTAATATAAGTTTGGTGGACCGCAATGGAAAAAACGTCAGATGCAAAATTGCAATAACTGCATTTGCTGCGGCAGAAGGGTACCGAGATGTACAGGCCCAGCGGCATTGCACATGATTATCCCACTTGGGACCGCGACTCGCGTGAAGTTGGTGGGTTTGAGCATTTCGTAGGCGAATAGTTCTATGGTTCCTCGCGTTGTGATCACTGGAATGGGCGTGGTTAGTCCGAATGGAATTGGCAAAGAGGCATTTTGTCTTGCCGTCCTCGCGGGCAAATCCGGCGTAAAACGAATTTCTCGATTCGATCCCTCGGCTTTGCCTGTCCAAATCGCCGGGGAGATTCCCGAATTTGACGAGCTTGCATGGGTTGACCCCCGCGAGCGCAAGCATGTTTCGCGGGTCGTCCCGCTCGCGATCGCTGCCTCGCACGAGGCTATTCGAGATGCGGGTCTCGATCCCGCCGGTATGTCCATGGACGAAAAACGCGAGATCGGAGTCATTCTCGGGACCGGCGGCGGCGCGCAGGAATTTTCCGAAGAACAATATCGTCTCTGGCATTCGGGCCACGTGAAACAAGTCAGCCTGTTCTGCATTCCCAGCGGCACAATGGGAACCATCCCCAGCGAAATCAGCATGCGCTTCGGATTCCGCGGATACAGCCACGTTGTCACTGCCGGATGCACTTCATCCACCGATGCCATTGGTTACGCATATCAGCATATTCAGGCCGGGGTTCAGCCCATGTTTCTCGTCGGCGGCGTGGATTCGCCGATTACTCCGGGAATTATTAAGGGATACACATTGCTGCGGGCGTTGACCCAGTCGTGGAATGAGGAGCCGGAACGCGCCTCGCGACCCTTTTCCGCGGATCGCGATGGTTTTGTCATGGCTGAGGGCTCATGGATGTTTATCCTTGAAGATTACGTGCACGCCCGCGCGCGGGGTGCTCGAATCTACGCTGAAATCGTTGGCTACGGATCCACTTGCGAGGCGTTTCACCGTGTACGCATGAGCGATTCTCCCGAAGAACCGGCGCGCGCAATCGCTCTGGCTCTCGAAGAAGCCGCTCTCACTCCCCAGGACATTCAGTATGTAAATCTGCATGGAACCTCAACTGAGATGAATGACCGCGTAGAAACCAGCGCGCTCAAGCTGGCCTTTGGCGGCCATGCGGACAAAGTTCCCATGTCTGGATTGAAATCGCAAATTGGGCACGCTCAGGGTGCCTGCGGTTCCGCCAGCCTTGCCGCAACCCTCATCGCAATGCAGCACAGCAAGCTTCCACCGACCATCAATCTTGACGTTCCCGACCCATCCTGCGATCTGGATTACGTCCCCGAGGCTGGCCGCCAGGTCGCGATCGAGCATGCAATCTGCAACTGCGTCGGTTTCGGATCAAAGAATTCAGCACTCGTCGTCCGGCATCTTTAGCCGGCAGCGGCGTGTGGTTGGGCCACCTGAAACTCAAACTTTCTTTGTCATCCCCCTTTGTCATTCCGAACGGGCGTTTAGCCCGGAGGAATCTGCTTCTTCCTTAGAATCCCTTACCGTGACAATCAGTTCGCCCTGTGATTAAATTTTCCAAGGCTTACTTTTTAAGTGCGACCGACCCACTTGCCGTTTCTTGTTGCTGTTTTGCTTACCTGCACGTTCTTGATGGGGCAGAACCCGGCCGCCGTCAACTATCCCTACCTGTTACATCTAGAAACCATGAACTTCGATGACCAAGTATGCGTTCTCTTGCGGCAGGACGGTCAATTCCATTTGGAGCATGAAAAAGGAAGCCGAACCAGGGTATTTGAGGGCGCCCTATCTGACGCGAAGATGCAAGAAGTACAAACTTGGATCAACGATCCCACGCTACGCCAGTTGACGGAGAAGCAGATCGTACCTCCTACAGGCGCGATCATGCTGGACGAGCTTCACGTGGACATCTTTCGTGGTGATCGCTGGCAGGATCTTTTCTTTGTGGACGATTCCAGCCGCAGGCCGTTTGAGCATTCCATAGCCCCGCTCGTCAGGTGGCTCCAGGCATTGCCCAAAGAGCCGCACAAAGAAATCAGCGAAGACATGGGAAAAAACGACTGTCAACTGCCTAAAAAAATCGTGCTAAAAGTGCGTAAACCGGCTTCCGACAAGGATGCTCCGAATCGGTAACCACATTCATTCCATCCTGTGCGCCTCCTGGTACATCTATTCAGGATAGTCTTCTAGTCTGGGTGCTGGGTGCCCCAGTTCTCGCCGCATTTGCGAGACCTGGGATCAAGGATGAAAGCCAATTCTGGCCCTGCCGCGAGAGTTTGTTGAACTCGTGCAATATCCTTTAGGACTGAATTCCAGGGGGATGACGATCTGTTGTGCTGGTTTCGCACTAGCCACAAAATCAACCAATGCCTTCACACCACGAAGAAGAAGTATTAGGCAAAGCTTACGACAGCCGCCTCATGAAGCGGTTGGTCGGATATTTGCGGCCTTATAAATGGCAGGTGGCGATCGCGCTGGGCTCAATTGTGCTCAAGGCCTGTGCCGATGTCTTAGGCCCGTATTTGACCAAGGTGGTCGTCGACAAATACCTCGCCCCGGTGCCCGGGCTTCATACGCCCTTAGATTTTTTCCTAAGTAACAAACCCTTGCTGGGAATCGCCCAAGTCGCCGCGATAGGAGTCGGACTACTCGCCTTCAGCTTTCTGCTCGATTATTTGCAAACCTATTTCATGCAGTGGGCGGGCCAGATGGTGATGTTTGATCTGCGTAGTCAGATCTTCCGCCATCTTCAGCGGATGCACATCGGATTCTATGACAAAAATCCAGTCGGCCGCCTGGTCACTCGCGTTACAACGGATGTGGACGCGCTGAACGAAATGTTTACTTCCGGTGTGGTCTCGATTTTCGAAGACGTGTTCGTGCTCGTCGGCATCACGGCGATCATGCTGAACATGACCTGGCGAGTCTCGCTGATCACGCTCGCGGTGTTGCCGGTCATCGCCTATGCAACGAAAATCTTTCGCGATAAAGTCCGCGATTCCTACCGCCGCATTCGCGTCGCGATCGCCCGCATCAATGCCTACTTGCAGGAGCACGTCAGCGGCATGATGGTGTTGCAGCTCTTCAATCGCGAGCAGCGTGCGTATGACAAGTTTTCTGAAATAAATGAAGTCCACATGGACGCCTACAAAGACGCGATCCTGGCGCACGCCGTCTATTACCCGGTGGTTGAACTTCTTTCGGCGACCGCCATCGCCTGCGTGATCTGGTTCGGCGGCAGCGACGTGTTACACGGCGTGGTCACACATGGACTATCGGTTACGCTCAGTCGAAAGACGCTGTTGCATTGGCAACTCGTAAAAAACGTTACGACTCTCGGCATTCTGGTGGCGTTCATTCAGTACGCGCAGCGGTTCTTCCGTCCCATTCAGGATTTCAGCGAAAAATACAACATTCTGCAGTCAGCGATGGCGTCCAGCGAGCGAATATTCAAATTGCTCGACACGCCCGCGGAGATCACTACGCCCGTCGAGATCAAAACTCCGCAGGGAGCTGGACGAATTGAGTTCGACCACGTGTGGTTCGCCTACAATGCCCGTGCAGCGAGCCACGACCATGCTGGCGGAGCCACGGGTGTCCCCACCCGTCACGCCGAGCAGAGCTCAGCAGAAATGTCGGACGAAGAACCAGACTGGGTTCTCCGCGACGTAAGCTTCACCATCGAGCCCGGCGAAACCGCCGCCATCGTTGGACACACAGGAGCCGGTAAAACCACCATCATCTCCCTGCTAATGCGTTTCTACGACGTGCAAAAAGGCGCGATCACCATTGACGGCGTTGAAGTGAAAGACATGGATTTAGCTGACCTCCGCCGCCGTTTTGGCGTGGTTCTGCAAGATCCCTTCCTTTTTACCGGAACCGTCGAAAGCAATATCCGCCTCGGCACCGATTGGATTTCAGACGCCGGAGTAGAAAAGGCCGCTGAAGATGTGAACCTCTCAGATTTTATTCAGACGCTGCCCAACGGCTTTAAAGAAGAGGTTCGGGAGCGGGGATCAACCTTATCCACCGGGCAAAAACAGCTGATTTCTTTTGCGCGCGCTCTGGCTCACAACCCGAAGATTTTGATTCTGGATGAAGCCACTTCAAGCGTGGATACCGAAACCGAGTTCCGCGTCCGCGAAGCCCTCGTCCGAATGGTTGAGGGACGCACCTCTGTAGTCATTGCGCATCGGCTTTCAACCGTACAACGCGCTGACAAGATCATTGTGATGCACAAAAGCCGGCTTCGTGAAATCGGCACTCACCAGGAACTTCTGGCGCAGCGCGGAATTTACTGGAAGCTTTATCAACTGCAATATAAAGATCAGGAAATCTCTTCCGTGAAGAGTTTCCCAGTCACCGCAAACGCCGACGACTGATAGGACCAAACTGCATACCCGCGCTGAACCAATCCTTTGATATGCTTCCGTATCCGGGCCGAACCTATGGAACAGAACACATCGTTGCCGAAAGATCAATTGATGTCAGTCTTGCGAACCGCGCCGGACCGGTTGGAGTACCTGACTCCCAACGATTGGATTCTGATCATTGACAAGTCTCGCCGGCTGAATCTCAAGAAAGACGAAGTCCTGATCAAACAGGGTAAGCGAGAGCAAACTATTTATATCTTGCTTGAAGGCCGCCTCAGAATAAGTGTCAGTGGCACCCCGGTCGCGACTGTTGGTCCGGGTGAAATCTGCGGTGAAATGGCCTACCTGGAAAATAGTTTGGCGAGCGCCACGGCTACAGTAGAAGAAGAAGGTCAGGCTTACGCGATAGACTGGGCAATGATCACTGATCTGTTTGAACTATTTCCCCACCTCGCCTACCGGTTCTATCGGTCGCTTGCGGTGAAGCTATCAAGAAGGCTTCGAGAGCAGTTGTTGAGCCGATAATAAAACTCCGACATTACTTGGTTCCTGAGATTCGCAAGCGCGAATTTTCTATCCCACGAACCGAATCCTTATCGCGTCGGCGGAAGTTGGAACCCAACTCCATGATCGGAGTTCAGCTTTCTTGTTGCGTCAAGGTCAAGATCCGCAACCCGATACTTCCTCGACTCCTCCTCGTTATAGACCCAGATACTTTCTCCGATGATGGCGTAGTTTCGCGTTTCTACTTTACGGCCATCGCGAAACACTAGCACGGTGATAGGGATGGTTTCGTCATTTTGGGTGCTCGCCGCAATTGGCGTCGCCGGGGCGCTTGCTGCCGTGATTGCAGGCGCCGGAGCCGTAGGCGTGGTTCTATTCCGTGTGGTTCTGGCGGGCGCAGGGCTAGCCGCTCGCATGCTGTTAATTTCATTATTCAGGCGATCAACCTGCTCGCTCAATTGCTCGACTTCCGCTCTGAGCTGTTGAACCTGAGTCACTATATCAACGCTGTCCTCGGGCGGGTTGGATTGCGCATCTCCGGTTTGTTGGCCAAAAAGTAGCGGTGAGAAACACACAGCAACGAACCCAATCAATAATGGAAACGGGCGTTTCATGCCAATAGCCTAGCACTTTCCACGGCTTTGCGACCCTCCATCTAAACCCGAAATATGCAATCTAAAGCCGGTGCACCATCGGTCAAATTAAATTTGTGCAATAGATTCGTGCAAACTAAATTTGTCCAATTGATTCGTGCCACTACTTCATTGAGCAAACTTCCCGCAGACGCCCGGCCGCAGCCTCCGCAGTGATGTCTCTCTGCGGACTACCCAGCATTTCGAATCCGACCATAAATTTTCGAATGGTGGCCGAACGCAAGAGCGGCGGATAAAAATGTGTGTGCATATGCCACTCTGGATGCGCTTCTCCATCCGTCGGACGCTGATGAATACCCATCGAATACGGAAATGAAACGTTAAATACCCTGTCGTAGCAACTGGTGAGCTTGCCCAGCACATCCGCGAACGCATCTCGCTCCTCAAAGCTCAAGGCGCCAATATCCGCGACGTGCCGTTTTCCAATAATCAGAGTTTCGAACGGCCAGACTGCCCAGAACGGCACGACGACTTGAAAGTGTTCATTGTCCAGCACTCGCCGCTCCGCATGCGCCGATTCGTATAAAAAGTATTCGCACAAAAGGCATTGCTGATGCCGCTCCTCATAACGCTGCATTGAAACTTGTTCTTTGTGAGGCTCGTTGGGTACCGACCTGCTCGCCCAAATCTGGCAATGGGGATGCGGATTGCTCGCGCCCATCGCGGCCCCGCGGTTCTCGAAAATCTGAACGTAATTGATCTGATCTCGTGCTCCCAACTCACCAAACTGGTCTGCCCACACATCAATTACCTTTCGAGTATCGTCGGTAGACATTCGCGCGAGCGTCAAATCATGCCGCGGAGAAAAACAAACCACCCGGCAGATTCCCGATTCTCCCTGCGCTACGATCAGATCTTTTTCACTCAACTCGGAATTGGGTGTATCGAATAAAAGAGCAGGGAAGTCGTTGTCGAACACGAAAGTGGAATCATACTTTGGATTGTGAACTCCTCGCGCTCGCTCATTTCCAGGGCACAGGTAACAGGAGGGATCGTATGCAGGCTGTATCTCGGACGCCGCCGCTTCCACCTGCCCGAGCCATGGACGCTGCGTCCGGTGCGGTGAGACCAGCACCCACTCCCCCGTAAGGGGATTCAATCGCCGGTGAGAACTTTCGCTCAGATTAAACATTGATTCACTATGGTCGGGTGACTCCTACTACACTCTGTCATCTCGAGCGGAGGAAGATCGTCCTCCAGGACGATCTTGCGGAGTCGAGAGACCTGCTTCGTCGCCTGGCTCAAATACGACTTGATTCCGCTTCCATACGTTGAAAAGTCACACACCGACCTGCCCCGCGCCGTCTGCAGCGGTTGTAACGTAAATCTCTGGATCAATGCCGGTCTTCTGCTGATACATTTTCGTGATATTACTCGTGAATTCGGAAGCCCGATCTTTCTCGACCAGATTGATGGTGCAGCCTCCAAACCCGCCACCAGTCATACGCGCGCCATATACTCCCGCCATACCCGACGCCAATTCGACCATGATATCGAGTTCCGCACAGCTGACTTCATAGTCGTTCTTCAAGCTTAGGTGAGACGCGTACATGAGCTCCCCAAAGCGTTGAATCTGTCCGGATTGCAAGGCCGCGGCAGCGTCTATCGTCCGCGCATTTTCCGTGATTACATGCCGGCAACGCCGGAAGATCGTTTCGTCCAAGTCTTTCGCGTATTGCTGAAGGTGCTCCCATGAAACATCGCGCAGAGCTCGAACCCCTGGCACTTGCGCGGCAAAGAATTTCACTCCTTGCTCGCACTGCGCGCGGCGAAGGTTATATTCGCCGCTGACATTTCTGTGAGGCACCATCGTATTGCAGATGACCAGGCTGACATCGGCTGGCAGCGGCAGCAATTTAAATTCGAGAGACCGGCAATCGAGGAGCAAGGCCTGTCCTGCGCGGCCGTTCGCCGACGCGAACTGATCCATAATTCCGCATCGCGCCCCGACCGTCTCATTTTCAGCGCGCTGGCAAAGTTTCGCGAGATCCACACGGTTAAGAGCCGCTTTGCCGCTCCCATCGCCTGAGAGATTCATTAATGCCAGTGCGCTCGCAACCTCAAGCGCCGCCGACGAACTTAGCCCGGCCCCGATGGGCACGTCTGAATGAATCAGAAGATTTGAGGCATTGAGTTCGTATCTGGCCCTGCGTAACTGAATAGCCACCCCGCGAACATAATCAAGCCATTGATGTCGCGGAGAAGCGTCATCGTCGTCAAGACTAACTTCCGCCGTCTCGTTCCACTCCTCCGAACGCACAACTACTTTGCGATCGCTCCTCCGCCCCGCCGCCACCCACGTATGAAATTCAATCGCGGCTGGCATGACAAATCCATCGTTGTAATCCGTGTGTTCTCCAATCAGATTTGTGCGTCCCGGGGCGCGGAAAACTCGCGGCGACTCGCCAAACAACTCCACGAACCGGTCTCTCACTTCCTCAACTCTCAAAAACTCATCCTCAACTAAAATGAAAAAGCAATCGCTGAGTATATCAGTGGGATAAAACAAGGAGACTTAAGAGGCTTAAGGAAAGATTGCTCGCGGCCAATTCTGGATGGCCTGTTGAATTATGCGTTCTCCCATACGACCGCATATTCGCGGCCTTAATCCAGTATTCGGCTCTTTGAATTATTTCGCGTTATGCAGTGGGTACCGCAGGGTTTCCAAAACCAGACCGGCCAGCGCATAAGTAGCGGCATTCGCCGCTAGAGCCTCATAAAGGCTAATAGGATAATGCATGCCAGCGATGGCAACGGGGCAGGTTACACCGACCAAAATCCAGACATCTCGCAGTCGTTCGCTTGCAGATGGAAAGGCTGCGAAGGCAAAGAGCGCCCAGAAGCCCGCAACAAGAAAGCCTGTACTTGCCCACATAGCTATTCGGCATTTCATGGGGTTATTCTACGACTTTCCGCCCTCGTGCGTACCTGCCGTTAAGGCAATTGCACACGACCTCGGTAAACAAGTGAGATCGCAATTTCTTGCCGGTTCACGCTATCTGTTCCACCATCGAGTGCCGGAGCTTTGTGATACCGCGCCTTCCGGTTTCTGAGCCTTCCTGAGGTTAATTTGACGGATCATATAAAACCACAGTATTCCCAATAGGATAAGGGGCAGCAAGTTCATAACCGATGTTGACCAATCCCCACTAGGGGCGTCTCTAAACCAGATTTCTACTCCTTTCTGATGCAGAGTTTGCAGCATTCCTTCTTGGCTGGCGGGCGCGGTCACGCGGAAAGACCTATCATCGCGGTAACTTCCATCAATCCGATTCCTGATAATTATCACTTTAGAGACATTTCCGGCTTCTACCTCTGAAAGGAATTCTGAATAGCTGATCTCAGGTATCTTTGGTGCGTTTGGGCTACCGGTCACGCCTTGCCACAATAAAAAGGCGACAGCCGCTATGACTAGCCAGAACACCGCTGTCTTGATAACAGGATTCACTTTTGGAACTCCTCGTAGCCCCGTTCGGCGACGTCTACTAGGAGATTGAGAATAACCATCTCGAATTGAATCTCTCTGCCGGACAACAACGTACATCGGATCTGATAACCATTGCAATGAGGCTATAACACTCACAACAGCAACAGCCCACTCCCCCCTCACGCATTAGGTCCTGGCCTCTAACCAATTCTAGAGATGGTATGCAACCCCCTCCCATGCGTTTGACTTCCTATTCCTCGAACGCCTAATATCGCGCCCGAAGGGTCTAAACTCTTACCAGTGCTCGATCAGACCATTTCGCATTACCACATCACCGAAAAACTCGGAGGTGGCGGAATGGGCGTGGTTTATGGCGCCGAAGACACCCGCCTGCACCGCCAGGTGGCGCTGAAATTCCTGCCCGAGGAAATGGCGAAAGACCCGCGTGTCCTCGAGCGATTCCGCCGCGAGGCGCGCGCTGCTTCGCAGCTGAATCATCCCAATATCTGTACCATTCACGACATTGATAACAACGAAGGCAGGCCCTTCATCGTAATGGAGCGCCTGGAGGGAGAAAGCCTCAAACAACGCCTCCGTGGCAACCCACTCGACCTCGACGAACTTCTCGATATTGCCATTCACGTAGCCGACGCTTTGATCGCTTCGCACGAAAAGGGAATCGTTCATCGCGACATCAAGCCCGCCAACATCTTTATTACCAAAAGCGGCCAGACGAAAGTCCTGGATTTCGGCCTGGCAAAATCTGCTCGTGAGCAAACTTCGACCAGCGACCAGAATTTCGAAGATTCCCTGACCCAGATGGGCGTAATTCCCGGCACCGCCGTCTATATGTCTCCCGAGCAGGCTCGCGGCGAAATATTAGATGCTCGCAGCGACATTTTTTCCTTCGGCGTCGTCCTTTTCGAGATGGCCACCGGAAAAAAGCCCTTCACCGGTACGAATATCGTTACCACGCTCGACGCCGTTTTGAATAAGAAGCCAGTCTCACCGCTGACCTTGAATCCCGGCTTGCCTCCCGAATTGGAAGTCATCATTGGAAAGGCAATGGAGAAGGATCGTGACAAACGATACCTCAACGCCCAGGATCTCAAAGACGACCTTCAGCGCCTGAAGAGGGAAACCGAATCCGGCCTCACCAAAACCAGCCTGCGTGATTTGTCCCCACTCCGCGCATCTTCCAAAACGTTTCAGCAGGCCGCTCCATGGCACAAATATCTGATCATCGGCATGGCTATGCTGTTGATCACAATTCTGGCGTCGGTCGGAACCTGGTGGTTCCGGCATCGCGGACTCGGATCTACCTCGCATGCCGGAACCGCAATCGCTGTGCTTCCGCTCCAGAACATGAGTAATTCCGACGATGTTGACTATCTTCGCTTCGCTCTGGCCGACGAAATTTCAAATGTGCTGATGTACACGCGTTCTTTAGACGTGCGTCCCACAACCAGCACCAGGGAATTTTCCGGAGCCGAAGCAGATCCCCAAAAAATTGGCAAGAAGTTGCGGGTGTCCACTGTCATTACCGGCCACTTCCTTGAGCAAGGCAAGCAACTTTTGGTCACAGTGCAAGCGATTGATGTCAGCAGTAACAAGCTTATTTGGCAGAGCACGCTCACCGCCGCGAGCCAAGACCTGATTGGCGTGCAAGAACAACTCGCCTCCAGGATGCGTCAAGGCTTGCTCCCCCAGCTGGGCGCGGCCGACGGCCTTACCGAAGCCGGCACCAAGCCAAAAAATCAGGATGCCTACGACTTATATCTGCGGAGTTTGGCGATCTCTCACGATCCCGATCCTAACAAGACTGCGATCTCTATTCTGGAAGAAGCCGTCAGTATGGATTCGACTTACGCGCCAACCTGGGCTGCTCTGGGATTGCGGTACTACTATAACGGCGCCTACTCGACCGGCGGTCAGGATGCGTTCCAAAAATCGGACGCCGCCTACCAGCGCGCGTTGTCACTCGATCCCAATCTCTACTCCGCCGCCGCTCACCTCATCCTTCACCGGGCCGAACGCGGCGATGTCGTAGCTGCCTACGATGACGCAAAAGCGCTCGTAAAGCGCCGCCCTGAAAATGCTGAATCTCACTTCACTTTGTCCTATGTCCTCCGCTATGCAGGCATGTTGCCGGAAGCCACGCATGAATGTGACGTTGCGCTCGCGCTGGATTCGGGCAACTACGAGTTTCGCTCTTGTGCCTGGGCATTTCTGGAATACGGGAAAACGCAGCGGGCCGCCGATTTCATTCGCCTGGACGCGGGCTCGGAATGGGCGGCTTATATCACCGTGGCGAGCCTGCTTCGCGACGGAAATATCGAACAAGCCCGCATCGCAGTGAAAAGAGTTTCCGCAAATCCTTTCGATCACCGCGAACTGTTGGACGTTTGTCTCCAACCCACTCCACCGGCAAACCTCGACGCCGTTGCCCAGAAGGCGGAAACCTCGTTGTTGAAGGAACCCGATCCTGAGACGCGCTACTATCAGGGTGCGATGCTGGCGTATTGCGGCAAGACAGACGCCGCGGCACAACTAATTAGGAGCGCTATTAGTCAGAACTATTGCGCCGTTTCAGCGCTGCAATTCGATCCATTGCTGGCAAAGTTACGACGCACCCCATCCTTCGCCGAGTTGCAAGCCTCTAGCCGGCAATGCCAGACGAAATTCCTCGAATCGGTAAAGCAGGGAACTGAGAACCAATAACTAACAACCATTTTATGCTGCCATTGGATTCACATCCTGTGGTCATAGGCTTAGGCGAAATTCTCTGGGACTTCCTTCCAACAGGCCGCCAACTCGGAGGCGCCCCCGCGAACTTCGCTTATGCTGCCGCGCTTCTGGGGAACAAAGCCACCATCGCCAGCCGAATCGGAGCTGACGAACTGGGGGACGACATTGTTGCGAAACTTGCCGCCACGGTCTCAACCGAAAATCTCCAGCGGGATTCAACTCACCCCACCGGAACCGTCAAGGTCCGCCTCGACCACGACGGAAAGCCAAACTTCGAAATCGTCGAACCGGTTGCTTGGGACTTTCTCGAATGGACCGAAAACTTAAACATCCTGGCCCTCCGCGCCGACGCCGTCTGTTTCGGATCGCTCGCGCAGCGGTCACCTCAATCACGCGAAACCATCCGCAAGTTCCTTCGAGCCGCGCATCCACAATCCGCGCGCGTCTTCGACGTCAATCTCCGCCAGTCTTTCTATTCCACGGAAGTAATTCACGAATCGCTGAAACTGGCGAACATCGTAAAGCTCAACCACGAAGAGCTTCCCACCGTCGCAAAGATGTTTGAAATCCAATACGACAATGAAGAATCAGCCGCCCAGAAACTGCGAGATGCGTTCAATCTAAATTTGGTTTGCGTCACCCGCGGCGACTCCGGAAGCCTATTAGTCAGCGATTCCGAATCCGATGAGCATCCAGGTTTTAAAGTTCAAGTTGCCGACACCGTAGGCGCGGGAGACGCCTTCACCGCAGGGCTGGTTCATCAATATCTAACCAACGCATCGCTTCAACGGATGAACGATCTAGCAAATCGGATGGGCGCCTGGGTCTCCACCCAGAGTGGCGCAATGCCAGTTCCATCCCGCAACCTCAAAGACATTCTGAGCAAGATCTGATGACGCTAAATGAATGCATTTCAACAACTATCCAGCAAAATGCAGCTGATAGATGCGCAGGGCAAGCGCTCCCGCCGCGACCACTAACATGAATGCGGCGGGCCCGATGCCTTTGACATCCCCCACGCGCAGATGCGACACAGATGCGCCCACAAAGTAGATGACGAGGCCGATGCCCGCCGCCACACCGAGGAGAGGCCACCAGATACCAAGAACTACGCCTAGGGCACCGGCAAACTCGCAAGCTGCCAGAAGCGCAAAGTACTTCATCGGTACTCCGACGACTTCGTGAATGACCTGCACGATATGCGGATCACGGCGAACCTTCCCAATGCAGGAAAAAATCAACATCGCAGCGAGAACGATTGTAGTCACCAGATATGCAATCTGCATGGACTGCTCCCTTGTCGCGGAACATGATACTCCACGATTGCTGATGAAATGGCGTTGTGACGCCAGCAATGCGACTCCGTTCTTTGTGACCCGAGTCGACACATTGAAACTGGAGTACGATGGGCCTGCGCGAGAAACTGGCTTCATTCTTACCTACGCGAGAACTGGCTTCATTCTTACCTAAACGATAGATAGAGGATGCCGGGACCGGCGTTCCGCAGTACGGTTCCTGCGTTCCCGTGGACAAGGGGGAGCCATGCCAAATGCAATCAAATCTGTCCCATCTGATTTTTGCCGGGCACTTTTCCTCTCGGTGTTTCTCGCATTCCTGTGCCTCGCGCCAGTACTTGCTCAGAAGACCCCAAAGCCAACTTCTCCCAAGTATGACTTCCAGACGGAAGCGAAGATAAAGGGCACCATAGAAGAAGTGAAACTACCGCCGAATGGCAGCGAGAAAGAGATCGTTCACCTGCTCGTAAATAGTGGGCCAGATACCATGGACGTGTATCTATGTCCCAAATCCTTCATGGATGAAATGGGCATGAACTTCAGCAAGGGAGACGAGATCACCCTCACGGGCTCGAAAGTGAAGCAACGCGAGACCGACGTCGTCCTCGCGCGGGAGGTGGTCAAGGGAAACGATACCTTCCTCCTCCGCGACGCGAAAGGAGCCCCGGTTTGGAACTGACATCGTCACAGACCTCGCGCGTTAATCTTTTCCTCGCAGATTGTCCACTAAACCATACGTTCATCTATCAAACGCGTCCATCCGCCGACCAGGCACCTTCAGCTTACGAAGGATGCGGCTGGCCGCCCCCACCTTCGCAAAAAAGTAAAGGTGGGCCAACAGCAGCGGATCATTGTCGCGCCCGGTCCGGGTATTCTCAGATGCCCCGTCGCCTTTCGCGTTCTGTGCAAAGCTCTGTCGCCTACGCTTTTTACTGTATTTTGCATCTCGGGCCAGAAGGCTTAGCATAGTGTGTCGTGGTTTTCGTGAAAGCCGCCAGTGCGATGCAGGGCGGGGAATGCCATTCTGTTCGTCAGAGAAATTATGCGTTCTGATCGAGAACTTCACCCGAATATTCGACGACAACCTAAGCTGGTCAGGTCGTCGCCAGAGGATATGAGCAAGCTCAAGCAAGCAGAAGAAATAACGGGCCTCTTGGCTGCCATTGTAGCCTCCTCCGATGATGCCATTATCAGCAAGAACCTTGATGGCATCATCACGAGTTGGAATGAGAGCGCGGAACGGATATTTGGCTACACCCCTGACGAAGCCATCGGTCAAAATATCACCCTGATCATTCCACCAGAACGCCTTGCTGAGGAGTCAGACATTCTCGGCCGCATTCGACGAGGGGAGCGCGTCGACCATTTCCACACCGCCCGCAGGCGGAAGGACGGCGGCCTCCTCGATCTCGCTCTGACCATCTCGCCCGTAAGAGACTCATCGGGGCGTGTCATTGGAGCCTCCAAAGTCGCGCGGGACATTACCACGCAAAAGCAAGTCGAGCGCGCAT
This sequence comes from Terriglobales bacterium, assembly GCA_035999525.1. Classification (GTDB taxonomy): domain Bacteria; phylum Acidobacteriota; class Terriglobia; order Terriglobales; family Acidobacteriaceae; genus PALSA-188. The sequence goes on from DASYGR010000225.1 coordinate 15,756, forward strand.
TGCGGGAAAACGAGCAACGCTTTCGCGTGATTACGGATGCTTCGCCCATCCTGGTCTGGATGTCGGGGACTGACAAGCTTTGTTATTACTTCAATAAGGGATGGTTGGATTTCACCGGGCGCACTCTCGAACAAGAGTCAGGCAATGGCTGGGCGGAGAACGTTCATCCTGAAGACTTCGAACGCTGCCTGCAAATCTACGTTGCCAACTTCGATGCTCGTCGTCCATTTGAGATGGAGTACCGCCTGCGGCATCACACGGGGCAATACCGCTGGATACTGGATCGCGGCGTGCCGCGCCACGCTCCGGATGGAACGTTTGAAGGATATGTAGGCGCCTGTCTCGACATTCACCACCAGAAAGAGGCGGCAGACAATGTTCGCATTGCCGACGACATGACGCGCCTGATGAAAACGCAGGATGAAGAACGGCGCCGTATTGCCCGTGAACTGCATGACAGTGCCGGGCAAACGCTGGCAGTGCTCGGCATGAGCCTCGCGCAGTTGGTTCGCCGGGCGGAGAGCACTGCGCCCGAGCTGGCAAAAGAAGGAAAAGCGATCGAGGAGATGGTTCAGCAATTGCATCGCGAGATACGCACCACGTCTTACCTGTTACATCCCCCGCTGCTCGACGAAAGCGGCCTCGCGTCCGCGCTGAACCTGTACTTAGACGGGCTGGCAGAACGCAGTCACGTAGCCATCACCTTGGATGTTGCCGGCACGGTTGGAAGACTGCCAAGCGATATGGAGCTTGCAACCTTTCGACTTGTTCAGGAATGCCTAACAAATATTCACCGGCACTCCGGCAGCAAGACCGCTCATATCCGCCTAGCTCGCGAGGGGGAGAGTGTGCGAGTAGAAGTGCGGGATCACGGAAAGGGCATATCGCCCGAGCGCCTGCTGGAAATTCAATCCCACGGCGCCGGGGTCGGGATCAGGGGAATCCGCGAGCGTATCCGTCCATTCCACGGAGAAATGAAAATCGAATCGAATGGTTCAGGTACCTCTGTGATTGTAAGCATCCCGGTACCCAAGGAAGTTCGTTCACCGGTTAGTGAACCGGTGCAAGCCGCAGTGTAGGCTCGTCCAAATCTCCTCCAATATTTCGACGGTGCCCCACATCTGCCGCGCTTGCAGATGTGGGTCTTTTGATCTTGATTCACCAGCCAGCCCTGGTCCTCTGGGTCTTGAGGAAAAAAGCCTA
>DASYGR010000228.1:0-3468 GCA_035999525.1 Terriglobales bacterium
ATTGCGTAGGAGTTCTTTGAGGACTTCGCCTTCGCGCGGACTCAACGGAACTGAACAAGACAAGCTGCGGCCGAGGTGCAACAGTTCCTCTGCTTGGGTGATCACCCGTTCAATCAGACTGTCATCCGCGGGAACCCACACCGCGTAATCCGTGGGCAGTTCGCCCCGGGCCATGCAGCCCAAGGCTAGTAAGCTAGCGGCGCGGTCTATAGCCGCTTCCCGGTCGCCGTTCAATTCGACTTGAAACCGCGACGCTCCGCTGCGGCGTTCCGAAAAAACCAGGACGTCAGGAGATTGTGAACGGATTGGTTGCGTCTTCTCCTCTGGTCTTGTGCTGAAAAATCGGCGAAGTTTAGGATCCTTTCTTAGAATGGCCGCCCCCGTGACTCGGAAATTGGTTACCAACCCCTTGGGTGAATCAGAAAGTGGTTCGCATTAACCGACGCACATCTTGCCTCTTGAGCTTGCCTTCCTGCCCCGAACCCAGGCCCCATGAAAGCAAATGGCTTGCCGTCACGAGAGCTAACTTTTAAAAGTACTAGTATCAAGTCATTGCGCGGACCTTTATAGGGTGTTCTGTGTACTATTTTGGTCAGAATTTTCATGCTGGAGGTAATTTCTTCTAGGTCGCTGCAGGTAAGACGCTGCGAGGAATCCAATCCCCGATGCTGATTAAACCGCGGATACTACAAAGTTAGCGGTCCAACCGGAACCGTTTGGGAGGCAACCATCAACTCCCCGTGAAAAGCGGCTTCCGTTGGGCGTCGGTTGAGAGCCTCGACGGCCGACAGGTGCACCAGGTCAGGATTGTTATTGGTCTCGGAAATATGGGCAAGAACCAAGAAGCGCGCCCGGCCGTCGAAACCTTCCGGGTCGGCCAGGTATTCGCTGACAATGTGGTTGGACAAGTGGCCCGTGCGGCTCATGACTCGTTGCTTGATGTACCACGGATAGGGCCCCACCTTCAGCATTTCCAGATCGTGATTCGACTCCAGAATCAGGCAATCCGCTTCGCGCAGGTGGTATTTCACAAGTTCGGGCAAATATCCCAAGTCCGTGACGATGGCGACTTTTGTTCCGTTGGCGCGAAATGAGTAGCCCACGGGATCGGCCGCGTCATGCGGAACGGAGAATGGCGAAATCTCGATGTCGCCGATGGTGAATCGCTCGCCTGCGCAAATATGCTCGACGCGCACCATCTTCTTGCAGGTTGCTTCGGGAAGAGAGCGAACAATTTCGCGACAGGTAGACTCCGTGAGATATGCGGTAGCGCGCCAATGATTCAGCAGTTGAGGCAGGCCGCTCGAGTGGTCCGTGTGCTCGTGCGAAATCAGTATGCCGTCAATTCGCTCTGGAGTTTTTCCCAGCGCTGCCAGGCGCCGCAACGTTTCCTTGCGACCGAGCCCCGCATCCACCAAAAGGCAAGTATGCTCCGTTTCGAGCAACGTAGCGTTGCCGGAACTGCCTGACGCCAGAATGGAAACTCGGAAGCTGATGCGCCCTCACTGGCCGCCTAAACTTACAACGGCTTGCGTGCATGATGTCAAACCCGCGCAGCTACGTCAATAAAATGCGGCATGACGTTGCAAGAATCACGATGACGGAAATCTTTCGTCGCAGAAGTTATCAACAGGCGAGATGAGAGGGCGTCAGGGCAAAGCCATTCAGGCTGCCTACGAGCGACGCAGCGATCCGGTCAGGTTGAAACAGTTCATTGGCTACTTCCTGGATTTCTTGCTGCGTCACGGCTTCCATCGAAGCAATGCGGTCATCCGGCGAGAGGTACCGCCCGAAATACAGATATTGACGCGCCAAGTCGCTCATGCGCGAGCCCGTGGATTCCAGAGAAAGGAGTGTTCCACCTTTCAGATTTGCCTTCGAGCGGCGCAACTCCTCGTCACTCACGGGCTTCTCTTTCAGGTCGCGCAGCTCGCTCATCACGGAGCGAATTAATTGCTCCACCGTTTCCAGGCTGGTGCCGGCGTAGATAGTGAGCATTCCAGCGTCCCTGTAATGGTTCGTTTCGCTGAAGACGGCGTAAGCGAGGCCCTGCTTCTCGCGGATATTTTGAAAGAGCCGCGAAGACATTCCGCTGCCGAGCAAATTGTTCAACACTGAAACGGTATAGCGCCGCGAATCCGTCATGGAATACGCCGGCACGCCCAGGCAAACATGCACTTGCTCTAATTCCACCTTGGAACGCGATGCGAGTTCCGCGCGCGGCAGAGGTGGCGCCTCGGAAAAGCCGTTTTCCATTGCGGCTCGCTCGCCGAAGCGCGGGATGATCAAATCAAGGAGCCGCTGATGCGAGAGATTGCCCGCCGCGGTGATTACCATGTTGTTTGGCGCGTACCAGTGGCGAAACCAATTGTTGAGCGTTTTGCGGTCAAATCGTTCGACGCTCTCGGCTGTTCCCAGGATCGGACGCCCCAGCGGATGGTGCCCCCAGAGACTCTTCGAAAACATTTCGTGGACCAGGTCTTCCGGATTGTCTTCGACCATGCGGATCTCTTCCAGCACCACGGATCTTTCGCGGAGGATTTCTTCCTCGGGAAATTGCGGATTGAGCATCATGTCCGCCAACACGTCGAACACCGTTTCAAGATGCTCATCGAGGACGCGCGTATTGAAGCAAACCATTTCTTTGGCGGTGAAGGCGTCAACCATTCCACCCACGCGGTCCACTTCGCGTGCGATATCTTCCGCCTTGCGGCGCGCAGTGCCCTTGAACACCATGTGCTCGATGAAATGCGAAATACCGTTCAATTCCGCAGGCTCGCGTCGCGAACCACTGCGAATCCAAATGCCAACCGAAACCGAACGCACATGCTCCATCGGTTCCGTCACCGCCACCAGCCCGTTGGCCAGCGTCGTTTCCTCAACTTTGCGGTTTCCAGCAGTCATGCAACTCCTATTCTTGCACGAACAAAAATAAAGTCATACTTTCACCGAAAATGAGTTTCGCAAAATTTCTACAGGGAGCAGCGGGCGTGTTACGCCAGCATGTTATGATTGTAAAAAGAGAGCAAGCTGTGGCCTCCTTCGATTCCAATATCGCGCCGGCAAGTGAGCGCTTTTGCCTCCTCGGCAAATCGATTGATGATTTGCGCGAACTGGTCGTTTCGTTGGGTGAACCACCCTATCGAGGCGCGCAGATTTATCACGCTTTGTATGCCGAACGGCTGCGCACAATCGAAGAAATGTCGAACCTGCCCATGGAGTTGCGGCGCCGGCTGGACACCCTTGCGGACCTGTTCTTGCCTCAGATTGCTCGCCGCCATCATTCCGCCGATGGCTCGGTTCGGTATGTCTTGCGGCTTGGCAACGCGGCGCGCGCGGAAGTTGCGACGGTCGAGGCCGTTTTCATGCCCGAGGAGAAACGACAAACAATTTGTATCTCAACTCAGGCGGGTTGCGCCGTGAATTGCCAGTTCTGCCTGACGGCGACGCTCGGGCTGCTGCGCAATT
>DASYGR010000240.1:0-3315 GCA_035999525.1 Terriglobales bacterium
CTGCGCGTGGCCGACGAGTTCAAGATTTTCACCAATGTCAACTGCACCGTGGTTGATCCCAAGAATTTCGACGAACGGTCGTTCGTAACCGTCCGTTCAGATTGCTGTATCGTACCTCCCAATTCCTTTGCGTTGGCACGATCTGTTGAATATTTCAAGATTCCCCGCGACGTGCTGACGATCTGCGTAGGCAAATCCACATATGCGAGGTGCGGAATCATTGTCAACGTCACGCCCTTCGAGCCGGAGTGGCAGGGATTTGTAACGCTGGAGATATCAAACACAACCCCTTTGCCCGCGAAGATCTACGCGAATGAAGGCTTGTGCCAGATCATCTTTTTTCAGGGCGACGAGGTTTGCGAGGTTAGCTACGCCGACAGAAAAGGTAAGTACCAATCGCAAAAGGGAATCGTCTTGCCGAAGTTGTAGAACGCGCGGCTAGTTTTTGACTGGCCCTAGGGGAGATGGCGGATGACCTCTATTTCCCGAAAGTTCCAAATCCAGAGTAGAATTGTCCACTTGCGCTCGGTGGAGGGATAGTGATGCGGCGATTTATAATCGCGCTCTTCGCAGTTGCCATGCTTTCTCAGAATGGCGTATCACAGCAAAAAAATCAGGTTGCGATCATGTTTGGGCGCACGTTTATAAGCCACCAGACCGTGCCGGGGACGAACTTTGTAGGCAACTCTGTTGCCTTTGGTGCGGGGCCCAGCATTGAGGCCGACTATAGCCGTCTCGTAAAGCCCGGTGATTTGGTGTCCGTTTCCCTCGAGGTTCCGGTACTTTTAAATCTGGATGAAGACTTGAACTATGGGCTGAATTCCGTCCCCATGGACCTCACCTCCTATTTCGTGACTCCATCAGCGCGCTTTACCTTCTTTCCAAATCTTCCGGTTACGCCGTGGGCAAGCGTGGGTGCAGGGTTCGGGCGTTTCAGTGAGAGCTCGAACCTGGAGTTTGGAGGACCCAATCCGGGCAAGGGTGGAAGTACAACTGGCGTGGTCCAATTCGGCGTTGGCCTCGATGTAGCGCTTTGGCGATCGTTCAGCGCACGAGGAGAAGCTAGAGATTATTACAGCGGCGTACCGCAGTTAAATGTGAACACTGGAAAAAGCCGCGAGAACAACTTGTTTGTGGGCATTGGCCTGGTCTGGCATTTTGGCCACTGACGTTGATATTCAGCTGTTCGATTTCGCCTTCCCAGACGGTTGTCCCGGTCCGGCATGTGAAATTTCATCGTAGAGTTGCGGTAGGGAGCTGGCGTCGTCGGCTGATCCTCCGAACCGCGCACTCTCATATACCGCTGTGAACTTTGCGACCTGGCCTTTTACTATTTCGTCTTCGATGGAAATAAGAAATTCTTTGGGGGTTTGAGAAGGCAGTTTGCGCCAGCCTTTATGGCCGACCCGCCGCACCATGCGTTCGTACCAGATAGACGCGGCGGCACGGGGGAATTTCGCGGGATTCCCCGATAAGCTAGCGCGCTGAAAAATCCTCAACCACCTTCTTGCTGTAATCAGACCCGCCAGCGTCAATGCCAATAGCAATCCCAGAAATCCCCACCGGACTGGACGCCCCGCCATGTTTTCTTGAGTGCGGCTCGCTACGGAAAGCATCAAGCCATACTCTTCGCCCGCCCATTTTCGCGCCCTCTGGAACCACTCGATACTGCCTCTGGCCGCAATCTGCTTCAGGCTGGACCGATGGCTCGCGTCATAACTCACAACCCACTCGCGCCAGAACGATGCCATTGCGTCCATATACAGCATGGCCCGGCTCCAACCGGTACGAGATTCCAACACTCGATCCGGCGTGGGATCGAAGGTGATCCATCCATACCCTGGAAAATAAGCCTCCACCCACGAATGTGCGTCGCTCTCTCGCACTAAATATTGTGATGTCAAATCGTTAAATTCGCCGGTGCGGAAGCCGTTGACTACACGAGAAGGTATTCCCAAAGTGCGCAACATAATTGCCATGGAGGACGCAAAATATTCGCAATGACCCCGCTTGCGCACAAACAAAAATTCGGCCAAAGGATCGCGGGGACGCACGCGTGAGAGTTGCAAGGTATATCCAAAATGGCTACGAAGATAGTTCGCAATGGCGACAGCGCGGTCATACGGGTTCTTTACTTGGGCGGTGATTTGTTGGGCTAGCTGCGGGATTCGAGGGTCGAGAGGAGGCGTTTGTTCGTAATCAGAATCTATTTCTTCGGGATAAGAAACCCCCGCTGAGCGAAGTAGTGAGCCGTTCGCTCTGCCAATGTTTGATGTCGCTTCATATTCTCCGATCGGGTGTTCCGCATCTTCGTCAAAGATAGCCTCCCCGCTATCCTCAGTGATTAGCCGATAGTGCCCCTGAACGGTCTGGGCCCTCGGGGCGACAAAAAAGACACTGCTACCCGCAGGTTCCATCAACACGCGATAGTGAATGGAACGGCCTGCGCCCGAAGTGCCCGGCATTTTAAGCGGGCCGCTCATTCCCAGGAGCGCGAATTTGCCCCCGGACTGGCTCGTCAGCACATATTTCGGGTGATTGTCTGACCATATCCGCCCATCGAAGCGATTCAGCGAAATGCCGCGCCATTTCAGATCGAAGCCGCCGTTTTTATCGCCGTCAATAGCAATATGCATAACAACGGCGTTGGACTGCTGAATACGCCCGATGCCGCCTAGTTCCACATGGTCGGAAAATCCCGTAGTCAGATCGGTTCCTTCCGAAAAATTTCCAAGGTATCCTGCCGCAGCTCGGGGCAGTACAAAAAAGATTGCGACGCCTCCGAGAAAAATCAATAACACTAATCCTGGAACCACTCTCACCAGGGAAAAAGCCATGTGGCGATGGGCCATCGAATCAAGCGGATTGGCGGATTGAAATGTAGCTTTGGCGGACGCATGCTTCATTTCCATCAAAATGCTGGTAATGATTGCCATGAAAATGAATGCCCCGAATGTGGCCAGAAAGGTGCTATCCACCGTCAAAACGGCGGCCGCCAACACCATAAGGAACGATATGACCATCAACAGATATTGGTCGCGCTCGCGTTGGGCCGAGAACAAACGCACTACCATCACGAATAACACCAGGTGCACGGTAGAGCCCAGGAACTCGCGCGAGATCAAAAAATAATCCGCGAGATAAAACATCACATACACGATGGTCAGAACAGATGTCCATCGTTCGGGAATGATGAGGGTTCGCCTTTCAGCCAGCAGGTAGCCACGGAACACAAGTGCGCCGCCCACGAGGACAACCGTGAGTACTCCGAGTGTTCCCGTGGACGCTAAAGTTCCAACGCCCGTGAGAACTAAT
>DASYGR010000280.1:0-5242 GCA_035999525.1 Terriglobales bacterium
TTCAGCGCAAACCAGCAGAACTCATATTTGCAGTCTTTGATTCAGCAATACCGCTCCACACAAACTTCCACCAAGGGAACGGACACCGCTCCCATGGGACTGCCTGCTATTGAACAACAGTTGGAAAAACAAAGAGCGCTGTTGGCCGATCTGCAATCACATTACACGGACCGTCATCCCGATGTGCGCAAGGCAAAGGAACAGCTTGCCGAGACCGAGAAGATGAAGGCACAGCTTGAGGCGAACCTGAAGGCGAACGCGGCCCATCCCCAGAATGCCGTCTCTGCGCCGAATGACACTCCGGATATCACCGCCGGGTCCCCAATGGCACAGCTTCAAAATCAGCTGGAAGCCAATAAGATCGAGATAGCTAACCGGCAGAGAGCGGTAGCGGAACTGAAAGCAAAGATTAATACGGGTCAGGCCCATCTCAATCAAGAGCCGGTTCGTGAAGAACAACTCTCCGAATTAACACGGGGATACGAACAATCGCAGGCGAATTATAACGATCTCTTAAAGAAGAAGAACGAATCGGAATTGGCCACCAGCATGGAATTGCGACAGCAGGGCGAGCATTTCCGTGTTCTCGACCCGCCCAGCTTGCCGGTAACGCCATTTTCACCGAACCGGCTAAAGCTCTGCGGCATCGGGTTGTTTGCCGGGATTGTTCTTGGAGCAATGTTCACGGCGGGCGCGGAAATGATGGATGACCGCCTTTATAGCGAAAAAGACTTGAAAGAATTGATCCATGCCGACGTGATATCTGAAATTCCAAATATCATTACGAGCGACGAGGAAAAAAGGCGCAAAAGAATCGCCCATCTACAATGGGTAACCACGGCAGCGGTGTTTGTGGTCATCGCCGCGGGCTGCGCGTTCAGCTATTTCCGCGGATAACGCGAATGTACAAAGCTTTTTACAATCTTCAGCGTAATCCCTTCGAGATTAGCCCTGACCCCTCGTTCTTGTTTCCAACGCGGAGACACAACGAGGCTCTGGCGGCGCTCTATTACGGAGTTCGGCGGCATAAGGGTTTTGTTGTGATGACCGGGGAGGTTGGGACCGGCAAGACCCTGTTGGTGCGATGCCTTTTGCAACTTCTTAATCGGAACGATGTGGCCTACGCGTATGTTTTTAACAGCATCCTGTCTCCCGTGGAGTTCTTGCAATACATTGCCGCCGATTTCGGCTTGCGTGCTTCGGGAAAAAATAAGAGCGAGCTGCTCTGGGAATTACACAACTACCTGATCACGCGCTATCAAAAGAAACTTACAACCGTGCTTGTGGTTGATGAAGCGCATCATGTTTCCGCGGAAGTGCTGGAAGAAATTCGTTTATTAACCAATCTGGAAACGGCACAGGAGAAACTACTTCAAATCCTGTTGGTGGGCCAGCCGGAGCTTGACGAGAAACTTGATTCCGTGTCCCTGCGGCAGTTAAAGCAGAGAATTGTGTTGCGCTCCAGGCTCGAACCGCTGGATTTAGAAGAAACCCGTGGTTACCTTCAGCGAAGATTAGAACTCGGCGGGTTGAGCGCCGAAGCAGATCCGATTTTTCCACCTGAAACGGTGATAGCAATCCACCGTCATTCTCGGGGCATTCCTCGCCTGATCAATACAATTTGCGAAAACGCCTTAATCGCAGGATTTGCCAAACAATCAAAGAAAATTTCTCCGGACATTATTGACGAAGCAGCGTCGGACCTTCGATTGAATGTCGTCCATCCGGCGGCGCAGCCTGAGCCGCTTCCCAAGGATGAAAAAAACAAGGCGTTAGCAGCGGTTAAGGCCTTGCTGCAATTGCAGGAATATTTGCAGGACACGCAATCGAACAATCTCGAAGAACTTTCCTTGGCACCTGGAGCGATCAAGCATGAGCCATATATTTGAAGCATTGCAAAAATCGGAGGCGGAACGGTCCCGAAATCATCAGTCGCCTTCGATGCCTGCCGAACTCCTGCGCGCCGCCGAGACGGAAACTGCGCCTCCCGAGCAGAGTGAGACTGATCTCGACCATTTTCCTTCGCTAAAAGTAACTCCGCTACCGAATAGCAAACTGCTCAGTTTGACCGATACTGAAAGCCTGGCGGCTGAGAAGTTTCGCTTCTTCGGAGTTCGATTACGTCAATTGCAACAACTTCGAGCGTTCAAGAAAGTGCTGATTACCAGTACGATCCCCGAAGAGGGTAAGAGCATGATTTCGGCGAACCTTGCGGTTATCCTCGCGCGGAAAAAGCGACAACGAGTCCTGCTTTTGGAAGGCGATTTGCGCAGGCCAGTGCTGCCAGTACGCTTCGGATTGGGCAAGGTTGAGGGTCTAAGTGAATGGTTACAAGGCGAATCCCGGTCCCTGCCTAATATTTATCGCCTTGAGGGTCTCAATCTCTGGCTTCTGCCGGCTGGCCGCGCCCCTGAAAATCCGCTGGAAATGATGCAATCGACCAAGCTCGCGGGGCTTATGGACCAACTGGCTAATTGGTTTGATTGGATTCTGATAGATTCACCTCCGATATTGCCCCTGGCGGACACCAGCGTCTGGATGCGAATGGCGGACGGCGTGATTCTTGTTGCACGAGAAGGAGTTACCGAAAAGCGGGAACTCAAGCGCGGGTTGGAGGTCTTGGAGCCATCGAAGTTGCTTGGTGTCGTACTGAACAGCTCCACGGAAACCGATCACAGCAATTATTACCAGCGTTACGCACCTCAAGCCTCCGGCAGCGCGCGGGTGGCAGATTCCTTAGTAGAGTAGTGATTCACCGATTCCTCCCCCTGAATCGCAATTTCGTACAAACCCATGACATGGTTCGCATCCAATCCGCTCTTCTCTGTTTCAGGAAAGAGGGATACAGAGGCAGGAGAGGCCGTCGTGAAAACAAGGCAGTCGAATGGTAAAGCCAAGCTGCGCGCTGGAAAGTTGCGTGCAGATCAGAACGTTCTGGATGAAGTGTCTCTCCACAGAATCATCTCGCTTGAGCGGAAGCGAACCGAACGTTCGGGAAAACCATTCTTGCTCATGCTTCTCGACATGAAAGATGGGCTGGCATCGGAAAAGAATGGCAAGATCCTTAGCAAAGTGTTTTCGGCGCTCGCACAAAATACCCGGGAGACCGATGTAATGGGTTGGTACCGGACCAATGGCGTAGTTGGTGTCATGTTCACAGAATTGAACATGGAGAACCAGGACTTACTGCTCCGAACGATAATGAACAAGGCGAGTGAAAGCCTGCGTCAGAACCTCGAACCGGAGCAGTTCGATCGCATCAGTATTTCTTTTCACTTGTTTCCTGAAGAGTGGGATCACAACTTGCCGCAACGCCCCAGTAATCCTGCCCTCTACCCTGACCTCTCAAACCGGGAAAAAGGGAACAAGCCGTTCAGCGCGATCAAGAGAATGATGGATGTGGGGGGAAGCGTGGTTGCGATCATTGTTTTCTCTCCTGCCTTTCTGGGTATTGCAGCCGCGATTAAGTTGACGTCGAAGGGTCCCATTCTCTTCCGGCAAAAGCGCATTGGGCAGTACGGGGTTCCATTTGTGTTCTTGAAATTCAGATCCATGTATGTGAATAACGACGCCAGCGTCCATAAGGCCTACGTGACCCAGTTAATCACTGGCGATGCGCCGCCCGAAGTCTCCGACGAAAACGGGAATGGCATTTACAAACTCACGAAAGATCGACGAATCACGCGAGTTGGACGCTTTTTGCGGCGCACTAGCCTTGATGAGCTTCCTCAGTTTTTTCACGTGCTCCGAGGCGAGATGTCTTTGGTGGGACCGCGCCCCCCGATTGCCTATGAAGTAGAAGCCTATGATATCTGGCATCGCCGTCGCGTATTAGAAGCGAAACCCGGAATCACCGGGCTGTGGCAAGTCAATGGGCGCAGTCGAGTTAAGTTTGACGACATGGTTCGCCTGGACTTGCAATACGCGAATACTTGGTCGCCATGGTTGGACCTGAAAATTCTCCTTCGCACGCCCGCTGTTGTCCTCTTCGGAGACGGCGCACATTAACCGACGTTTCATGATTTTGACAACGTAAATCAACATTGTTTCACTAAGCTCACTCCCCTAAGGTTCCTCTCCCAATGAATCCGGTACTCGAAACCAGCATTACTGCGCGAAAGAGGGAAAGTTCCCATAGGGATAAAAATATGGTCAGATTTGGAATAATCGGTTACGGATACTGGGGGCCGAATGTGGTCAGGAACCTTGACCAGTTGGATGGATCTGAAGTGGTCGCGGTCTGCGACAAGAGTCCTACAGCCCGGAAGAGAATTCAAAAAGCATACCCTCGCGTACGGGTAGCGTCGGAGTGTGAGGAATTAACCACGGCCACTGACATTGATGCCATTGCCGTGGTGACGCCTGTCTGGACCCATTACGAACTAGCGAAAGCGGCGCTTCAGAATGGCAAACATGTTTTTGTTGAGAAGCCTTTAACCAGCAGTGCTGCCCAGGCCGAGGAACTTATCAATCTGGCCGAACAGAAAAACTTGAAAATTATGGTGGACCACACCTTTCTTTTCACCGGGGCGGTGAAGAAGATTGGGCAGCTTCTCGAAGAAGGCGCGCTTGGCAAGCTCTATTACTACGATTCAACTCGCGTGAACCTTGGACTGTTCCAGCACGACGTGAACGTCATTTGGGACTTGGCGCCGCACGATCTTTCCATCATTGACCACCTCGTCGAGGAAACTCCTGAAGCGGTTGTGGCCACCGGCCAAACTCATCTTAACGGCCACGAAGACATCGCTTTCATTACCGTTTATTTTCCGAACAAAATTATTGCTCACATCAATGTCAACTGGCTGTCACCGGTAAAAGTCCGTACAACCCTTATCGGCGGAGAAAAGAAGATGCTGGTTTGGAATGACCTGGAAGTTGACGAAAAGATCAAGATTTACGATAAAGGTGTAGACATCACCAGCCGTCAGGGACTCTACAACTTGCTGGTGAATTACCGTTCTGGAGATATGTGGTCCCCGCAACTGGAGCAGGTAGAAGCCCTGCGCCAGGAACTGAATTATTTCGTGGATTGCATTTCCAACAATCAAAATCCCACAAACGACGGCGCTGCGGGCCTGCGTGTGGTGAAAATGTTGGAAGCAGCAACCGAGTCGCTGAAGAAGCGTGGTGCGTTGGTTTACTTGTAATAACCTCGATCTGTTTCTGCGTACGCTGTTTCTGTTGCCGCCCGGTTCTAAACCACCTACACTCGAATGACCTCCATTCCAGCAGCTACCCA
>DASYGR010000345.1:0-5940 GCA_035999525.1 Terriglobales bacterium
AGGATCAAGTATCGGCGAATTTAGAAGTGGGACATCCGTCACCAATCTCGATGCGTTCATCAGCAGTTACAACACGAACGTTGCCGGACATCCTACTCCTGCTGGAAGCGCACTGATTACGAATGGCCTCTTTACTCAATCGCAACTATTGCTGCTGGGCGCAGTGACTCCAGCGCTTGCGAACGTCCCAGCAAATTCAGGGCCAGCATGGCTGAAGACTGTGGACGTAAGACTGTCGTGGCCGTATGTGTTTAAAGAGCGCTTTACTATTGAGCCCAGCGTCTCCGCGTTCAACATATTCAACTCTGCAAATTTTGATAGCTTGATGAATCCGTCGGCGGGGATTCTGCGACCTGCGACGACGTTTCCAACGAACGGAAGTTTGGGTTTGGGATGCGGAACTGCTTCTTCCTGTCAATCGGCGAATAGGATCGGTCCTGGCTCCGGGGTTTTCTCGCTCGGGTCTGCCAGACAACTCGAGTTCGGAGTTCGTCTTACATTTTGAAAACCCAGCATCGCGCAACTGCGTCAAGTCGCGCTCTGTCAAGTTCGCCGGTGGGCAAGTTAAAGAGTGGCATGTTAAAGAACAGAGCTTTTCTCCGGCAGCGTGTAAAATGCGAGTATGCCGTTTCAGGGTGCACAAGGCTCTTCGCGCAAAGGTAAGACCCCGCCTCCAGACGAGACGTCGGAGGAAGCCGCCTATCTGAAATGGTTGGGCGAAAAGCAGAAACCGGTGTGCGTTAAGCTTGCGGATGGCGAAATGGTTCGCGGCTGGATTGAATATTACGACCGCAACATGATCCGGCTGACCCGCGAGAGTCAACCCAATCTGTTCATATTCAAGCACGAAATCATGTACATCGTCGAAGACCACGGCAACCGCGGCAATTCTTGATGTCCCCGTTCCTCGAAAGGCTGCTCGAACAAATCTTGTCGAATAATCCAAACAATAATAATTTTGCTTTGAAGGCGGCAGACATTGCCCGAGAAGCGGGTGCGCTACTGATGGACTATTTCCGCCAGCGTGTCGCGGTGGAATATAAGGGCGAAGCCGACCTTGTAACCATTGCAGATCGAGCGTCAGAGACCTTGATTCGCGATCGGATCCGGAGCGAATGGCCGACCCACGACATTCTGGGCGAAGAGGGTGGACTGGTGGATACGGGCAGCGATTATCGCTGGTACGTTGATCCGCTGGACGGAACCACGAACTTTGCGCACGGATTTCCCGTGTTCTGCGTTTCAATGGGATTGGAACATAAAAATAAGCTCATCGCTGGGGTAGTTTACGATCCGACGCGCGATGAAATGTTCTCGGCTGAACTAGGGGGCGGGGCATTCCTGAGCGATGAAAGAATGCACGTTTCCAAAATTGCGAATCTGAACGAAAGTTTGGTCGCAACCGGCTTTCCCAGCCATAAGCGCCATAAAAATCCGAACATCTTCTTTTATCACCAGATCACTTTGCGGACTCATGGGGTGCGCCGCGCCGGTTCGGCCGCGTTGGATCTGTGTTCAGTAGCGGCAGGCCGCTTCGAGGGTTTCTGGGAATTTAATTTGAATGCGTGGGATACAGCAGCGGGAGTTCTCATCGTGGAAGAGGCGGGAGGGAAAGTGACGGATTTTAAAGGGAAGCCTTTTCAACTCAACAGCCGTGAAACGGTAGCGTCCAATAGCCTTGTTCATGAAGCATTGCTCAGAGAATTCGAGCAAGTATTCTCGGGACGCGGCTTGGAACCTTTGCCGGATGTGCAAGCGTTCAAACGTTAGCAGAGGGAGAGACGGGTCTCCCGTCCGTCCTGCCGGGGCGGGGACGCCAGGCGCTCCATTCATTACGAACGAACTAATATGCCAAGCATTCCGAAAAAGCCTCTTCCTGGTCTCCCGAAAGTTGCTTTAGGTAAACCTGCCAAGAACTTCTGCTTCGCGTGCGGAAGAGATAATCTCCACGGAATGCACCTGAAGTTCGTCTACGACGAGGAGCGCGGTGGCTTCACTTGTCGATTCCGTCTCAACAAACGCTACACAGGGCCTCCCGGATATTGCCACGGCGGCATTATCGCAACAATCCTGGACGATGCAATGGGGAAGCTGAACAAGCTGAGACAGGTCACTGCTGTGACCGCGCAAATGAAAATCGATTATTTGCGGCCTGTTCCCTTGAATAAGCCTTTGCGCGTGGACTCACGAGAGCTTCGAGTCAGAGGCCGCCGGCATTACCACATGGCGGAAATACTGAATGAAGATGGAAAAGTGCTGGCACGCAGCCGCGGGTTGTTCGTTGCGATTGATCCTAAGCGACTGGCAAAGTGAAGTAAAAAACTGAGCCGTGTCCGGGTTGGCTGGTAACTCCGATTTGGCCGTGATGCGCTTCGATGATCGCTTTGGCTATGGCCAGGCCCATGCCCGTTCCCTGAACTTGCAGGCGCTGATTCCTTCCGCGATAGAATTTCTCAAAGATGAGCGACTGCTCCATGTCTTCAATTCCGGGGCCCCGGTCGGCGACGCTGATCATTAGCATTCCGTTCTGTACTTCCCCGGTGATATGAATCGGACTTTGCGGTGCAGAATATTTCGCCGCGTTTTCCAATAGTTGCGTCAGGACTTCGGCGATGCGAGCGATGTCCATTTGAATTGCCGGCAAGTTTTCTAGCCGAACCTCGACGGGATGCTGTGCTAATGCGGGTTTGGATTTTTCCAGTGCGCTAGCCACCACTTCCTGCATTTCGTGCTTGCCCATTTCGAGTTCAACTTTGTGAGCTTCTAGTTGCGCCATCTCAGCCGCTTCGCCTACCAACCGGTTCAGGCGATCGCTTTCCTCATCGATGATTGTGAGGAGTTCGATGCGCTGTGAGTCATTCAGCGCCGAGCTTGACAGCATGGACGTCACAGAAGCCTTTATCGAGGTCAGCGGGGTGCGAAACGCATGCGTGACCGAATCGAGCAACACGGAACGCAATTGCTCGCTTGCCCGGGCCGCTTCAGATCGGCTCAGCCTCTCCATTGCCGCGGCGCGCTCGATCGAAATCGCGATCAGGCTTCCCATCGCGTCGAGGGTTTCACGGGAAAGCATCGCGCCCGAAACACCGAGACTGCCCACCACTCGCACTCCCATTCGAAGGGGCACGAACGACATCTGTTTGTGAGGCTCTATCCTCGCCTCTCCTCGCGAAGTAACGAGTTGAAGATCATAAAGCTCCAGACCATCAACAGTAGATCCCGACCGGTAAACGTCAGTTCGATTGGGAAGCCAAATCGCCGCCGATCGCACCACGAAAGAATCCACTATGTACCGGGGAATGGCGTTGAGCAGTTCCGCCATATTGTCGGTGGAAAGTAATTGCTGGCTGAAGCTGTAGAGCTTTTCCACTTCGCGCCGGCGATCATTGGCATTGGTGGTCTCCCTCCGTGCTCGCTCCGATAGTTCGCTAGCGATCACTGCCGTCGCTAGAAAAGCAAATAGCGCCACCCAGTTTTGCGGATCTTGAATGGTGAATGTTCCAATCGGAGGCAGAAAGTAATAGTTGAAGGCCAAGCATGCAATGAGCGAAGCGAATACGGCGCAGCGTAATCCCCAATTCGCCGATATCACCAGCACAGCCAATAGAAAAGTCAATGCCACAGTCGTGGGGTTGACATGGAGGATTCTTCGGTACGACAGAGTGATCAACGCGATGGTCGCGGCAGCGGCGGCATAGCGCACCATCAGTCGAACGGTGTCCGGTTTCACGCCGCGATTGTATCCGACATTCGACAATTACAGTTTTCTAAACGACAATATCCGCGTGTCTAAGACTCCCGAACAGTGGCTTGAGCATGCTTCCCCAACCCGGCCGACTGGTAAATTCAAGCTTTTTCTGGGCTATGCGCCGGGAGTTGGCAAAACCTTCAGCATGCTAAGCGAGGGAGTTCGCCGCCACAGCCGTGGAGAAGACCTGGTAATCGGCGTCGTCGAAACGCATGGACGGAAAGCTACGGCTGACCTTGCCGCCCAGATCGAGGTGGTTCCCCGAAAAAAGTTGGAATACAAAGGCGCGCTGTTCGAGGAAATGGATGTAGATGCAATCCTTGCGCGCAAGCCGAAAGTTGTCCTGGTTGACGAACTGGCGCACACCAATGTCGAAGGCAGCAAACATCGCAAGCGTTACGAAGACGTGTACGAACTTCTGGACGCCGGTATTGACGTCCTATCAACCATGAACATTCAGCACCTGGAGAGCGTGACGCCCACGGTGCAAGGAATTACGGGCATTCAGGTTCGCGAAACAATTCCAGACTGGGTTCTACAACGAGTTGACGAAGTTGTAATGTCAGACCTCACTCCAGAGGCCCTACAAAATCGCATGCGGCGCGGAGATATTTATCCGCTCGAAAGAGTCGAACGCGCGCTAGGAAACTTTTTCCGCGAAGGAAACTTGATTGCCCTGCGGGAATTGGCGTTGCGGCAGGTTGCCCACGCCGTGGATCGAAGCCTTGAATCTTATCGCGCAAAGCAGGACGAAAAAGCCGGGGTTGCGGTTAGAGAACGAATTGCGGTTTGCATCAGCTCGAATCCTTCGGCCCAATACTTGATAGCGCGGGGCGCGCGAATGGCGCAGGCGATGGACGGGGAACTCTACATTGTTTACGTGGATATGGGGCAGGATGCGAGTGAGAGAAATCAGAAATCGCTAGCGGCGAATATTCAGTTTTCAGAAAATGTGGGCGCGCAAATCGTCAAACTTCAGGGCAAAACCGTGGCGGCAGTTGTAGCCGAGTTCGTGCGCGAGAAACACATCACCCAAGTGGTCTTCGGACGCTCCGCTACAAGCGGGCTGAAAAGATATTTATACTTTTCTGCCATTCACAAATTTCTCCGCGATGCCCCTCCGGTGGATGTTCATATCGTTACCCAGGAGCCTCGCCAGTGAACGAACGACGACGCATCCTTGTCGTGGACGACGAGCCGCAAATCACACGCGTGCTGCGTACCAGCCTTTCCAGTCAGGGCTACGATTTGCGGGTTGCCAACGATGGAGAAACCGCGCTCGAAATTATGAAGGATTGGCAACCCGACCTGGTAATCACCGATCTGTCCATGCCAAACATGGATGGCCTGGAACTCTGCCGCCGGCTGCGTTCTACAAGCCAGATTCCGATCATTGTGTTGTCAGTTCGTGGCGAGGAGCGGACCAAAGTGAAAGCTTTGGATGCCGGAGCCGACGACTATGTAACGAAACCTTTCGGCATCGAAGAGCTTTTGGCACGGGTACGAGCCAACCTGCGGCGAATTCCTGAGACTGCCGACAGCACTCCGCCAATTATTGACGTGGGCGAATTCCACATTGATATCGGCGCCAGAAAAGTTTTGGTGAATCACAAGGAGGTTCATCTCACTCCCAAGGAATTCGATCTGCTCATATATCTTGCGCAACACTCCGGGAAAGTAATTACCCATCGAACTCTGCTCAGCGCCGTCTGGGGAGGCAACAGCACCGAACAAGTTGAATATTTACGGGTGTTTGTTGGCCAGCTGCGCAAGAAGCTGGAGCCGGAAAGCGCATCTCCCAAGTACATCCTCACCGAGCCGTGGGTGGGATACCGGTTCGAACCGGGAGAGCACCCCTGAGCAATCAGAACCAATCGTAAAGACGCAGCTTGCTGCGTCTGCTTTTCCCGAATAAGAAACTGCGACTCCTTGGTTTGCCAGTCAAGGTACGAGCGCAGTTGCCTTTATTGTCAAAATATTGGAGAGAGCGACAGCGAAAGCCTGCTTCGGAACTGTGCCCGGGGCGCATAGCCGCCTCGCCACGACTGGATCGGAAGTAGCATCGGCCGTTATTTGGCCACGCGCCGCGCAACCCCAAATGGTCCAACTAGCACGGATTGTGAGCGGAAGTGGGCTGGCGAGCAATGCGTAACCGTCGCTACTAATTTGAAGCGAGCGCTCCGAGAGCCTTA
>DASYGR010000422.1:0-4624 GCA_035999525.1 Terriglobales bacterium
ACCCGCGAAATTGAAGACCGGGTTATGTCTCCCTTACCCGTCACGTTGGTAGCCATTGAAAAAATCGTCTTCAGCGCGCTGCAAAGCGTGGTGGCGGCGATTGTCGTTTTCCCGATGATTTACTTCATCCCCGCAACCCCAGTTCATGTTCACATAGATAGTTGGCTGGTGTTGATCGGCAATATCCTGCTGGCAAGCCTGGCTTCGGGCGCGGTTGGCCTCACGATTGGGACGATTGTAAAGCCGCAGCACATTAGCCTGATGTTTGGCGTCGTCGTTGTTCCCATTACGTTTTTCGGATGTGTTTATTACCCGTGGGGGGCACTTCACAGCGTTCGCTGGCTGCAAGTCGCAGTACTGATCAATCCTCTTGTCTATATGAGCGAAGGGCTGCGCATCGCGCTTACTCCCGAAGCCCCGCACATGCCTGTATGGGCAACGCTGGCCGCTTTGCTGTTGTGCGTTGGATTGTTGGGATATACCGGCGTTAGAGGATTCCTAAATCGGGTCTTAAGCTAACGAGGTCTCGCGTAGAACAGCAATTCATTTTTTGGAAAGGGTGTGGCTTTAGCCACGCCTAAGGCTTTTGTATTGATTAGCGGCGCGGCTAAAGCCACGCCCCTTTCAAGACTATGGCCCTGCTCCGACAATTGGCGTTCAACACGTTATCCCGCGTTCGGCACCCTTGCATCAACCGTGTAAGATGTTTTTCGCTGTGTCTTCAGACTCCCAGCCTCGCAGGCTCATCATCGCCGTGGACGGCCCCGCCGGAGCGGGCAAGAGCACCATTGCCTCCCGCCTCGCCCGAAAGCTCGGTTACATAAACCTCGAAAGTGGCGCCATGTACCGCGCGCTAGCGCTTAAAGCCATCGAATGGGACGTTTCATTCGACGACGAAGTGGCATTGTTCAATCTAGCGGAAGGCTCTACTATTGTGCTTGAGCCCAACCTGGGCGGCAACCGTGTGCTTCTCGACAAAAAAGATGTGACCCAGCGAGTGCGGGAACGCGATGTAACCGAAGGAGCATCGCGGGTGTCGGTGCATCCAAAAGTCCGCCAATGGATGGTCTCGCATCAACGTGAACTCGGCAAAGGGGGCGGCATCGTCATGGAAGGACGCGACATTGGTACCAAAGTATTTCCCGATGCCGACGTCAAAATCTTTCTCGATGCAGATCCCGTCGTCCGCGAGCAGCGCCGAATGCAGCAACAAAAGCTGCGCGGAGAGGTCGCCGAGACCAGTGCCGCGGAATTGCGGGACCGCGACCACCGGGACCGGACCAGAGCAACATCCCCGCTCGAACCAGCTTCAGATGCGTTGGTCCTTGACTCCACCAGCATGTCAGAAGACGAAGTTCTGCAAAGAGTGGAAGACGCAGTCCAACAAAAACTGTCAGCGTGATTTGTTGTTCACTATGGACAGCACTGCGCCAAGCCAGGTATGGAACGCGGATCGTTACGCTGCGAACGCTCCATTCGTGCCCGCGCTCGGACAGCCAGTGCTCGACCTCCTGAATGTCCAACCCGGCGAGCGAATTCTCGACTTGGGGTGCGGTGACGGCGTACTCACGGGAAAGATCGTAGCGCTAGGCGCCGAGGTAGTCGGAGTTGACAGCTCACACGACATGGTTCAAGCCTCCAAGTCTCGCGGTCTCGATGCCCGCGTGGCGAACGCATATCACCTTGATTTCCACCGCGAATTTGATGCTGTGTTCTCGAACGCCGCCTTGCACTGGATGAAAGACGATCCCGATGCGGTGATTGCAGGCGTGAGTCGCGCGCTGAAGCCGAGAGGCCGCTTCGTCGGCGAAATGGGTGGACACGGCAACGTCGCCGCCATTACCGTCGCGTTGCTTTCCACTCTCGAACGCCGCAGTGTCGTTAACCCGGCCTCCCTCGTTCCCTGGTATTACCCGACTGTGGAAGAGTATCGCACCAAACTTGAAATCGGCGGCCTCCTCGTCAACTACATCGAACTGATACCACGGCCGACTCCGCTGCCCACTGGAATGACTGCCTGGATTGAAACCTTTGCCATGCCATTCATCCGTAGCCTGCCAGAGGAAGAACACAAGCCGGCGATAGATGAAGTCGTCGCGAGGCTGCGTCCAGTGCTCTGCGACGAAAAGGCCCAATGGACCGCCGACTACGTACGCCTGCGTTTCATGGCAGAGTTAAAAGAGTAATTGCAGTACTTACGGTCTGCTTGTTGAGCAAGGTCCCGTTTCGGGACATGTACTCCCGGCCTCTGTTCTTCCCTCTGTGTTCGTGAGAAGGTGAGCTTGCCCCTTCGTCGGACCTTAATTCCTCATCGAGGTACGACACTTGTCCATTCTTAGACGCACACGCATCGGGTTGTTCCATCTCCTACTGACCGCCGGCATTTTGCTTCTGCAATGTATCGGAAATGCGCAACAGAAAACCTCGAACGGCAGCTTCGCCGCCAGCTCGAACGCGCCCGCGTTGGGCACGGCTGCACCGGAAACAGCCGCGAGCATTTCCAGCGTCACGCTGTTTCCTGCCTCCGTGGTCGGGGGAAGATTATCGAGGCTGAAAATAGTTCTTACCCAGGCGGCTCCGGTTGGCGGAGTACAAGTAGCTCTCAATAGCGCCGACCCGGCTGTCGTGTCCGCTCCCACCAGCGTGACTATCCCGAAGGGACATACCATCGCCGTCGCGGTACTCACCACGGTTGCAGTCACGGCAACTCATTCTGTAGCCGTTACAGCCAGCGAGAGCAGTTCAACTGCTGGGGCCAATCTTACGGTTAATCCTCCTCAGGCGCCGCCCTTCACGGTGAAGGTTCAGCCAGTGTCCCTGAGCGTCAACCAGGGAACATCGGCATCGGACCAAGTACTGACCCATGCTGGGACAGGTTTCGACAGCCCGCTCACTCTGGATGCTTCGAACACACCAGCGGGCGTGACACTGGACTTTACGCCCAGCGTGATTGCAGCTCCCGGTACGGGCACGTCGCAAGTGAACGTCAGCGTGGACAACTCGGTGGCTGCCGGTAAGTACTCGATCAAGATTACCGCCAGTAATGGCAGCATCACGCGCGCCGCGACACTGACGCTGACTGTGGGCGACGGATCTTCCTCGGGTGCGGTTGGCCCGCTGATAGGCTGCGTCCGCACCACGAACGGGCATAAGTATCAGGCGGTCGAGTTCAACATGAATCGGGCTGCCACCGTGGATTTTAACGGCACGTTATACCAGGGCCGCACCTGCGACCCGAATCAGTGGGCTGATCAGATCGGTTTCGGGAAGCCATTGAACCTCGGCGGCTTTGGCTACACTTTCTGGTTTACTGATTTCGGCGACCAATTAAACACATCGGCGATTTGGACTGTAGGAAATCAGCAATCGCAATGCGTGGACTATACAGTCGCTCCCGATTGCTGAAAAGCGGGGCTTTGCGGGTGCTGCCCGTTCCGTGTTATTACTCCCGACGCCCCAGGTCCCGCCGCATTTGCGAGACCTGGGAGTGAGGTTGTTTTGCGCAACCATACTCCATTCGGTGTCGTAACTCTGTAATGCTACGGTTCGACCTTGTAGAGCGCGACCATGCCGGCGTCCATGTGCTCGTCAATATGACAATGGTAAAGCCAGATGCCTGGATCATCAGGGACCATGTCCACGGTATTCATTTGCGCGGGCATGAGAGTCACAACGTCGGTGCGTTTGCCATGGTCCATGACCACGTTTCCATGCCAGTGAGGAGTGTGAAAGTTGACGCCCTCTCCCAGGCTTAACAGATACCACCGGACGCGCTCGCCCTTCTTCATCGTCATAAGCGGCCCGTTGGCAAAGATGTAGCCGTTGATCGTGCCTTTGAAGTTGGCAGCGGCGAATCCTGTGCCCGTGGGAGAGAGAAGTCCCGCGTCATCGGCAGGAATAAACTCAAGTTTCTTCACCCCTTTTGGATCGCTCGTGTAGGTCTGGATGTTATGGTCGAGATACCAACTGGTGTTCTCATCGAAAAACATGAACAAACTGACGAACTCCCGGTCCACATCTTTAGGCTTGCCGTCGGGACCCGCCATGCCGCGCCTTGTGATGATGATTGCGCCGACCAGTCCGCTTTCGATGTCGCGGCTGCCGTGAGAATGATAAAGCCACACTAGCGAGCTCGGATCGTTCGGCCCAGGACCCGCCCGCTCCGGCACCTGCCAGGTGTAGAGGTGAGTATGTCCGGGCGGCACGGCATCATCTTCCTTGTCAGCCCCAGAAGTACCGTCCTCATACATTGCGCCTTCTGAATCTTTGTTGTAGAACACCCCGTGAGGATGCAGACTGTAGGGCCGCGTAGCGTTGTTTTTGAAATGCACGACAATCGTGTCGCCTACTTCAGCGCGAATGATTGGACCAAGTATCCCTGCGTGTTCCCACTCAGGGGCTCGTGGTTTCAAATGGCTGAAGGTTTCGTCGGTGTATTCGCGATAGATGGCCTTGCGATAAACCTTGCCGATGCGATGAGGCCCCTGTTCGGTAAAGGTCAGGGGATAGCCCTCTAATTTCATGCCCATCATTTTGTTCATGCCGCTGGGAGCGTAATCCCATTCCACTTCGTCGGCGGCAATGTAGTATGTGTGGGTCTGGGGAGCATCCAGCGCGGCGAGTT
>DASYGR010000430.1:0-6435 GCA_035999525.1 Terriglobales bacterium
GCAGACGACATCCTGCGGCAGGGCGTCCAAGGAATTTCTGACATCATTACTATTCCCGGCATCATCAATCGCGACTTCGCCGACGTGAAGGCGATCATGGCGCGCATGGGCTACGCCGTCATGGGTACTGCGACCGCCAACGGCGTGCGCCGCGCCGTCGAGGCGGCGCAGAAAGCCATCGCGTCTCCGCTGCTCGAAGCCGGAGCCATAGACGGCGCGCGCGGCATTCTCATCAACATCACCGGATCGGCGTCGCTCAAACTCGCCGAAGTTCAGGAAGCTTGCACCATTATCCAAAGCGCCGCCGATGACGATGCCAACATAATTTTTGGCGCAGTCCTCGATGAAAAGATGAAAGATGCGGTCAAGATCACAGTCATTGCCACGGGATTCAGAGATGGGGACCGCCCGCGAAGGCCTCGTCACGAAGAATCCAACTTTGGTTTTGCGGTTTCCCGTGATATGGACCGCCGTCACACGGACTACGGCGACGACGATAATCGCGACAACGAGCCGCCTGCTTCGCCTGTCACGATCCAGGAAGAGCCCGCGCGCCAAGCATCCAGCGCGGCGCCCGAGACCATCGCTCTGGATAATATGCGCGACGCCATGATCGCTAATTTCGAACAGTCTGACTTGGATGTTCCGGCGTTTTTGCGGAAGAGGAGCGAGGCGATCTAGATCAAGATCGGCTATGACGTATAGGTTTACCCCGATGCATATCTAGTCCGGGAGTTTTGCGTAGCATCTTTGCGAAAATCACGCAGGGATGGGGCGCCCTGTGATCTTTCAACACGTTGTTCCGCTTCCCGGACTGCACGAACATCGTCGTCGCAGGAGCGGTGCGAAAGTGCAAATCGGCTGTAACGATTTGCAAGGCGCGGACTTATCGCGCCGTCTTTTGCACGGCTCGATGCCAAAACTAAGCACGGTCGGCTCGGTTTCGATGAGTACAACGTCTTGATCATCTACAGGCAACCGCAGTTCTACCTCACAAATTTCTTCCCCTTGACCGTTGACAGGAGCCTGGAGTATCTTCTTGTCAGCGATTGACAGGAGAGCGTTGTGGGGAAACCGACAGACTTAGTGCAAGGCACGCTTGACCTCTTAATTCTGAGGATTTTGGCGCTTGAGCCAATGCACGGTTGGGGCATCGCGCAACGCATCCGGCAGATTTCCCAAGAAGTGTTGCAAGTCAACCAGGGAGCGTTGTATCCGGCACTGCACCGACTGGAGCAGCAAGGATGGATTCGAGCCAAGTGGGGAGAATCAGAAAATAACCGCCGCGCTAAGTTTTACTCCCTCACCCCCGATGGCGCGCGCTATCAACGGCAGCAACAGGCCCAGTGGGCCCGCCTTTCCGTGGCGATAGATTTGGTGTTGAACACAACGTAAGAAGGCAATCATGCGCTGGCATTACAAATTGCCGCTCCGTCTGCGCTCGCTATTCCGCAATCCACAGGCCGAGCAGGACCTCAACGACGAATTCCAGTTCCATCTTCAACAGCAGATCGAGGAATGCGCCCGCCAAGGCATGGATCCGGAAGAAGCGCGATTCTCGGCACTACGGTTGTTGGGCGGGGTGGAACAGCACAAGGAGCAATGCCGCGAAATGCGTAACGTAAGCCTGGTCGAGAATTTTCTTCAGGACCTTCGCATCGGTTTTCGGATGCTGCGGCGCGACCCCGGATTTTCCCTCTTGGCAGTGCTTTGCCTGACGTTGGGGATCGGCGCCAATGCCGCGGTGTTCAGTTGGATTGAGGGACTTTTGCTGCGTCCGTTTCCGGCAGTGACCCACCAGGAAAGGTTGATGGTCGTAGTAGGAACGAATCGCGTCGCCGGAGACAAAGGTACTGACGGTTCCAGCTTCACCGGTGTCTCCTGGCCGGATTTCGTTGATTTGCGCAGGGAATGCACGTTGATTGATGCATTCATCGCCGACAAGATCATGGGCACCACTCTGGGAATCGGCGACCGCGCAGAGCGCGTGACTGGGAGCACCGTCTCCGCGAATTATTTTGAAGCGCTGGGAGTCCATCCGATGCTGGGACGCGGATTCGAGCCGGCAGAAGAATCGGGCCGCAACGCGCATCCCGTGACGGTAATCAGCTATTGGATATGGAAGAACCGCTTTCACAGCGATCCAGCAATCATTGGGAAAACGCAGTTGCTTAACGGCGTGCCACACACCATTGTCGGCGTCGCTCCCGAAGGATTCTATGGAACGTTCGTAGGCTGGCCGATCCAGTTCTGGGTGCCTGCTTCCATGCAAGAAGTATTTGAGCCCGGAGGATACAAGCTGGAGGATCGGGGAGCAACTTGGATTGAAGGCTTCGCTCGACTTAAACCGGGAGTCACCACTGAGCAGGCGCAACAGGAGATCTCGGCGGTCGCGCAACGACTGGAAAAGGATTATCAGGCGACCAACCGCGGGCGTGGCATAAGACTCTTACCGCTATGGAAAGCTCCATTCAACCAGGCCAGCGAACTTCTGCCTATGCTCGAAATTGCGCTCGTGGTCGTGTTTTTCGTCCTTCTCATCGCATGTGCGAACGTCAGCAGTTTGCTGCTGGTCAGGTCTTTGGGGCGGCGCCAGGAGATGACGATTCGGCTCGCAGTCGGCGCCCGGCGTGGCCGGTTGTTGAGACAGCTCCTCACCGAGGGAGTGATCCTCTCAATTTTTGCTGTAGCCGGCGGACTGCTTCTCGCTTACTTGTGCCGCAACTTACTGGTTGTTTTTTTTCCGTCGTCGGGCAGTCTTGTCGCCAACTTGAAAGGTGAAATTGACTGGCGCGTGCTTGCGTTTAGCGCGTTCGTCTGCCTCATGGCTACATTGCTGTTCGGGCTGGTTCCCGCCATTCAAGCCAGCAAGGTTGATCTGGTAAGTGCTATGAAAACCGAATCTGGAGCGGTCTTCGGGGGGCGCGGAAGGTCCCGAGTGCGTTCGGCCCTGGTTCTGGTCCAGATCTCTTTAAGCTTCGTGTTGCTGGTTGGAGTGGTTCTGCTGGTTCAGAGCCTACAGCGAATTCGAACCGCAAGCCCGGGTTTTTCGACAGAGAATGTGCTGACGACCGGAGTTGATTTGCGTGCCGCGGGATACGACACGCAGCGCGCCAAAAACTTTCAGGACCAACTGTTGGATCGTGTACAAGCACTCGCTGACGTCGAGTCAGCGGCGTTCGCACGAGTTCAACCGTTCAGCTATTCTCCTTTTTTTTCGTCTCCAATTGCAATTGATGGCTACCGCCCCGCGCCCGACGAACGGCCCGCGGTTCAGTACGACGAAGTAAGTCCAGGATACTTCACCACCATGGGAATTCCGCTTCTATCGGGCCGCGATTTCAAGAGCGCTGATAACGAAACCGCTCCGCTCGTCGCCATAGTGAATGAAAAGATGGTAACGCAGTACTGGCACGGCGAAGATCCAGTCGGCAAACGGCTGCAAGTCAAGGGTCAATGGACCCAGGTGATCGGTGTCGCCAAACTGGCGAAGTACAACACTTTCGCGGAGGAGCCCAGGGCGTTTTTCTATGTCCCACTGCGGCAGAACTTTTCTATTCGAGCCAGCCTGAATATCCGGACCTTGGTAAATCCGGGAACAATGGCGGCGGCTCTGGCGCACGAGATTCATGCAATTGATGAAAACGTGGCACCGTTCCAGGTCATGACCATGCGGAAGTACATCAGCTTCTCGGCACTGGGCTCGCAACAGATCGGAGTCGCAATGCTAGGTGTTTTTGGAGGGCTGGCAATGCTGCTTGCCGCCATCGGGCTTTACGGAGTCATGTCCTACACCGTGTCACAGAGTACGAAAGAGTTCGGCCTGCGAATGGCTCTCGGCGCGGCTCCATCGAATTTGTTATGGCAGGTAATGTCGAATGGAGCGGCGTTAACGGCCGGCGGCGTCCTCGTAGGTGCAGTGGCGGCGATGGGATTGACCCGGTTAATTAGTCATCTGCTATACAACGTCAGCCCACGCGATCCCGTGGCTTTCGGAGGAGCGGTCCTCGTGATGGCATTTACGTCGTGGGCAGCGTGTTTCTTGCCTGCGTGGCGCGCGACGAGGATTGATCCTGTTCGGGCATTGCGAGAGTGATCTCTTGCATATCTAGTCCGGGAGTCTCGCCTCCCACCCTTGCGAAAACCGCGCAAGGATGGGGCACCCGCTTCCTTGGGATACTAGGGAGATCAAAATCTTACAAAGATGGGCCGACCGTTTTAGCAAACGGGAGGCCGGTCTCCTGTACCGAATGCGAGGCGTATTTAGGCCATGTTTTTGACGACGGCCCCAAGCCTACCTACTTGCGCTATTGCATGAACGCTGCCTCGTTGAAGTTCGTCAAGCACGGGTAGCCACAACCTTGAGGGGTAGATACCCTCTCTGCCCTCGCTGCTCCTAGAAGGTCACCCGCACTCCAAGCTGGGCCGCGAACGGAATTCCAACCGTTGTGCCGGGACCGAAGAAGTCTCCCAAACCGCCCGCCGGTATATCGAGCTGCTTCAAGCTGGTGACGGGTACGGTCATGGAGCAATCTGAAACGGTGCAGATACTGGTCACGTTGCCGCTTGCGATCTGGTCCTGGGGGACTGGTAGCGCAGCCACGCTGGCAACGTAGTTCGCGCCAGGGTTGTTGCGGTTGAAGAGATTGAAGAACTCCGCGAAAGGGTAAACTTCCCAGCGCTCACCGACTTTGATGGGGCGGCTGACACGCAGGTCCATTTGGATGTAGGGAGTCCCGCGGAATTCGTCCAGGCTGGTCGGCGTGCCGTTCACAGAGATTCGCCCATCGTTGGTGTTATTGGTAATAGTGAAAGGACGGGCGCTCTCTGCCTGGGTGAGGGCAGTTAATTCGAAGCCGCCGGGGACATGCACAGTACCG
Organism: Terriglobales bacterium; assembly: GCA_035999525.1. Classification (GTDB taxonomy): domain Bacteria; phylum Acidobacteriota; class Terriglobia; order Terriglobales; family Acidobacteriaceae; genus PALSA-188. Next base: position 4,881 of record DASYGR010000430.1, read on the forward strand.
GCGATTACAAAGCGATAGCGCACGTCTTCGCCGGAGGCGCCGTAGTCGCCCTGAGCGAAGGCGTTATTCGGATCGCAGACGCCATTTACGTAGTCGAAAGTTTCGCCAAGGATACAGCCCCAAGTCTGCGCGTGTGCGAGTGTATAGTTCGCGATCAGGCTGAAGCGGTTGGACACATTTCCCTGCAGGTGAAGCATCAGAGCGTTGTAGCTGGAACGGTTGTCGCTTCGGTAAAGATTGAACTCCGGGAATGGATAGGCGCGGTAGCCGTGATTGCCTTCCTCATGAGTGTAGTCGGCGCTCATACCCCAGTGCTCATTGAAAGCGTGCTGCACTCCGGCAGTGGCGTGGATGTTGTAGGGTGTCTTGTAGCGTGGGTCAATGTAAGACGGAGGACTGCTGTCAATTCCTCCGTTTACCGCTTGAAGCGCGGTGGCCCACCCGTTCTGTGCAAGATCGTCGTAGAACATTCCGAATCCTGCGCGAATCACGGTCTTTTCGCTGCCGCCGGGTGAGTAGGCGATTCCCAGGCGAGGCGCGAATTGCTTACGGTAATCGTGAGGAACCGCGGCAGGAACTCCGTTTAAGGGAAGCGTCAAGAAGACCGGATTTGCAGTCTGGCTCAGTCCCGAGGCGGTGAAGAGGCCGAAAGTGGTCTGGTAGCGCAGCCCATAGTTGACTGTGAGGTGGCGTGAGACTCGCCAGGAATCCTGCGCATAGACCCCGAGTCTTTGGATGTTCTGCGAAAAGCTGCCGTCCCCAGGAGGCGTGTACACCGTGTCGGAGCATGTGGGGAAGGGCGCCGCCGCTGGATTGCACGCCAAAATCGCACCGAATGCCGCCATATTGCCGGGGCTCTGTGTCCAAAACGTTGGGTCACTGGGCAGCGTGTAGAGAACTTCGGAGTTTGACGATAGCGCGCCGCTTAGCACCGGCTCGTGGATAAAATTGACGCCAAACTTCAATGAATGATCGCCGGTACCCCGGCTGAGGTCGTAACGAAACTGGTATTTTTGCTGGTTGCGGAGCCTGGGAAAGGCGGTGATGGGCGTGGCGAACTGATTGTCGCCGAACGTTTCGTGCCCCGACACGGTAAGCGACGTCAAGCTGAAAGGGAATTGCAGCGCAAAGCCGAGAGTTGAGGTGCGCGTTTGCGTCAGGTGCAACTCGCTGGCATCGAAGACGAAAGTGCCGACCCACGTCGGACTGAAGGCATATATGTTGCTGATCACGGTGTTGAAATAGTTGTTGTGCGTGGTCAGTCCGGTGGAGGGTAGAGTCGCCTGCTGCACCAGGTTGTTGTGCGTAAGATAGCTGTCTTGCGACGTGCGTAGGAACCATTGCGACTTCGAAGATTGCGCCCAATCAAAACGCAACGAGCCGATATAGTCGCGGAACGGGATTGGGACATTGTCCGGGGCGGCGATGGAAGCGACGCCTGGGATCAAGCCATCCGCGGCCAACTGCGCCAAGGCATTGAATTGTGCCGTACTGTCAGGGCTGTAGGCGATGCTGGCATTTTCGTGCACATACTCAAGTGAAGCGAAGACCCATG
>DASYGR010000448.1:0-8508 GCA_035999525.1 Terriglobales bacterium
CGTGGGTGAGTTTGGAACCTCCCATTCCAGATTGGCAAACCCATAGCCTTTGCTCAGCACGATCGTGCCGTCGCGAGCTACAAGCGCGGAGCCCATAAACTGTTTATTCGAGACGTAGGACTGAATCACCTGGTCCATGCGTGATAAGTTGTCCTGGGCTAAGCAGGCACTAACCATTAGGAAGAAGATTGCGGTTCGTCGAAACATGATGTGTCCCCTTTTAGCGGGCAATTATAGAGGTGCGTTGCGGGAGTCCGATGGATTATTCCCTTAACGTCGAAACATCATTCTTTTGCTTTCGGTTCCCACGCCTTTGTGCGGGACAGGGCTTTGGTCCATCGTTCTCGAAGATCTGTGACTTGGGAACGGGGCATCTGTGGGTTAAAGCGCTTTTCTTGCCGCGGCATGGAAGCAATCTCTGTAGCATCGCGCCAGAATTTCAACGCCATCCCCGCCAGATACGCCGCGCCCAATGCCGTAGTTTCGGTGACGGCGGGACGAACGACCGGAATCCCCAAAATGTCGGCTTGAAACTGCATCAGGGCATCATTGGCGGAAGCGCCACCGTCCACCCGTAATTCAGTGAGCGGGGTACCAGAGTCGCGCTGAACGGCGTCAAGTAAGTCCGCCACTTGGTAAGCGATGCTTTCGAGCGCAGCTCTGGCGAAATGCCCCGCTTTGGTACCTCTGGTCAGTCCAAATATCGAGCCTCGAGCGTATTGGTCCCAGTGTGGCGCACCCAATCCGACGAATGCAGGAACGAAATATACTCCGCCATTGTCTGGGACAGACGCTGCGAGGGTCTCGATTTCCGCCGAGGTACGTATAATTCCCAGCCCATCCCGCAGCCACTGAACCACAGCTCCGCCAATGAAGACGCTCCCCTCAAGAGCGTACTCAAGGATTCCCCCGATTTTCCAGGCTACGGTGGTTACCAAACGATTCGACGAAGAGACGGCGACGACTCCCGTGTTTTGTAGCGCGAAGCATCCCGTCCCGTAGGTATTTTTCGTAAGTCCCGGGGAAGTACACCGCTGACCAAATAAGGAGGCCTGCTGATCGCCGGCTATCCCCGCAATAGTGACACCGCCGAGACCGAGAGTGGTCGTAACTTCTCCCTGAATCTGGCTGGAGGCGCTCACAAGAGGCATCATTGATTCGGGAACGCGGAAGATATCCAACAGTTCGTTATCCCAACGTCCGGTGTGAATATTGAACAACATCGTTCGAGATGCGTTGCTGGCATCGGTGACGTGAGTGCGCCCGCTGGTCAGCTTCCAGATCAGCCAGCAATCAACCGTGCCGAAGGCAAGCTTCCCAGCCTCTGCCAGCGGACGCAGACCGGCTACATGGTCAAGGATCCAAGTAATTTTGCTCGCGGAAAAATACGAATCAATGGTCAGGCCCGTGCGTTGCTGTATCAGCGTTTCATAACCGTCCGCTTTGAGCTGATCGCAGAATGTGGCGGTGCGACGATCCTGCCACACAATTGCGTTATAAACCGGCCTACCGGTTTCGCGATTCCATATGATTGTGGTTTCGCGTTGGTTCGTAATTCCGACTGCCGCAAGATCTCGGGGGCGCAGTTCCGAGCGGCTCAAGACTTCCACCGCGACACTGATTTGTGAGCTCCAAATTTCTTCCGGATCGTGTTCCACCCACCCGGGCTGCGGAAAAATCTGCTCGAACTCGCGTTGTGCCAGACATTTGATGGCGCCTTCGTGATCGAACAAGATCGCACGCGAACTTGTGGTGCCCTGGTCCAGAGCTAGGACGTATTGCAAACGCATTCTCCTTAATCAATCTGACTTGGGTTCGGGGCGCGGCAAGAATCGTCGAATTCCAAAATCGTAGACAGCGCCTCCGATCAAGCCACCCAAAAGTGGCGCAATCACCGGTACCCACCACACCCGGACGCCATCGGTAATGCCATTGTTGTGAAAGCCTGCCACCACCGTGAATAGTCGCGGACCGAAATCGCGAGCCGGATTAATGGCATAGCCATGCATCCCGCCGAAGCTCATACCAATCGCCACCACTACGAGTCCGATCATGACGGGCGTTAAGCTGGGTCCAGGAGGCGAATTGAATTCGTCTGTAATCGCGAAAATAAGGAGCAGTAACAAACCTGTGCCAATCATCTGGTCTAAAAAACCCGCCTGTAGCACGGCTGGAAAAGCCGGGAAAGTCGTGAACACGCCGGCCGTATGCACAAGTTGTGGATCTACCAGCCGGAAGGCCGGCAAGTAGTCTTTGTACACTAAGGCTGCCGCAACAAAAGCTCCCGCCGTTTGGGCGAGGGAATAAGGCGCTACCTTCCTCCAGGGAAAGCCCCTGAATGCAGCCAGGGTCAATGTCACCGCGGGATTCAGGTGTGCACCTGAAATAGCTCCGGCAACGTAAATTCCCATGGTCACGCCCAAGCCCCAACCCAGGGTGATGTTGGTATAGCCACCATGAACAATTTCTCCGGCAGTGCCGGAAGGGAACAGAACCACCATGGCGACTACTCCAACGCCGAAAGCAATCAATACAAAGGTTCCGAGAAACTCGGCCAGGAGTTCCGCGAGGAGTGTGGGCTTTGCCCTCATAAGTTATTCCAAATAGGCTGCGGATTGGAAGCCGCCGAGTAGTGTAACAATGTATGACAATCGCGCCAGGGAAAGTCGAAGATTATTTAATTGGGCATCTGAGGGAGAGTTAGTAGCGGGATGTTTTTCCGATCAATCAAGTCTTGCCACCTGAGACGAAACGCACCTTGTATGACGGCAGAAGCAGTACAATCCACACTGAGAAGTCAGAGGAGAACCGGAATGACACAAAAAGTTATTGAGGTAGTGGGAACTTCGAAAGAGAGTTTTGCAAAGGCTGCGGAAAACGCGGTAGTCGAAGCCGCAAAAACTGTTCGAGGCTTGCGTTGGGCGCGAGTGGCAGAACTAGAAATGGAACTGGATGGCAAGAAGATAGCCAAGTACCGCGCCACTACAAAGATTTACTTCGACATTGAAAAGTAATTGTCTCGGTGTGCGCGAGCTTGGGAGTAGGCTCACTCCAAACGAAAGCTTCAACGGTGCGAAGCTCGGGCATGTCTGCGTTGACTTGCCCGTGGCGTGACCATAACATGGTCGCGCCAGGAGCAGACCCCCGTGATCGGCCAGACCATCTCGCACTACCACATCGTCGAGAAGTTAGGCAGTGGCGGAATGGGTGTGGTCTACAAGGCTGAAGACACCAATTTAGGCCGCTCCGTTGCCCTGAAGTTCCTACCTCCGGATGTGGGCGGGAATCCGCTGGTCCTGGAACGTTTCCGCCGCGAGGCACGCGCCGCATCTTCCCTAAATCACCCTGGAATTTGCACCATTTTCGACTTCGGCGAGCATGAAGGCCGTGCCTTCATCGTGATGGAGTACCTGGATGGGTTGACGCTGAAATATCAAATCGCGGGACGGCCGCTGGAAACCGAGACGTTGTTGTCGCTGGCGATTCAGATTGCCGATGCTTTGGACGCGGCGCATGGCGAAGGGATTGTCCATCGCGACATAAAGCCCGCAAACATCTTTGTGACAAAGCGTGGACACGCGAAGATTCTGGATTTCGGTTTGGCGAAAGTGACGCCACCCAGCGGCAAAGTTTTAGAAGCGGCGGGAGCAACGGCCGAAGAGACGGCGATGAGTGAGGAGCACTTGACCAGTCCCGGCGCGACTCTGGGTACGGTCGCATACATGTCGCCCGAACAGGCGCGCGCGAAGGAGTTGGACGCGCAGCGATTTGTTCTCCTTCGGCGCCGTGATGTACGAGATGGCGACGGGTGCGCTGCCGTTCCGTGGCGAGAGCTCCGCTGTGATCTTCAAATCCATTCTCGACGGCACACCCACGTCCGCAGTTCGGCTGAATCCTGACGTGCCCGCGGAACTGGAACGGATCATCAGCAAGGCTCTCGAGAAGGACCGCAATTTGCGCTATCAGAATGCCGCTGATATGCGGACGGATTTGCAGCGCCTGAAGCGGGATACTGATTCCCATTCCTCTTCGGTCGCAGCAAGCGCTGGTGGCGGCGTAGGAACGCGTGATCCCAACACTGCAAGGCGACGAAAGGTCAGCCGATACGTCCTGGCCGCCACGCTCGTCGCAATCCTCGTCGGCGGCGGACTCTATTTTCGTTCGCGTTCGGCACGTTTCTCCAAGTCGCCGCTCACCGAGAAGGATACTGTCGTCCTGGCAGATTTCGCCAATTCCACGGGCGACCCGGTCTTCGACGGCACGCTCAAGCAGGCGCTCGCCGTCGATTTGGAGCAATCTCCATTTCTCAACATTCTTTCCGACAGCAAGGTTGGCGAGACCCTAAAGCTGATGGGCCGCACGCCCTCAGAGCGTGTTACTGGGGAGGTAGCCACGGATGTCTGCCTTCGCACTGGCAGCAAAGCTGTGGTTTCAGGTTCTATCACCAGCATCGGCAGCCAGTATGTTGTCGCGCTCGATGCCGTTGCCTGCAATGGTGGCGACAGTCTCGCTAAAGAACAGGCCGAAGCGGTCAGTAAGGAAGGCGTACTCAAGGCGCTGGATACCTCGGCCACCGCTCTGCGCGCGCGTCTCGGCGAATCTCTCGGATCCGTACAAAAATTCGACGTGCCCGTGGAAGCCACAACGCCTTCCCTTGAAGCCCTGAAAGCCTACAGCATGGGCATTACAACCGGCCGCACTAAGGGCGATTTCGAAGCGGTTCCGTTTATGAAGCGTGCCATTGAACTCGATCCCAACTTTGCGATGGCCTATGTCGGCCTTGCGATCGAGTATTCGAATCTGGGCACTCTGGTCTCGCCGCCGACTATGCCAGGAAGGCCTTCAACTTGAGGGACCGAGTCAGCGACCGTGAGCGGTACCGCATCTCTGCTTTCTACTTTCAAGACGTCACCGGCGAAATGGATAAGGCCATTGAGACCTATCAACTCTGGGAGAAGAGCTACCCGCGAGAGATGATGCCACACGGCAATCTTGGCAGCCTCTACGCTTCGATCGGCCAATATGACAAAGCCATCGCGGAAACGGAAGCGGCGCAGCGGCTAGAGCCGACGATCACCGATTATGCCAACCTGGCGAGCAACTACATCTCGGTCAATCGTCTCAAGGATGCGCGGTTGACGATTCAGGACGCGCAGCAGAATCACTTCGATGGTTTGTTTATACGGAGCGACTTGTATTCCCTCGCGTTTCTGGCCGGGGACACAGCCGGAATGGCACGCCAGGTCGCGTGGGCAGCGGGACGGCCCGGTGAGGAAGATCAAATGCTTAACACCGATGCCGACACTCAAGCTTATTACGGGCGAATGGCAAGAGCGCGCGATCTGGCCAGACAGGCTGCCGATTCAGCAGTGCGCGCGGATGCCAAAGAAACCGCCGCGCAATGGCTCGCCCTCCAAGCGGTTCGCGAAGCCGAAGTTGGCAATACGAGCGGTGCCAGGCAGTCCGCCGCCCGCGCGCTGGCGCTCGCCCCCGGACGAGATGTCAAGGTCCTCTCCGCGCTGGCATTAATTCGGGCTGGCGAATTTTCGCAATCGAAAGCCATCTTGGAGAGCCTGAAGAAATCGGAAAGTACTAACACTTTTCTCAAGGTGTACTGGTTCCCGGTGCTGGAAGCGTCAATGGCGATTTCGGAACACGCGCCTGACAAAGCGATCATAGACCTCGAGCCCTCCCTTCCTTATGAACTGGGGACTCCTCCTCCCGAACTGCCAGCGACCTTACATCCTGCCTACATCCGTGGCCTGGCATATCTTGTACAGAAGAATGGTCCGGCCGCGGCTGCCGAGTTCCAAAAGTTCTTCGATCATCCCCCAGGAATGGTGCAGAACTTCTTGTTCGCCTCGTTGGCTCACTTGCAGATCGGCCGAGCGTATGCCATCTCCGGAGATACAGCCAAAGCCAAGGCTGCGTACCAGGATTTCTTTACGCTGTGGAAGGGTGCCGACGTCGATGTTCCGATCCTGAACGAAGCCAAGGCGGAATACGCGAAGTTGCATTGAAACATTTAGAGCGGGTGCCGACGATTACTGTTGCTCTCCATTTTGTAAATGGGTCGCTTCCCCCGACGGGTCGGCAGGTTAGGTTATGATCAGGAATTCCGATTCAGAGTGCGTTTGCATCGAAGTTCGTACGGAGACCGTCCAATGAAAATTGTTACGAAATCGTTAATATCTTTAGTTGCCGGAGCGGTGTTACTTTTCGCAGGTCCAGCATCTCTGCGGGCCGAAACCGTAGAGCACTGCCAGCGTCGGATCGTTCACGACGAACACGAACTTCATGAGGCCATCCGAAGACACGGGCGCAACAGTTGGCGGGCCAATCACGAGCGCCGCGAACTGCACAACGCACGCGAGCGCTGCTGGCGCGAGCACCAGGAATGGTGGGATGAACACGAACACCGCTGGCACAAAGAACGCGATTGGGATGAGCACGACCACGACCACGATTAGAGTTCACATTTCGTTACATTGGAAAGCTACTCGAAGGCTGATGGTTTGCAGCAATCGCGATAGGAAATTTCTACAGCTTTGAAACGCGTGGTAGCATCGTTTTTTGAAATATCAGCTTTCATCTCCAGTCGTCAACTCTCAACGATTTGCTGCGCGGTTGGTCACTGAGATCGCAGTCGTATTGGCTGGAATCGCTCTCCTCGGAGCCGCTCTCGCAGCAAACCACCAATGGCTTGACCGCCATTTTCTTCCTTCTTTTGTTTTTTCGCGTCACTTGTTTGTGATGATGGCGTCACTGGTGCGTCTCGTGACGGCTGCCCTTGGAGCAACTCTGGCACTGATCTTGCGGCCACGTATCGGTCGTCTAGTCGCGCGCGTGCCCCCACGAAGACTCATGGCGGATGTTGGGAGCGTGTTGCTCGCGATGGCGATGGCGCTCGGGACGAGCGAGTTGGTGCTTCGCCATACTTTCGGAGACGCTGCCGAGGAGCGGCCGCCAGATGAGGAACCGCTCCGGCATCGCGACCCGCGACTGGGTTGGCTTTTCGTTCCGGCACGAACCGGACACGAAAAGATCGGCGGTCGCGTGGTCGAATATACGTTCGATCCGGCGGGCTATCGTGTCCGCGACGCCAACGCCGTGGTTGATCCAGATCGTCCGACCATCATATTTACAGGCGAGTCGAGCATGGTGGGATATGGGTTGACCTGGCAGGAGAGCGTTCCAGCGCAGGTAGGAGCAATCTTGGGGACCCAGTGCGCGAATATTGCGGTCAACGGATACGCCACCGACCAGGCATATTTGCGCTTAGTGGCGGAACTGCCGCGGTTTCGTCAACCGATAGCGGTCGTGTCACTATTCATGCCTACATTGTTTGATCGGAATCTGGACACGGACCGGCCCCACCTCGACTGGTCAAGCGTCGATTGGTCAAACCCCGACGGGCCTAAGTTCGATGGGTCACAGGTCGAACCGGGACTTGTCTGGCGGCCGGGTGTTTTCCAATGGCGGCTAGCGGCAATTCGCGACATCATGTTCCCCTACCGCAGCAGCGAGGCGATCGAACGCGGCGTAATCGTGACCCGCGAAGTGCTGCTCGCTACGGTTGCCTTGGCTCGTTCGCGCGGAGCTCTCCCGATCATCCTTGTGCCGGAGTTCACACCAGAGGATCCAACCGAGCGCGTCCTTCGGCGCGAAATCCTCGATGACGCCGGACTCCCTTACCTATTGGTCAAGTTGGACCCGAGCTGGCACGTGCGGGGAGACTCGCATCCGGACGCACGCGCCGCCCATGCAATGGCGGTTGCGATCGCAGCACGTTTGCGAGAGCCACGATAATACGATTTAGAGTTCGCGGCCTCCGCCGTTCCTGCCCAACGCAGAGTTCGAGTGCCAACGCTGACTCCGAGTCCTCTAAAGAAATTACAATGTTGCGACACTTTTCCGGCGGGCTTACTGTAATTTGATCGCCTGCGAAAAGCAGGTCTTTCGACTCGCGCCTCCTGTCTTGATGCGCGAACACCCTGGAGGCCGGTATCCGTTCTCGTTTGGCTTTCTTAAGCCTGCTTGTGCTTTCCGGGGTTTTGTACATCGGCACGGCCGCGTCCCCCGCATTGCTCGATGACGATGTGGACGCCGCGCACGCTCTGGTCGCCCGCGAGATGCTCCAACGCCACGACTTCGTGGTGATGTATATGGACGGCATCCGCTACTTGATCCGGCCTCCACTGCATTTTTGGCTGGTCGCAGCCAGCTATGCACTGCTGGGAGAGAGCGCATTCGCGACTCGCCTGCCGGTAGCCCTGGCGATGATGGGACTCGTGCTGCTGGTGTATGAGTTTGGCCGTCGATTTCTTGGCGAGCGCGCCGGTTTCTACGCCGCTTTGATCACGGCCACAAGCGCCGGCATGTTCATCTTCACCCGAGTCATGCTGCCAGAAGCTCTGTACGCTCTGGAATTCACAGCCGCCTTTTATCTGTTCCTGCGCTCCTGGACAGGAAGTCTCGACGCACGCATAGGCTACTGGGGCACCGCGG